>NZ_JALKAT010000012.1:0-98701 GCF_023015685.1 Isoptericola sp. S6320L
CGAACGGCCGGGCGGCGTGTCGTGCACCCACAGCGTTTCGGGTGGTGAGGGTGGATCAGGCGACGAGCAGCACGTGCAGCGTCCGCGGGCCGTGCACGCCCTCGACCCGGTCCAGCTCGATGTCGCTCGTGGCGCTCGGTCCCGAGATCCACGTCTGCGGTCGCTCGGCATGCGGGGCCAGGATCCGCACCGCCTCGGGGATCGTCTCGACCACCTGGTCGGCCCGCACCACGCAGACGTGCACGTCCGGCACCAGCGAGATCGCGCGGCGCCCCTGGTCGGGCTCGCCGTCCAGCACGATGGTCCCCGTCTCCGAGCACGCCACCCGCGCGGCGGTCAGCACCGCGCCGGTCGCGTCCAGGTCGAGCGCGCTCAGGGGCGCGTCGGGAGCGTCCCGACGGACGACGACGTCGCGCGGCAGGTCACCGAGCCACGCCTCGTCGAGCCCGGGCGGCACGACGACGGAACCCGCCTCGGCAAGCGTCTCGGCGACCACGGCGGGCAGGTCGTCCGCCGCCACCCGCCGCACGTGGGCCCGGTAGTCGACCAGCCGGTCGACGAGCTGCTCCAGCACCTCGGCCGAGCCGGCCCCGTGGACGCCCGCCGCGCGGTAGGCCCGGGGCACCTCCACGGGCGCGGGCGCCGTGCCGACCTTCCCGGCCGCCGTCGTGCCCACGCCGGAGCCGCCGAGGGCGGCGCGCACCCGGTGCAGCACGTCCTCGCGCGCGCTCATCGCTCGCCCCCGTCCTGCTCGTGCTCGGCCATCCACTGCCGGAACGTCTCGGTCGGGGGAGCCGGCAGGTCCCGCTCCCGGGTCCAGGCGGACACCGGCGGCGGGGCCTTCGAGATCACCCCGTCCCGGCCGCCCAGGCCGTGGCCGAGCGTGGCCGCGCGGCCCGCGAGCCCGAACCGGCCGCCGTCGGACATCACCCACGAGGCGGCCTTCATGGCGGCCTTCCACGGGTCGACCTTGTGCTTGCCGCGGTCGGCGTCGACCTCGCGGGCGCGCAGGTCCACCAGGATCGACGGGATGTCGATCTTGACCGGGCACACGTCGTAGCAGGCGCCGCACAGTGTGGACGCGTAGGGGAGCGAGGCGTTGACGTCGTCGGCGCCGGAGACGCCGCCCGTCGACGCCGTGAGCTGTGGCGTGAGGATCGCCCCGATCGGGCCGGGGTAGACCGACCCGTAGGCGTGCCCGCCGACCCGCTCGTAGACGGGGCACACGTTGAGGCAGGCCGAGCAGCGGATGCAGTGCAGCGCGGCGCGCCCGACGGAGTCGGCGAGCACGTCGGTGCGGCCGTTGTCGAGGAGCACCAGGTGGAACTCCTGCGGGCCGTCGCCGGGCGTGACGCCCGTCCACAACGAGGTGTAGGGGTTCATGCGCTCGCCGGTGGACGATCGCGGCAGGAGCTGCAGGAACACCTCGAGGTCGGTGTACGTGGGGATGAGCTTCTCGATGCCCATCACCGTCACGAGCGTCTCGGGGAGCGTCAGGCACATGCGCCCGTTGCCCTCGGACTCCACGACGGCCAGCGTCCCGGTGTCCGCGACGCCGAAGTTCGCGCCGGACACCGCGACCTTCGCCGAGAGGAACTTGCGGCGCAGGTGCGCCCGGGCGGCCATGGCGAGCTCGCGGGGGACGTCGGACAGGTCCGGGGGAGCGTCGCCCATGCGGGCCAGGAAGATGTCCCGGATCTCGGCGCGGTTGCGGTGGATCGCGGGCACGAGGATGTGGGACGGCATGTCGTCGGCGAGCTGCACGATCAGCTCCGCCAGGTCCGTCTCGATCGCGGCGATGCCCTCGTCCGCCAGGTGCTCGTTGAGCCCGATCTCCTGGGTGGCCATCGACTTGACCTTGACGACCTCGTCGGCGCCCCGGGCCCGCGCGATCTCGGTGACGATGCGGTTGGCCTCGGCCGCGTCCCGCGCCCAGTGCACGACGCCGCCGCGTGCGGTGACGTTCTCCTCGAGCTGGGCCAACAGGTCCGGCAGCTGCGCCATGACCTGCTCCTTGACCGCGGAGCCGGTGTCGCGCAGGGCCTCCCAGTCGGGAACCTCGTCGACGACGGCGGCCCGCTTGGCGCGGATCGTCGCGGTCGCGTGGCCGAGGTTGCGCCGCAGCTGCTCGTTCTTCAGGGTGTGCTTCGCCGCGGCCGGGAAGGACTCGCCCCAGCGCAACGGCTCGTCCGGGTGGGGGACGGCGCCCCACGGCTCGGTCGGGTCACCGCCCTCGGGCGAGGTCGCCTCGCGACGCCGCAGGCCGGGAAGGCCGAGGAACGTGCTCATCGGGCCACCTCCGTCCGGCGGTCGGCGGGCTGTCGGGCGGCTCGCGCGGGAGGTAGCTCCGTCGGCTCCTCACGCGTCGAGGCGAGGATCTCCGCGAGGTGCAGCGTGCCGACACCGGCGCGCTGGCGGGAGAGCCCGCCGCCGATGTGCATCAGGCAGGAGTAGTCGCCGGCGGTGAGGACCTCGGCCTCGGTGGCGCGGACGTTCGCCGTCTTGTCGGCGAGCATCGCGCCGGAGGTGTCGGCGTTCTTCAGCGCGAACGTGCCGCCGAACCCGCAGCACGACTCGGCGCCCGGGAGCTCGACCAGGTCGATGCCCGCCACGGCGCGCAGCAGCCGCAGGGGCTTGTCGCCGACCCGCAGCATCCGCAGCGAGTGGCACGTCGGGTGGTAGGTCACGCGGTGCGGGAACCAGGCACCGACGTCGGTGAGCCCCAGGACGTCCACCAGGAGCTCGGACAGCTCGTAGGTCCGGGCGCTGACGGCCTCGGCCGTGGTGGCGAGGTCGTCCAGCCCGGCACGGCGGCAGACCATGGCCTGCTGGTGCCGGATGGACCCCGTGCACGACCCGGAGGGGACGACGACGGCGTCCCACTCGCCGTCGGCCACCGGGGCGAAGGTCTCGACGTGGTTGCGCACGACCGGCACGGCCTCGTCGAAGTAACCGGTGTTGACGTGCATCTGGCCGCAGCACGCCTGGCCGCGGGGGAAGACGACGTCGTGCCCGAGGCGTTCGAGCAGGCGGACGGTGGCGCGTGGCGCGCCGGGGAACATGGTGTCCGCGATGCAGGTCGCGGCGAGGGCGATGCGCACGTCCGACTCCTTCGGCGGGGCTGCGGGGAACTGGTCCGGGGTGTGGTCCGACCACTGTAGCCCACCGGTGCGGGTGTGGTCAGACCACGTTGGCTAGGATCGGGACGTGCGCACCCACGAGAAGGTCCTCGCCCGGATCGAGTCGGACCTGGCCGCGGGCCGCTGGGCCCTCGGGGAGCGGCTGCCCGCCGAGCGTGCGCTCGCCGAGGACCTGGGCGTCTCGCGGCCCTCCGTCCGGGAGGCCTTCCGCATCCTCGAGGCCATGGGCATCATCCGCACCGCCGTGGGGTCCGGGCCCGACGCCGGGGCCACCGTCATCGACCGGCCCGCGGCCGGGCTCGGCGCCGCCGTCCGGCTGCACGTCGCCTCGGGCACGCTGCCCGTGCACGACGTCGTGGCGACGCGCGTGGCGCTGGAGACCTGGGCGGTGCGGGAGGCGGCGCACGCCCCGCGCCCCGAGGGCGCCGCCGCACCGGACGCGGGGCCGGACGCGGGGCCGGACCCCGCGGCCGAGGCCGACCGGCTCGTGCGCGAGATGTCGGCACCCGGGCTCGCGGTCGACGCGTTCGTCCGGCTCGACCAGGACTTCCACCTCGCCGTCGCGCGACGAGCGGGCAACCAGCTCGTCGAGGCGATCCTCACCGGGCTGCGCAGCGCCGTCCACGACTACGTGGCCCGGGGGATCGACGGGTTGCCCTCGTGGCCGGACACCGCGCGGCGGCTGTGCGCCGAGCACCGGGAGATCCTGGACGCCGTGACCGCCGGCGACGCGGACCGCGCGGAGCGGGCGACCCGCGAGCACATCGTGGGGTTCTACCGCGAGGCCGGGCTGGCCGCGGGCTGAGCGCCGTCAGATCGTGCCCGGACCCGCTCGTCGCGCCGACTCGGCGAGGGAGCCCGTCAACGGAAGGTCCGGGATGAGCAGCGCCTGGACCGCGTGGTAGATGTCCGGCTTGCCCGCCCAGACCTCACCGGCGGGCTCGTCGGAGGTGTCGAGCTCGTGGTGCCACGAGCCGCGCTCGGGGTCGACGAACCGCTCGCGGATCAGCGCCCACCAGGCCGCCGCCTGCTCGGCGTACCGGGACGCCCCGGTGACGACGGCGAGCACCTCCGCCACGGCCACGGCCTCGGCGGCCACCCAGTGGAAGCGACGCCGCTCGACGGGGCTGCCGGTCCAGTCGACGGTGTAGACGAACCCGGTGCCGTCGAAGCCGTCGGCCAGCGCCCGGTCGAAGAGCTGCACGGCCGTGTCCGTGTGGCGTCCCACCTGCTCGGCGGCGACGTCGAGCTGCAGCATCAGGCGTGCCCACTCGAAGCCGTGCCCGGGCGTGGAGCCGTACGGCTTGAACTGGTCGTGCGGGCGGTCGGCGTTGAACTCGAGGTCCGGCGTCCAGTCCACCGAGAAGTGCTCGGGGATCCGCCACCCGTTGCTCGCCGCCCAGGACGCGGTCCGGTCCACGACCTGGGCCGCCCGGTCGCGCCACCGGGCCTCGCCGGTCGCGTCCGCGGCCGCCAGGAGGGCCTCGACGCCGTGCATGTTCGCGTTGATGCCGCGATAGGGCGACAGGGTGGTCCAGGCGCGGTCCCACTCGTCGGCGAGCAGACCGGCCCCGGGTTCCCAGAAGCGTTCGTCGAGCACGCCGAGCGCCTCGTCGAGCAGCGTGCCCGCACCTGCCCGGCCGGCCTGGGACGCCGACGCCGCGGCCAGCACGACGAACGCGTGGGCGTAGGCCGCCTTGGTGCCGTCGACGGCGTCACCCGGGCCGCGCGCGGCGAACCAGCCGCCGTGCTCGTCGTCGTGCAGGGCGCCGGTGAGACCGGCGAGGGCACGGTCGGCGCGCTCGCCGCAGCCGGGGACCCCGAGCAGGTCGCCCAGGGCGAAGGTGTGGGCCATGCGCGACGTGATCCAGGTGTGCACGGGCTGGCCGCGGTCGGGCCGGCCGTCGTCGTCCAGCCAGGCGGCACCGTCGGACCCGTCGACCGACGGTGCGCCGAAGGCCAGGAGCCGCCGGACCTCCTCGGCGCGCCAGCGCGCGGTCTCGGGTGCGCTCGTGGTGCGTGCCTCGTCGTGGGCCATCTGGAGTCCTTTCCCCGGGGCGTGCGGATCCCCTCGATCGTGCGCTCTGACAGCGGTGTCATACCGAGTGGTGAGAGTCTCATGCTGGATGACCGGGGTTCAAGCGCCGCTGCGGTGCTCGCCGGAGCCCCGGGCGACGAGCCGGGTGGCGACCGTCCGCAGCCGTGCCGGCAGCGTCGGGTCCACCGTCCGCTCCAGGGCCAAGGACGCTGCCTGGCGCCCGATCTCGGCCATGTCGTAGGCCACCACCGTGACGCCCAGCAGATCGGCGAGCTCGAGGTCGTCGAACCCGACGAGCGCCGGGACGTCGCCCCCGGCCGCGCGCCGGGCGTGGAGCGCGCGGAGGGCGCCGGCGGTGATCCGGTTGTTCGAGGTCAGCAGGGCCGTGGGCGGGGCGGGGTCGTCGAGCAGCCCGGTCACGAGCCGCTGCGCCGCGGCCGCGTCGTGGGCGCCGTCGCGGATCCACCGGTCCGGGACGAGCAGGTCGTGCTCGGCCATCGCCCGGACGAAGGCGAGGCGGCGCTCGCGGGCCGTCCAGAGGTGCCCGTGGTCGGTCACCAGCCCGATCTGCCGGTGCCCGTGCGCCACGAGGTGGTCCACCGCCTGGCGCACGCCGCCGGCGTTGTCGATGACCACGGTGTCCGCGTCGATGCCGGCCGCCGGCCGGTCCACCAGGACGAGGGGCGGTCCGTGCCGCACCTCGTGGGCGAGGTAGCGGTGGTCGTCGCCGGTCGGCGCGACGACCAGCGCGGCGACCCGCCGCTCGAGGAGCGCCTCGGTGAGCCGGCGTTCCCGGGCCGGGTCCTCGTCCGAGCTGGCGGTGATGAGCTGGTGGCCGCTGCCCCGCAGCGCCCGCTCCATCCCGTCGGCGATCGAGGCGTAGAAGTGGTTGGCGATGTCAGCGGTCACGAAGCCCACCAGCGGTGCGCTCCCGCCGCGCGCCAGGTCGGCTGCGGCGGCGTTGCGGCGGAAGCCGAGATCGCGCGCGACGGAGCGGACCCGCTCGCGCGTGCGCGGCGCGACGTGGGGTTCGTCGTTCATGACCCGCGACGCCGTCTTGAGGCTCACCCCGGCCGCGCGGGCGACGGCGGCCAGCGTGGGGCGGTGGTCGGTCGCCATCCGGTCCTCCCTGACGTCGCCGCTCTCGGTGGGCCACGCTACCGCCTGTGCCGGGCGGTGCCCGGGCCCGGCCTGGACATCGGCCCGACGACCAGGCATCATGACGACGACGCGTGTTTGAATCCATTCATTAAATCCATACAACAAACCTCACCGACGAGGGGCGCGTCCCCGGCCCAGACCGGACTCAACGACGAGACGACGAGGTGAACCGTGCAGCAGCCAGACAGGCTTCCGCATGCCGGGCGTGAAAGCGCTTACCGGCACCGTACGACCACACCACCACCCACCCGTGCGCGATCCCTCGTGGCCGGCGCGGCCGCGGCAGCCCTCGTGCTGCCGTTCGCGCCCGGCGTCGCGGCGGCCGCCGAGGGCGACCCCGCCACCTGGTCCTTCGACTTCGGCACCCCCAGCGGCCCGGTCGCCGAGGGGTACCAGGGCGTCGACGAGTCGACGGCGTACTCCGAGGAGGCCGGGTTCGGCATCACCTCGGGCAGCCCCGCCTCCCGCGACCGGTCCACCGACGTGGACCCGATGACCGGCGACTTCGTGCTCGGTGACGCGTGGGAGTTCGCGGTCGACGTGCCGAACGGCACCTACGAGGTCGAGGTCTGGACCGGCGACACGCTCGCCGGCACCTCCAGCGTGCGCACCACCGTCGCCCCCGAGGGCGGCGAGGGCACGAACATCACCGCGGACGCCGAGCAGACGAGCAGCGGCACGCTGACGGCCGAGGTGGCCGACGGCCAGCTCAACCTCGGCATCACCGGCAAGGGCTACGGCTACGTCAACGGGCTCGTGATCACCGAGGTCCCGGACGACGGTTCCGGCGACGGCGGGGACGACGGCGGGGACGACGGTTCCGGCGACGGCGGGGACGACGGCGGGGACGACGGCGGCACCACCGGCGCCGCCGGTCCCGCGAACGTCCGCATCGCCCACGCCACCAGCGACGAGATCGTGGTGCGCTGGAACGAGGTCGCCGGGGCCACCGGGTACGTGCTGACGCGCAGCGACGCCGTCGACGGCGAGTACACCGAGATCGCCCGCACCGGGTCGCGCGACGTGTTCTTCGCCGACACCGACGTCGACACCTCCGCGGTGCACTACTACCGCGCGCTCGCCGTGACCGCCGAGGGCACCACCGAACCCTCCGCACCCGTGGTCAGCACCCTGGCCGCCGAGCCCACCTTCCCCGAGGACGGCACGCTGCAGATCGACCTCGGCTCGGGTGCCGTCGCCGACGGCGCGGTCGGGGTCGACGCCGACACCGCCTACACCGCCGAGAACCGTCTCGGGTTCGTCGACGCCTCCGTGGTGACCGCGACCGACAACGGCGGGGCGAACGCGTTGCGCGGCGACTTCGTCACGACCGACGGCGGCCAGCTCGTCGTCGACCTGCCGAACGGCGACTACACGGTCGACCTCGTCGCCGGGGACGCCGAGGGCGCCACCGACATCGCGATCACCGCCGAGCAGATGGCCAAGGTCCAGCAGACCGAGCGTGCCGCCGGCGAGTACCTCGAGATGCAGTTCGACATCGCGCTGGTGGACGGCCAGCTCAACCTGGACGTCACCGGCAGCGCTGCGAACCTCAACGCGCTGACCATCACCCGCGCGGACGCCCGTGAGGCGGGCGACCAGCCCACCGTGTTCGTCACCGGTGACTCCACCGTGCAGACCTACGACCCGTACTGGGCGCCGCAGGCCGGCTGGGGCCAGATGATCGAGCGGTACCTGTCCGACGACGTCGTGGTCGACAACCACGCCATCGGCGGCCGGTCCTCGAAGAACTTCATCAGCCAGGGCCGCCTCGACACCGTGCTCAAGCAGATCAAGCCGGGCGACTACCTCTACGTCCAGTTCGGGCACAACGACAACAGCTACGGCGTCGACGACCGCTGGGCCGCCCCCGGCGACTACTACTGGTACCTGCACACCTTCGTCGAGGGTGCCGTGCAGCGTGGCGCCCAGCCGATCATCGTCACGCCGGTCTCGCGCCGCTCGTTCGACGCGGACACGGGCCAGTTCAACGTGTCGTTCCCGGACTACGTCCAGGCCGCCACCGACGTCGCCGCCGCGACGGGTGCCCCGCTCGTCGACCTGTCGGCCTCGTCGCGGGCGTACCTGGACGAGATCGGTCCGGAGGCCGCCAAGAGCGTGTTCCTGCACGTCCCGGCCGGGGTCTACCCGAACCGCCCGGACGGCACGACGGACGACACGCACTTCCAGGAGTACGGCGCCATCCAGATGGCCCGCCTGGTCGCGCTCGACACCGCCGAGCTCGACGTCCCGCTCGCCGAGCAGGTCGTCGACGCCGAGCCGCCGGCCGACGTGCCCGCCGCCCCGGCCGGCGTCGTCGCCGGGAGCGTCTCCGCCTCCGGCGCCACGCTGACCTGGACCGAGGTCGAGGGCGCGGACATCTACAAGGTGTTCGCCAAGGCCTCGGCCGACGGCGACGAGGCCTACGAGCTCGTGACCACCTCCACGATCGGCGTCGCGGACGTCACCGGGCTGGAGGCCGGGACCTCCTACGACCTGCAGGTCGTGGCGGTCAACGGCGCGGGCGACTCCGCACCGTCGGCCACCGTGACGATCGAGACGAAGGCCCCGCTGTTCAAGTTCGACGTGCAGCTCGCGGGCAACGCGACCAAGGACGGCTACACGGCGTTCGACCAGAACACCCTGTACACCGAGGAGCTGGGCTACGGCTTCACCTCGGACGCCGGCCCGGGCGGTCGTGACCGCGGCACGGGCGACGGTGCGCTCGACGACCTGCAGCGTGACTTCCTGCTGCCGGGCTCGGGCAACCCGATGCGCTTCGACGTGCCGAACGGCACCTACGCGGTCGAGGTCGTCTGGGGCGACCTCATCGGCACCGCTCGCCTCGGCGTGACGATCGAGGGCACCGACTACGGCTCCTCGAACGCGGGGCGCGGCAGCACCTCGAGCAAGATCGTCCAGCCCGTGGTGGTCACGGACGGCACGATCGACGTGGTCGCCGAAGGCTGGTTGAACGGCCTGGAGATCACCGCGCTGCTCTACGCCCCGACCGAGCTCGTCGCGGGCGACGTGTCCATCGACGGGTCCGCCGTCGAGGTCCCGCTGAGCTGGCAGCCGGCCGAGGACGTGGCCGGCTACCGCGTGTACCGCCTCGCCGACGGCGCCGCCGAGCCGACCGCGCTCGGTGACGTCGAGGCCTCGGTGACCGAGTTCGTGGACACCACCGCGGACGTCGGCCTGCAGTACACGTACACCGTCGTCGCGCTGGACGACGCGGGCAACGAGTCGGTCGCCTCCAACGCCCTCGAGCTCACCACGGTGGACCCGGACGTCCCGACGGCCGCGGCGCCGTCGGGCCTCGCCGTGACCGACGTGGCCAAGAACGAGGTCTCCCTCACCTGGCAGGCCGTGGAGGACGCGCTGTTCTACCACGTGTACCGCGAGGACGAGGCGGGTGACCTGGTCCTGATCGACCGCGCCGCCGAGCCCGCGTATACCGACACCGACGTGCTCACGACCATCGGGTACACCTACGCCGTGGCGTCGGTGAACGCCGGTGGTGTCTCCGAGCTCTCGGGGACGGTCACCTCCGACGCCGTGACGAACCTGTCGCGCCAGGCGGAGCGGATCGGCCGGCAGCCGGTGGCGGCGCAGTCCGCCGACGGCGTCTACGTCGGCTGGCGGATGCTGGGCGACGACCCGGAGTCGATCGGGTTCCACGTGTACCGCGACGGCAGCCGGATCACGGACGAGCCGATCACCGGCTCGACGAACCTGGTCGACGCCGACGGGTCGGCGGACTCCACCTACCGGGTCGCGTCCGTCGTCGACGGCGTCGAGCGGTGGGCCACCGACGAGCTCTCCGTGTGGGACGCCCAGACCCTGGACATCCCGCTGAACAAGCCGGAGGACGCCTACACCAAGGACGGTCAGCCGTACACCTACTCCGCGAACGACGCCTCCGTGGCGGACCTCGACGGGGACGGGGAGTACGAGTACGTCGTCAAGTGGTACCCGTCCAACGCGCAGGACAACTCGCGCGGCGGCTACACGGGCAACACCTACCTGGACGCCTACGAGCTCGACGGCACCCAGCTGTGGCGCATCGACCTCGGGATCAACATCCGGTCCGGCGCCCACTACACGCAGTTCCAGGTGTTCGACTACGACGGGGACGGCAAGGCCGAGGTGGCGATGAAGACCGCCGACGGCACGACCGACGGTGCCGGCACCGTGATCGGCGACGCACGGGCCGACTTCCGGACCTCCGGCGGCTACGTGCTGTCCGGCCCGGAGTACCTCACGGTGTTCGACGGCGAGTCCGGAGTCGCGCTGGACACGATCGACTACGTGCCGCCGCGCGGCGACGTCGGCTCGTGGGGCGACACCTACGGCAACCGCGTGGACCGGTTCCTCGCCGGGACCGCCTACCTCGACGGCGAGCAGCCGTCGATGCTGTTCGCCCGGGGCTACTACACGCGCACCGTCGTCGCGGCCTTCGACTGGGACGGCACCGAGCTGTCGCAGCGGTGGGTGTTCGACTCCGACGTCGCGGGCGACGAGTACCGCGGGCAGGGGAACCACTCCCTGGCCGTGGCCGACGTCGACGGCGACCAGAAGGACGAGATCCTCTACGGGTCGATGACGCTCGACGACGACGGCACCGTGCTGTACAACACCGGGCTCGGGCACGGTGACGCCCAGCACGTGTCGGACTTCGACCCCTCGCGCGCGGGGCAGGAGGTGTTCTCGGCGCACGAGGACATCGGCCGCTCCGAGGGGCGGGGCGCCACGTTCCGCGACGCCGCGACGGGAGAGATCATCTGGTCGATCCCGGCCGAGGTCGACACGGGCCGTGCCGCCATGGGCGACATCGACCCGCGGTACGACGGCGCCGAGGGCTGGGCCGTCGGCGGCGACGCCGCGTGGGACTCCCCGGTGGGCCAGCTGATGTCCTCCTCGGGCGAGCTCATCGCGGAGAGCATCCCGGCGGCGAACTTCCTGACCTTCTGGGACGGGGACCTGCTGACGGAGATCGGCGACCACGACTGGGACGCCGACACCTCGACCGGGGTGCCGACGATCTCGAAGTGGGACTACGAGAACGCCGAGGAGGTCGAGATCTACCGCGCCGAGGGCACGCTGTCGAACAACAGCACCAAGGGCACGCCGGCGCTGCAGGCGGACCTCTTCGGTGACTGGCGCGAGGAGATCGTCACCCGTACCGAGGACTCGACCGCGCTGCGGATCGCGACCACCGTGATCCCGACCGAGCACCGCCTGCGGACGCTCATGTCGGACTCGCAGTACCGCGTGGCCGTGGCCTGGCAGAACACGGGCTACAACCAGCCGCCGCACACCTCGTACTTCATCGGCGAGGGCATGGAGACGCCGGACGCGCCGCGCCTGGCGTACACCACGGACGCGGAGGCGGGCGAGGTCGTGGTCGACGAGGCCCCGGCCCACGTCAAGCTCAAGGTCAAGAAGGCCGGGCCGGGTGCGGTGACGGCGACGGCGACGGTCAGGAAGGGCGGGCCGGCGACGTCGGCCACGCTGCGCGTCGACGGTGAGACCGTCGCGACGCGCGTGCTGCCCGACGGCGCCCGGACCGTGGAGGTCGTCGTCGACGGGCTCTCGCCCGGCAAGCACACCTTCGAGATGACCGTGGGCAACGCCCGTGGCGGTGCGACCAGCAAGGAGGTCACGGTCAAGGTCAAGTGACCGCCGAGGTAGTGCCTCGACCGCCGAGGTAGTGCCGTCTGACGGCCCCGCGTCCCATCCGGGACGCGGGGCCGTCCTGCTGCCGTCGTCGCCCGCCGTCGCGTGGAATGATCGGTGACATGCTCACGCTGCCCGCCGGTGCTGCCGGCTCCCGCATCGTCGGCCTCGGGCACCACCAGCCCGCCCAGGTCATGACGAACGACGACATCGCCCAGCGCGTCGAGACGAACGACGAGTGGATCCGGTCCCGGACCGGGATCGTCACCCGCCACGTCGCCGCCGACGACGTCACGGTCGCGGACATGGCGACCGCTGCGGCCGAGCACGCGCTCGCCGACGCCGGGGTGGCGAGCGACGACGTCGACCTGATCGTCGTCGCCACGGCCACGGCTGCTGATCGCTCGCCCAACACGGCCGGGAGGGTGGCGTACGCGCTGCGCACCGGCGTGCAGCCCGGGGCGAGCACGCCGGAGGGCGAGGAGGAGCCGGACCTGCGCGACGTCGTCGGGCCCGGCGTCGTCGACGTCAACACCGCCTGCTCGGGGTTCGCCTACGCGGTGGGCCTGGCCGACCAGGCGATCCGTGCGGGGACCTCGCGCACCGCCGTCGTCATCGGCTCGGAGAAGCTCACCGCCGTCACCGACTGGACCGACCGGTCCACCTGCATCCTCACGGCCGACGGCGCGGGTGCGGTGGTGCTGCAGGCGGCGGACGAGCCCGCCGTCGGCCCCGTGGTGTGGGGCTCGGAGCCCGAGATCACGCCCGCCGTGCGCATCGAGGCGCCGGACGGGCGGTTCGCGCAGGACGGCCGGGCGGTGTTCAAGTGGGCGATCACGCGGGCGGCGGACCGGGCCCGCCGGGTGGTCGAGGCGTCCGGGCTGGGCCTGGACGACATCGAGGTGCTGGTGGCGCACCAGGCGAACCTGCGGATCATCGAGCCGCTCGCCAAGTCGCTGGGACTCGAGGACCGCGTGGTGGTCACCGACATCACGGAGTCGGGGAACACCTCGGCGGCGTCGATCCCGCTGGGCATGTCCAAGTGGTGGCACGCCGGGAGGCTGCCGGCGGGCGCGCCCGCGCTGCTGTTCGGGTTCGGGGGCGGGTTCACGTGGGCCGGCCAGGTGGTGCTCACCCCCACCGCGAGGTAGTACCCCGCACGCCGAGGTAGCGCCGCCCTCGCCGAGGTAGTACCTCGCCCGGCGAGGTAGCAAGGGCGGCCCCGGGACCTCGTCGGGTAGAGTGTGGGAAACCGCTTTCTGTCACCGGAAGACACAGGAGTCCGACGTTGCCCTCCACCACCTCCGACCGCCTCCGCTACGCCGTCGTCGGCACCGGGCACCGCGCCGGGATGTACGTCTCGGCCCTCGTCGACGCGCACGCCGACACCGGCGAGATCGTCGCGTGGGTCGAGCCCAACCCGGTCCGGGCCGCCGTGCACGAGGCCCGGGTCGCCGCCGCGGTGGGCGGCGAGCGCCCCGTCTACGGCCCGGACGACCTCGAGAAGGCCGTCGCGGAGCAGCAGGTCGACCGCGTCATCGTCACGAGCATCGACAACACCCACGCCGACCTGGTCTCCCGCGCGCTGCGGGCGGGCGCCGACGTCGTCGTCGAGAAGCCGATCGCCGCCACCGCCGAGGAGGCTCGGCGGATCACCGACGCCGTCGCCGAGACGGGCCGCGACCTGACGATGACGTTCAACTACCGGTACTCGCCCCGCAACTCCGCGCTGCGCGAGGTCATCGCCTCGGGCGAGATCGGCACCGTCCTGTCCGTCCACTTCGACTGGGCGCTGGACACCGTGCACGGAGCGGACTACTTCCGCCGGTGGCACCGCGAGAAGGTCAACAACGGCGGGCTGCTGGTGCACAAGTCGAGCCACCACTTCGACCTGGTCAACTGGTGGATCGACGACGTCCCGACCCGCGTCTTCGCGAGCGGCGGACGCCGGTTCTACGGCGACGACGCCGCGCACTCGCGCGGGTACGAACCCACCGCCGGCGAGAGGACGCTCAACGACCGGGGCGTCGACCCGTGGGCCCTGGACCTGGAGAAGGACCCGTACCTGAGCGAGCTGTACGGCCCGGAGGCGCAGGCGCACGACGGCTACGTGCGCAACAGGTCGGTGTTCGACGCCGGCATCACCACCGAGGACACCCTCGGCCTGGTCGTGGAGTACGCGGGCGGGGCGATGCTCACGTACTCGCTCACCGCGGCGGCGCCGTGGGAGGGGTACCGCGTGGTGGTGAACGGCTCGCGCGGGCGTGCCGAGCTGGAGGTCGTCGAGCGCGGCTCCGTGGTCTTCGGCGAGGACGGCCGGGCGATCCTCGATCCGAGCTTCACGGACGCGTTCACGGACGACGAGGTGCGGCCGGCCGGCGAGCGCCTGCTGGTGCAGAAGCACTGGGAGCGTGCGGAGGAGCGCCAGATCGTGGCGCTCGGCGCCGGCGGGCACGGCGGTGGTGACGCGCTGCTGCTCAGCGACGTGTTCGTGGGCCGCGACGACGCCGACCCGCTGGGCCGGGCGGCGGGGTTCCTCGACGGGCTGCGGGCGTCCGGGGTCGGCTACGCGGGGAACCGGTCGCTGGAGTCCGGCGAACCGGTGCGCCTGGCCGACCTGGGCCTCGGCGTCGACCTCACCTGACCCACCGCGAGCGCCGGCCCACGAGCGCTTGCCCACGAGCGCCGGGCCCCCGCCGTGGGGAGGCGATCGACGGCTGTCCACCGATCGAGAGCCGTGGATCTCCTGCCCGCGGTGGGGGTACGGTAGGGGGGAAAGCGCTTCCCGCTTATCGAACCAGGAGATCGACGATGACGTCCGCCACCTTCGCCGCCACCGCCGGACCGGGCCCGGCCGCCGGAACTGCCGCGCCGCCGGACGGGTCACCGACGGCCCGGCGACGCTACGCCGTCATCGGCACCGGACACCGCGCGCGGCTCTACGTCGACGCGATGACGGACGCGCACGCCGACGTCGCCGAGCTCGTCGCGCTGTGCGACACCAACCCGCACCGGCTCGCCTTCCACACCGACCGGGCGCGTGCCGGTGGTGCCGCACCGGCCCGCTACGCCGCGCAGGACGTCGACCGCATGCTCGACGACGTGCGCCCCGACGTCGTCGTGGTCACCTCGCCCGACCGGACGCACGCCGCCCACGTGGCCGCGGCGCTGCACCACGGCGCCGACGTCGTCGTCGAGAAGCCGCTGACCATCGACGCCGAGGGGATGTACACCATCCTCGACGCCGCGCGCAGCAGCGGCCGCGAGGTCACCGTGGCGCACAACTACCGGTACGCGCCGCAGAACGCCGCGCTGCGCCAGGTCGTGGCGGAGGGCCGGGTCGGCGACGTCGTCTCGGTGCACTTCGAGTGGCTGGTCGACACGGCGCACGGCGCCGACTATTTCCGCCGGTGGCACCGGGACAAGTCGGCCTCCGGCGGCCTGCTCGTGCACAAGGCCAGCCACCACTTCGACCTGGTCAACTGGTGGACGCAGGACGTCCCCGAGTCCGTGTACGTCCGCGGTGGCCTGCGCTTCTACGGCGAGGCGGCCGGCGACGGCGGGTCGCGCTACGCGCTCGACCTCACCTCCGACCCGGAGCTGCGTGCGCTCTACCACGACGCCGCGCACGCCGACGGCTACCGGCGCGACCAGGACCCGTTCGGGCCGGGCGCCACGATCGAGGACACCCTCAGCGTGCTCGTCGGCTACCGCTCCGGCGCGTCCATGACGTACGCGCTCACGGCGCACAGCCCGTGGGAGGGCTATCGCGTCGCGATCAACGGCACGCGGGGCCGCGCAGAGCTGGACGTGGTCGAGCGGTGCCACACCACGCCGGGCCTGCCGGGTACCCGGCACGACGACGGCGCACCGGCCGACGACGGCACGTCACCGTGCTGCACGGCGCGCCGGGCCGGAGGGCGGCTCGTCGTCCAGCAGCACTGGGGGCGCGCCGTGGAGGTGCCGCTGGCCGGTGCGGAGGGTCACGTCGAGGGCGACGAGGCGATGCTGCGCGACGTGCTGCGCGGCCACCTGCCGTCGTCGGCCGGTGGTCCCGCGGACGATCCGCTGGAGCGGCGTGCCGGGGTGCGCGACGGCCTGCGCTCGGTCGCCGTGGGCGTGGCGGGCAACCGGTCGTTGGCCACCGGCCAGGTGGTGCCGGTGGCCAGCCTCGGCATCTCGCTGTAGCTGCCGAACGTCCAGGTTCGGACCGGTATGCGCCTCATACCGGTCCGAACCTGGACGTTCGGCGTGCTCGGCGTGCTCGGGTCGGCGCGTCAGGCCCAGGGTGCGCCGAGCTCGGCGAACGTCTGCTGCGTGCGGGCCACCTGCTCGCACCACGACTCGACGTCGCGGACCACCGGGCGCCGGGCGTCGCCGGTGCCCACCCAGGTGACCGCGTCGTCGGGCACGGTGCGCGGGTCGGGTCCGGTGCGCACCGCCTCGAGCACCCGCATGAACGCCCCGGTGTCCCGCACGTCGCAGAACAGCTTGCGCTCCGGGTCGCCGGCGGCCCGGACGTCGAGCAGGTCGTCCAGCAGCGGGGTGCGGCCGTACGTCTTGTCCATCGTGACGCGGCCGCTGCGGAGCACCAGCCGGTCGTGCTCGTACTCGAGCTCGATCTCGCCCTGCGTGCCGAGCACCAGCACGTGCGCCGTGCCCCGCTCGGACGCGCACAGCGTCAGCCCGAACCCGTACCGGGTCCCGTCGGCCGCCGTCACCCGCACGGCGGAGGTGTCGTCGGACTCGATGGGGTTGGCGCGGTACAGGTCCGTGTCCACCCACGCGACGTCCTCGGCCCGCGTCACGCCGCCGATGCGCAGCGTGGTGGCCACCGCGTGCGCCAGCGGGTTCGTCACGACGCCGTCGACGACGTCGCGGCCGTCCAGCCGTCGTCGCCCTGCCCAGGGCGCGCGGTCCCAGTACGCGGCGTCGCGCACCCAGGTCCCGACGGCGCCGTAGCCGACGACGTCGCCGATCTCGCCGCGGGCCACGAGCTCCGCGACGGCGTCCAGCGCGTGCGAGCCGAACGTCTGGAACCCGACCTGGCACAGCCGTCCCGTGCGGTCGCTGATCGCGACGAGCTCGGTGAGCTCGGCGAGCGACGCCGTCGTCGGCTTCTCCAGCAGCACGTCCATGCCCGCCTCCATCGCGGCCTTGGCCAGCGGCAGGTGCGTGGGGATGGGGGTGCAGAGGACCACGACGTCGGGTCGGACGTCCGGGTCGGGGCAGGACAGGAGGTCGCCGAGGGTCGGGAACCAGGCGGTCCCGGTGCCGTGCGCCGTGTGGCCCGCGGCGGGCTCGCGCGGGTCGACGACGGCGCACAGCCGCGCCCGTCCGGCGCGGCCGAGATCGAGCGCGTGCTCGACGTGCTTCTCGCCGTGTCCGTGGATGCCGACGACGGCGATGCGAACGTTCGTCATGGAGCTCTCCGTGGGTGGGTGGTGGTCGTCAGCGCAGGCCGGCGGCGAGCGCGGCCGCCTCGCCGGCGTCGAGCTCCCGGTCGACGAGCGCGGCGACGACGCCGGTCTCGACGGTGCCGCCGGCCGGGACGTGGAGCGGCGTGTCCCAGGCCAGGGCGGGGCAGGCCCCCGGGTACTCCTCCGACCGGAGGAACCAGTGGCGCGCGGGCGAGGTCTGGGTGAGCACCGTCGTCGTGGTGCGCTCGCCGCCGCGCGCGTCCCGGTGCCGTTGGACGAAGGCCACCCACGGCGACGTCGACCCGTGCGCCCGGTCCTGACCGTCGCCGTCGGCCGACAGCACCCGGGTGGACTCCGCGATCGGCAGCCGCCAGAACACCCCGCCGTAGCCGGCGCCGGGGCGGCCGTTCGTGGCGGGGGAGCGGATCTCCAGCGGGCCGTGCGCGGCGTGCAGCGTGGAGCGCCACTCGAGGGCCCAGCCGTCCTGGAGGAGCCGGGCGCCGATGCGGCGGCGCTCGTCGAGCTGGGGCTCGCCGTGCTCGTCCGTCCACACGACGCTGTCGAGCAGCAGGTTCGGCGACAGGGGGTCGATGACGGTGCCGGTCGACGTCTGCCGGCCGTGGTTCGGCAGCAGCGTGGGGCCGACGTCGGTCACGAAGGTGCGGCCGCCCCAGTGGCTGGTGCCGTTGACGTCGGCGACGGCGAGGCTCACCCCGTAGTGGTGCCGGTGGTCGACCGGCCCCGACTCGGTGAGGGGGACCCCGGCCAGCGAGTGGACCGGGTGCAGGTAGGGCCGCGGCGAGTGGATCGAGGGTAGCCCCGCGCCCGACTCGTAGCGGGAGAGGGCCACGTGGTCGGCGCTGCGGCGCAGCACCGGCACCCCGTTCTCCAGGGCCCACGCGGGCGCCTGCTCGGCGTCCCCCGCGGGGGAGTCGTGCGGTGCCGGGGCCGCCGGCGTCTCGGCCGGCGTCTCGGCGCGGGCGGCGGTGCGCGGGACCGGCCCGGTGCTCGCCCGCACCTCGAGCCGGACGCCGAATCGCGTCGCCTCGGCGACGCTCGCGGTGTTGTCGATCACGGCGTGCAGTTCCCTCCAGGCATGCCGTCCCAGCTCTTCCTGGGGGACGGCGACGGTGGTCAGTCCCGGCGTGGCGTACCGGGCGAGCTCGATGTCGTCGAAGCCGGCCACGGAGATGTCCGTGGGCACGGCCACGCCCGCCTCGTTGAGGGCTGCGAGCAGCCCGAACGAGACGAGGTCGTTGAAGGCGACGGCGGCGGTGACGCGGCTGGCGAGCACGGCCGGTGCCGCGGCGTGACCCGCCGCGATGTCGGAGCCCGCCGTGAGCTCGACGACATCCAGGTCGGGGTGGCGCTCGCAGCAGAGCGTGAGGCCGCGCCGTCGGGCACCGTCCGAGACGGACGCCGCCGGGCCGGCGAGGTAGGCGATGCGGCGGTGCCCCAGCTCGACGAGGTGCTCGACGACCTGGACGGTCGCGTCGGCGTAGTCCACGACCAGGCTGGGTGCTCCGCCGGCCACCTCCCGGTTGATGACGACGGCGGGGCTCACCTCCGGCAGCAGCGCGTCCAGCGCGGCGTCGGGCATCCGCGGCGAGACGAGGATGAGCGCGTCGCAGCGGTGGCGGGCCTCGCGGGCGATCGCCGCCTCGGAGCTCGGGTCCTCGGCCGAGTCCGCGACGAGCACGCGGTAGCCGTCCTCCCCGGCGGCCGACGAGACGCCGCCGAGGATCTGCTGGAACACGGGGTTGCCGAGGTCGGGGACCACCAGCGCGACCGTCGTCGTCCGCCCCAGCGACAGGCTGCGTGCCACGTTGCTCGGCCGATAGCTCAGCTCGATCGCGGCCTCCTGCACGCGGGCGGAGATCGTGGGGTCGACCGTGCTGCGGCCGTTCATCACACGCGACACCGTCGCACGGGAGACGCCGGCCGCTCTCGCGACATCGGCGATCGTCACCGCGGGACGGCGTGTCTTCGCGCCGGGCATCTTTGCCTCCGTCCTCGCATCACGCGTGGATCACGCGTGGATCACGATCTGGTTACCGCCGACGCCCTGACGCGGGGTCGGTCCAGGAGATGACGGTACACCATGGGAAACCGGTTCCTCCTGTGGTACCTTCCTCAGCAGCAACCGGTTTCCCGGTCTGGAGCAGCCGCTCCGGCCGGCGACCGCGATCGACGACGATCAGGAGGACGACGATGGTGTCCACCACGGCACAGCACGGGGAGGTGCGACCGTGTCCGTGATTCAAGAGGTCGCCAAGACCCGTGGTGCGAGCCGCGAGCTGCGGAAGGGCGACGGCAAGGCTGCCGCGATCTTCCTCGCTCCCTGGTTCCTGGGACTCGGGCTGATCACGGCCTTTCCTCTGCTCGCCTCGCTGTACCTGTCGTTCACCGACTACAGCCTGCTCGAGGCGCCGAGCTGGATCGGGCTCGAGAACTACCAGCGGATGTTCGAGGACCCCCGCTGGCTCCAGTCGCTGAGCGTGACGCTGCGCTACGTGCTGATCTCCGTGCCGCTGCAGCTCATGGCAGCCCTCGCGCTGGCGATGGTGCTGGACCGCGGCCTGCGGGGCCTGGCCATCTACCGGTCGGTCTACTACCTGCCCTCGCTGCTCGGCAGCTCGGTCGCCATCGCGCTGCTGTGGCGCCAGGTGTTCGGCGCGGACGGCCTGGTGAACCAGGTCCTGGGGTACTTCGGCATCCAGGGCTACGGCTGGGTCTCGCACCCGGACTACGCGCTGGGGACGCTGATGATCCTCAACGTGTGGACGTTCGGCGCGCCGATGATCATCTTCCTCGCCGGCCTGCGGCAGATCCCGGCCATGTACTACGAGGCCGCGTCGATCGACGGCGCGTCCAAGGTGCGGCAGTTCTTCAACATCACGATCCCGCTGCTGAGCCCGATCATCTTCTTCAACCTGGTGCTCCAGCTCATCGGGGCGTTCCAGTCGTTCACCCAGGCGTTCATCGTCTCGGGCGGCACCGGCGGACCGGTCGACTCGACGCTCTTCTACACGCTGTACCTGTACCAGAACGGCTTCAAGTCGTTCGACATGGGGTACGCCTCGGCGATGGCCTGGTTCCTGCTCCTCATCGTCGCCGGCATGACCGCCGTCAACTTCCTCGCCTCCAAGTACTGGGTCTTCTACGATGACTGACACGCCCGTGCGCCCCGACGCACCCACCCAGACGACGACGAAGCCGCCCGTGCGGGAACGCCGGTCGCTGTCCGAGGTCGCCGCCCAGGTCCCCGACGCCCCGCGCCGACGCACGGTCGGTCCGCAGGTCCGCAGGGTCCTCAAGCACGTGCTGCTGATCGGCTTCGGTCTGATCATGCTCTACCCGCTGCTGTGGATGCTCTCCAGCTCGTTCAAGCCCAACGAGATCATCTTCCGGGACCCGAGCCTCATCCCCAGCGCGATCGACCTCTCGAACTACGGCGAGGGCTGGAACGCGCTGCTGCACCCGTTCCACCACTACCTGCTCAACTCGGCGATCATCGTGCTGGGCTCCGTGGTGGGAAACCTGGTCTCGTGCTCGATGGCGGCCTACGCGTTCGCCCGGCTGAAGTTCCGCGGCCGGCCGATCTGGTTCGCCATCATGCTGATGACGATCATGCTGCCGATCCACGTGATCATCGTGCCGCAGTACATCCTGTTCTCCGAGCTGCAGTGGATCAACACGTTCCTGCCGCTGATCGTCCCGAAGCTGCTGGCCACGGACGCGTTCTTCATCTTCCTCATGGTGCAGTTCTTCCGCGGGCTGCCGAAGGAGCTGGACGAGGCCGCGCGTCTGGACGGCTGCGGGCACGGCCGCATCTTCCTGCAGATCATGCTGCCGCTGTCGCTGCCGGCGCTGGCCACGACGGCGATCTTCACCTTCATCTGGACGTGGAACGACTTCTTCAGCCAGCTGATCTTCCTGACCCGGCCCGACATGTACACGGTGCCCATCGCGCTGCGGACGTTCATCGACGCCACGAGCAACAGCTCGTGGGGCCCGCTCTTCGCGATGTCGATCGTGTCCCTGATCCCGGTCTTCATCGTCTTCCTCTTCGGCCAGAAGTACCTGGTCAAGGGGATCGCCACGACAGGCATCAAGTAACCGCTCCGACGAGGTCCCGACGGCGGGACCTCCTGCTAGATGACAACGACGACGTTTCGTCACGCACACCCAAGGAGAATCATGCGAGCAACGACCACTCGACGTGGACGGACCCGCGCCGCCTTCATCGCCATGACGGCGGCCGGTGCCATGGCGCTGGGCGCCTGCGGCAGCGGCTCGAGCGGCGGTCCCGGATCCGACAGCACCCAGGCCGAGGAGGGCGGCGAGGGCGACGGCGTCGAGATCCGCTTCTCGTGGTGGGGCTCGGACGACCGCCACCAGACCACGCAGGAGATCATCGACCTGTTCGAGGAGAAGAACCCGGGCATCACGGTGGTCCCGGACTACACCGACTGGGGCGGCTACTGGGACAAGCTGGCCACGTCGACGGCCGGCGGCGACACCCCGGACGTCATCACCCACGAGGAGCGCTTCATCGCCGACTACGCCAACCGCGGCGTGCTCGCGGACCTCGAGTCCCTCGACATCGACACCTCCGAGATGCAGGACACCGTGATCGACGGCGGGCGCGTCGACGGCACGCTCTACGGCCTGGCCACCGGCGTCAACGCCTACGCGATGATGGCCGACCCGCAGATCTTCGCCGACGCCGGCGTCGAGGTGCCGGACGACACGACCTGGACGTGGGAGGACTTCGTCGCCGTCTCGGGCGAGCTCTCGAAGGCGGCCGGCGACGGCGTCTACGGCACCCAGGACATCGGCTTCAACGAGGCCGGCCTGAGCATCCTCGCGCGGCAGAAGGGCCAGAACCTCTACAACGAGGACGGCTCGCTCGGTGTCGACGCCGAGACCGTGTCGCAGTTCTTCCAGATCGGGCTCGACCTGCAGGAGAACGGCGGCGCCCCGGACGGCAGCCGCACCGTGGAGATCCAGAACGCCGGGCCGGAGGGCTCGCTGCTGGGCACCAACGCCGGCGGCATGGGCGTGTGGTGGTCCAACCAGCTCGGCGCGCTGAGCTCGGCGTCGGGCCACGACCTCGAGCTGCTCCGCATGCCCGGCGAGACGGAGTACGAGCGGACCGGCATGTACTTCAAGCCGGCCATGTTCTACTCGGTCTCCGCGACCACCGAGCACCCGGAGGAGTCGGCCATGTTCGTCGACTTCCTGCTCAACGACCCGGAGGTGGCCGCGCTGCAGCTCACCGACCGCGGTCTGCCGTCGAACCTGTCGGTGCGTGAGTCCATCCTCGGCGACCTCGAGGCCGCGGACGCCAAGGTCGCCGACTTCATGGCCGACCTCGAGGACGAGATCGTCGACGGCCCTCCGGTGCCGCCGAACGGTGCCGGCGACGTCCAGGACATCATGATCCGACTCAACTCCGAGGTGCTCTTCGGCTCCATGACCCCGGACGAGGCCGCCGAGGCGTTCCTCTCCGAGGTCGAGGCAGCGACATCGAACTGAGCCACCTCGGTCCCGAGCTGATGCCTCAGCTCACCTGACCCGAAGGGTGCGGGGCCGCCGACCGGAACCTCCGGCGGCCCCGTGCCCGACGGACCCAGCCCTGCCGGCCGGCGGGGCTGTCGCCGTGTCGAGGACGGAAGACCCGATGAACGACCTGCTCGTGCTCCGCCAGGGCGACGACGTCGCCGTCGCCACCCGCGACCTCACGCCCGACGACCGCGCCGTCGCACCCGACGGGAGCGCCGTCGTCGTCCGCGGTGCCGTGCCGCGCGGCCACAAGGTCGCGCTGCGGGCCGTCGCATCCGGGGCACCGGTGCACAAGTACGGCCAGGTCATCGGGGTCGCGACGGCGGACATCGCCGTGGGCGACCACGTGCACGCGCACAACCTGGGGTTCGACCCGGGCGAGCGCGAGGCGCCGCTCGGCGGCACCCACACCGAGCTGACGGTGCCCGACGGCGTCCCGCGGCCGACGTTCCGCGGCTACAGGCGCGCGGACGGCCGGGTGGGGACCCGCAACTACCTGGCGATCCTCACGAGCGTGAACTGCTCGGCGACGACGGCGAAGATGATCGCGGAGCAGTTCCGCGGCGCGGCCCTCGACGAGTTCGAGCACGTGGACGGCGTCATCGCCCTGACCCACACGTCCGGGTGCGGGCTCGTGCCCGACTCCGAGGGCGGTCAGATGCTGCTGCGGACCCTGCGCGGGTACGCCGCGAACCCCAACGTCGCGGGCGTGCTGGTCCTCGGCCTGGGCTGCGAGATGGTGCCCGGGGCGGCGCTGTCCGCGCGCTCCGGCTCCGTCGCCGACCTCGGCATGCCGGGCGTCGGTGCCCCGGACGACACCGCCGGCGCGGGGCTGCTGGCCGCGATCCCGGAGGACACCGTGGTGCGGTCGATGACCATCCAGGAGACCGGGGGAGTGCGCGCCTCGGTGCGGGCCGGCGTCGAGGCGGTGCGAGCGATGCTGCCCGCGGTGAACGCCCGCCGGCGCACCGAGTGCGACGTCTCCGAGCTGGTCCTGGGGTTGGAGTGCGGCGGCTCCGACGGCTACTCCGGGATCACCGCGAACCCGGCGCTCGGCTGGGCCTCGGACCGGATCGTCGCCTACGGGGGGACGTCCGTGCTCGCCGAGACGCCCGAGGTCTACGGGGCCGAGCACCTGCTCACCGCGCGGGCGACCTCCCCGGGCGTCGCGAAGAAGCTGCTGGACCGGATCGACTGGTGGCGCGACTACGTGGCGGCGGGTCAGGGCACCCTGGACAACAACCCCTCGCCGGGCAACAAGGCGGGCGGCCTGACGACGATCCTCGAGAAGTCGCTCGGCGCCGTGGCCAAGGGCGGCACGGCCGACCTGACGGCCGTGTACGAGTACGCGGAGCAGATCACCGACCGCGGCTTCACCTTCATGGACACCCCGGGCTACGACCCCGTGTCCGTGACGGGGATGGTGGCGGGTGGCGCGAACGTCGTCGTGTTCACCACCGGGCGCGGCTCGGTGTTCGGCTGCCAGCCGACGCCCTCGATCAAGGTCGCCACGAACACCCCGATGTACGACCGGATGGCCGAGGACATGGACGTCAACGCCGGGCGCATCGTGGACGGCACCGCGACGGTGGAGGATGTCGGCGAAGAGATCCTGGCGAAGATCCTCGCGGTCGCGTCCGGCGAGCAGTCGGTGAGCGAGGAGCTGGGCATCGGCGCGGAGGAGTTCATCCCCTGGCACGTCGGCGCGGTGACCTGACGCCGCGTCGCTTCCGGGTGCGGTTCTATGCCGGGGCTCGTACCTTGTTGCTGGCGACCCGCCGGAGGTCGCCCCCGACCGGGAGGCGCGATGAGCACCGAGGTCAGAGCGAGCAGGACGAAGGGGACGACGGCGGCGCTCGTCGCACTGACGGCGGCCTCGTGCCTCCAGGTGGTCGACCCGACGGCGAACAACATCGCGATCGTGGGGGCGAGCGTCGACCTCGACATGTCGAGCTCCGCCCGCGCCTTCGCGGCGAGCGTGGGGACGCTCTCGTTGGCGGCCTTCATCCTCACGACCGGAGCGCTGGGCGACCGCCTGGGCCGTCGGCGGATCATGCTGCTCGGCCTGCTGACCGCGATCGCGGGCGGCGTCGTCACGGCGATCGCGCCGACCACGGCGATCTTCATGCTGGGACGCGGCATCACGGGCATCGGGATCGCGGCGTCGTTCGGCCTGAGCTTCGCCCTGCTGCGCGAGGTCCTGCCCGGCCAGATCCCGAAGGCCGTCGCCTTCTGGCTCGCGGGCCAGACGGCTGCTGCGCTGGTGCTCGGCGTGGTCGCGGGCTGGATGGCGGGCTTCGGCTGGCGCTTCGGGTACCTCACGATGCCCTTGGTCGCGCTCATCGCCTTCGCGATGTGCCTGCGCGGGCTGTCGGAGGCCAGGTCGGACGACGTCGGCCCGTTCGACTACGTCGGCCTCGGGTCGATCGCCGTCGCCCTGATCGGGCTGATCTACGGCCTGTCGAACGCGGCGAGCTATGGCTGGACGTCGGCCCAGGTGCTCGTCCCCGTGCTGGCGGGCCTCGTGTTCCTCGCGCTGTTCATCTGGTGGGAGGCACGGATCCCCTACCCGGCGTTCCCGGTGAAGCTCTTCAAGGACCCGGAGCTGTCCGGGTCGGTCGCCGTCGGCTTCTCGTTCAACATGTGGCAGGCCGTGGTGATGATCCAGCTGTCCATGCTGTGGCAGTACGTCTACCGGTACGAGCCGCTGCAGGTCAGCCTCGGCCAGCTCCCCATGAGCCTGGCGATGGTCATCGGCGCCGTGATCGCCGGGCGGCTGCTGTCCAAGGGCATCCCTGCGTCGGTGAACCTCCTCGTGGGGCACGCGCTCCTCATCGGCACGATGGTGATGTTCGGGTTCTCGACCACCACGTCGCCCTACATCTTCTTCGCGATCCCGATGATCGTCGGCGGGTTCGCCCGCATGCTCAACGAGACCACCATGGGCCAGTTCTTCGTGGCGAAGCCGCCACCCGCCCTGACCGGTGCCATGGCGTCGTCGAAGACGGCGATCGGGCAGACGAGCTTCGCGCTCGGGACCGCGCTGTCCTCGACCTTCCTGTTCGGCCAGTACGGGCGCGGCATCGCCGAGGCGTTCGCCGAAGCCAACGTGGAGCCGGCGCAGCAAGGTCAGTACACCGGGATGATCCAGCAGTACGTCTCCGGCGGGGACATGTCGGACTACGACCCGGAGGTCGTCCAGCAGGTCGTGGACCAGGCGTCCGAGGTGTTCGTCGGCTCCTTCAACACCACGATGTTCATCATCGCGGGGTTCCTGACCTTCTTCGCGATCATCTCGACCGTCCTCTTCGCCAGGGCGAACCGGATGCGCAAAGCGGGCACGTTGGTCGACGGCCCCCTGACCGTGGACGGCCGCCCGGCCGCGCTGACACCGCCGCACGACACCACACCACCCGGGAGTGAGCACCGTGAGCGCACCTGACCTCGTCCTCGTCGGCGGGACCGTCCTGACGGTCGACGCCGTCGACACCGTCGCCGAGGCGGTCGCCGTGACCGGCGGCCGCATCAGCGCCGTCGGCAGCACGGCCGAGATCCGCGCGCTGGCCGACGGTGGCACGGAGGTGGTCGAGCTCGACGGCCGCACCGTCGTGCCCGGGTTCGTCGACCCGCACAGCCACGTGTCGATGGGCGCGCCGTACATCAGGCACGCCGCCCTGCACACCCCGCCGGTGGGCACCGTCCGGACGGTGGCCGACCTGCTGCACGCGCTGCACGAGAACCTCGCGCAGAACGCCACCCCGGCGGGCGGGCTGCTGCTGGGCTGGGGCTACTACCCGGACGAGATGGACGACGGCGGGGCGGTCACCGCGGAGATCCTCGACCGCGAGTTCCCCGACCACCGCGTCGCCATCGTGCACGTGTCGGGGCACGGCGGCGTCGTCAACACCCGGATCCTGGCCGAGCGCGGCTACACCGACGGGTGCGCCGATCCCGAGGGCGGCACGATCGTCCGCCACCCCGGGACGGACCGGCCCAACGGCGTGCTCTGGGAGAACGCGTGGATGCCGCTGGTGTTCGGCATGCTCGACACGGACGACGACGCGCTGCTGGCGATGCTGCACGAGTACGCCCGCTGGGGCGTGACCACGGTGCAGGACGGCGCCGCGACCGTGGAGCAGGTCGAGGCGATCCGCGCGCTCGCCGACGGCCCGGGCCTGCCGGTCGACGTGCGCTCGCTGGTGCTGTTCAGCGAGCTCGGCGAGGCCGTCGAGCAGGGCTGGTTCGGGGCGGACAAGGTGACGTCGAACGGGCACACCGTCCAGGGCGTCAAGCTCATTCTGGACGGTTCGCCGCAGGGCAAGACCGCGCACGTCACCGAGGAGTACCTCACGGGCGGCCCGGGTGGTGAGCAGCACTGGCACGGGCTGGCGGTCCTCACCCAGGAACAGTCGGACGGGATCGTCGCCGCGGCGTACGAGCACGGCATCCAGGTCTTCGCGCACTGCAACGGGGACGCCGCCATCGACCAGCTCCTGGCGTCGCACCGGGCGGCGAAGGCTGCCGGCGCCACACCTCCGGGACGTACCGTGCCGATCCACTCGCAGGTGATGCGGCTCGACCAGCTCGACGAGTACGTGGCCGAGGGCTTCGAGCCGTCGATGTTCACCATCCACTGCCTGATCTTCGGCGACACGCACCTCCGCAACTTCGGCCAGGACCGCGCCTTCGGCATCTCCCCGATGCGTGCCGCGATCGACAGGGGCCTGCGACCGACCAATCACTCGGACTACCCGATCACGCCCATCAACCCGCTGCAGCTGCTGTGGACGTCGGTGACGCGGCGCTCCACCGGTGGCGTGGTGCTGGGCGAGGACCAGCGGATCACGCCGGCCGAGGGACTGCGCAGCCTGACGATCGACGCCGCCTACGAGCACCGCTGCGAGGACGACCGCGGCTCGGTGGAGGTCGGCAAGCTCGCCGACCTGGTCGTCCTCGACGCGAACCCGGTCGACGTCGACGTGGACGCGATCAAGGACATCGGCGTCGTGCGGACGGTCAAGCGTGGGGTCACCGTGTACGAGGCGACGTGAGCGCCACCTCGGGGACACCGCGCCGCCCGGTGGTCGACGGTCCGCCCGACGGCGTGGCGCGCCGGCCGGGGATGGCGATCTTCGCGCTGACGGTCGCGGGCGTCGCGCAGGCCACCGACGTCTCGCTGCACAACACGGCGTTGGCCTCCGCGGCGGCGGAGCTCGGGATGTCCGCGACACAGCGGTCGGTCGCCGCGTCGGTGGGGACGCTGGCGCTGGCCGCGTCGATCCTGGCGATCGGGACGGTCGGGGACCGGTACGGCCGGCGTCTGACGCTGATGTGGTGCGCCGCCGCGCTCGTCGTGGGCGGCGTCGTGACGGCGGCGGCGCCGGGCTACGGCCTGTACCTGACCGGTCGCGTGGTCACCGGCGTCGGCCTGGCCGGCACGCTGGCGCTGTCGATCGCGCTCATCCGCACGGTGGCCCCGGACCGTGTCCCGTGGGCCATGTCGATGTACTTCACCGGCCAGGTCGGGTTCACGCTGCCGCTGACGATCCTGGGCGGCTGGCTGATCGGCGAGAACTGGCGGCTGGGCTACCTCGTGGTGCCCGTCGTCGGTGCGGTCGCCCTGGTGCTGAACAAGGTGTACGTGCCGCGGTCGCGGGCGGTGCACCGCAGCAAGGCGGACCCGGTGGGGCTGGTCCTCGTCGCGGTCGCGCTGGTCGGGATCATCTGGGGCGTGAGCGACGCCGCGCACGGATGGTTGTCGGTGCGGGTGCTGGTGCCCGTGCTGGTGGGGCTGGTCGCCCTCCTGGCCTTCCTGTGGTGGGAGACGCACCACGACGAGCCCGCCCTGCCGGTCAAGCTGTTCGCGAACCGCTCCCTGGCGGGCGCGCTGACGGCGGACGTGTCGTTCAACATGTGGCAGGCCGTCATGGTGCTCCAGCTCTCCCTGCTGTGGCAGTACCTGTACGCCTACACACCGCTGGACGTCACGGTGGGACAGCTCCCGGCCACGCTGGCGATGATCCTCGGGGCGTTCGCGGCCGGTCGGTTGGCCGCCCGCGGACGCCGGCCCCAGCAGCTGGTGCTGATCGGTCTCGCCGGGGTGGCGGTCGCCATGTACCTGCTCGCCGTCGCCGGGGCGTCCACGCCGTACTGGGTGTTCGGCATCGCCCTGGCCGTGGGCGGGTTCTCCCGCATGCTCACCGAGACCGCCGCCGGCGAGTTCTTCGTCGAGGTGCCACCGCCGGACCTGGTCGGCGCCACGGTGGCCAGCAAGCCCGCCATCGGGCAGGCGTCGTTCGCCCTCGGCTCGGCCCTGAGCTCGACCCTGCTCTACGCGGGCATCGGCCGGGACCTGCCCGACCGGCTCGCCGACCTGGGTCTCACGCCGTCCCAGCAGGGGCAGGTGGTCGGATGGTTCGCCGACGGCACCGTGCCGGCCTGGGCGCGGGACAACGACCTGTTCGACCAGGTGGTCGCGGCATCGCAGGACGCCTACGTCGACGCCTACCGCACCACGATGCTCGTCTTCGCCGTCGTCTTCACCCTCCTGTGGGTGGTCGCCTGGCGGTTCCTGCGCCGGACGTCCTGATCGCTCCTCGCCGTCCGGACCTCAGCGGTCGGCGGGTGCCCTCAGCCGCCGTGCCCCCACCCGGCAGCCAGCGAGAACAGCACGACGCCGAGGGCCACCACACCGGTCATCGCGCCGACCAGGCCGCGAGCGGTACCGGGCCTCCCGTCGCGCTCGGCGACGTGGATGGCGAACGAGCCGAGCGCGACCGACGCGACGGCCAGCGGGGCCGCCACCCATTCGCCGATGACGGGGACGACGGCGCAGGCCAGCCCGGCCAGCCCGAGCGCCAGTGACCACTCGGCCGACCGCGGCGTGCCGGGTCGCGTCGTGCCGCCGTCGTCCATGCCGCGCCCTCCGCCTCGTCCCGTCGGTGCTGTCGGCACGTCCGTGCCCGCCTCGGCCCGCCTCAGCCGACGTGCCGGCGCGGGACACGGCGATCGTACCCAGGCGGGCCCGGTCACCGTGTTGCGTGCTCACGGCTTCCTGGCAGCGTCGGTCCCGGGTCCAGCAACGGCCCTGTGGTGATCGGCCGTGTCGGGAAGGGGTGCTCGTGAGCGGAGAACCGGTGGACCTGTCGGTGGCGGAGACCGCCTCCGTGCTGCGGTCGGTGATCGCGCCGTTCGTCGCGCAGGGCGCGATCGTCCGTCGACCCCGGGCGACCGCCTGGGCGGAGCGGCACCAGACGGACCGCGGGGCGCGCGAGGTGCTCGCCGCGCTGCGCGCCCGGTACGACGGCGCACCGCTCTCGATGCGCCTCGGCCCGCGCCGCATGGTGGTCGTCACGCGTCCCGACCAGGTGCGGCGGCTCCTGCAGGGCTCGCCCGACCCCTACTCGCCCGCCTCGCTGGAGAAGCGCGGGGCCTTGAAGCACTTCCAGCCCGACGGCGTCCTCGTCTCCGGGCACGACGAGCGCCGCGTGCGCCGGCCCCTCAACGAGGCCGCCCTCGACGCCGACCAGGCGGTCCACCGCAACGGGCGGACCGTCGTCGACACGGTGGAGCGGGGGGCCCGCGAGCTGGAGAACCAGGTCCGTGCCACCGGCGGTCTCGACGCCCAGCAGTTCGCCCGCACCTGGTGGTCGATGGTGCTGGAGATCGTGTTCGGCGAGCGTGCGCGGGACGACCTCGGGCTCGTCGACCTGCTGGACCGGCTCAAGCGCGACGCGAACTGGTCGGGGCTGCACCCCCGCCGGACCCGGCGACGGGCAGAGCTTGAGCAGCGGATCGCGACGCACGTGCGGGAGGCCGCACCCGACTCGCTCGCCGGCGTCGGCCGGGAGGTCGACGCCGGAGCGGTGGCCGGCCAGGTGCCGCACTGGCTGTTCGCCTTCGACGCCGCGGCCGCGACCACGCTGCGCGCCCTGGCGGTCGCCACGGCCCGCCAGGAGGTCCGCGAGCGCCTCCGGGACGAGCTGGCCTCCGCAGATCCCGAGGGCCCGCCGGCCGTGCTGCCCTACGCCCGTGCGTGCGCGCTGGAGGCGGTGCGGCTGTGGCCGACCACGTTCGCCGTCCTGCGCGACTCGGTGCGGGCCACCGACTGGGACGGGCGGACGCTGCCGGCGGGGACGGGCTTCGTGGTGGTGAGCTCGTTCTTCCACCGTGATCCCCAGCGGCTCGACGTCGCGGACCGCTTCGTTCCCGAGGTGTGGCTCGACGGTCGCGCGGACGAGGACTGGGGGCTGGTGCCGTTCAGCGGTGGCCCGGCCTCCTGCCCCGGGCGCAACCTGGTGCTGCTGGTGACCTCCCACCTGCTCGTGCGGCTGGCCGGGCTCGACCTGCGGGTGCAGCGGGCGCGGTACCTGGCGGACGACCCGGTGCCCGCGACGGTCGATCACCTCGGCGTGGTCTTCAGGGGCCGACGATGACCGTCGAGGTACCCCGGGCGCTCGCCGACGTCCCCCGCCTGCGGACGCTGGCCGAGGTGGTCGAGCTGGTCGGCACGGTGTCCCCGGTCTACGTCCGGTTCAGCGCGGGACCGGAGGTGGACGCCACGTCGGTGAGCCGCGACCACGAGAGCGGCTGCCTGCTGCCGGGGCTGAGCACCAACCCGCTGGACCCGGAGCCGTGGTGGGACCGGCCGCTCGAGCACTGGGTGGCGCGCCAGCTGTCCCAGTACGCCCATCACATGACGCAGGACCGCTTCCCGTGGGTGCTCACCGGGGAGGTCACCGGACGCGGACCGGACTGCGAGCCGCTCCTGGTCGACACCGTCCCCGTGGCCTCGATCGCCCCCGCGGCGATCCACGAGGCCCGGGACGTGTACCGGCGCGTGTTCGACGTCGGCGACGACGGCACGTGAGGCGGGCGTCCGCCGTGCCGTCCGGCGTGCCAGGATGACGGCATGCCTCTCGCACCTCGCTACCTGGCCGACGACGCACGTTACGACGCGATGACCTATCGGCGCACCGGTCGCTCCGGGCTCGACCTGCCGGCGCTGTCGCTCGGCCTGTGGCACAACTTCGGCCACGTCAACCCGCTGGAGACGCAGCGCGCCATCCTGTGCCGCGCGTTCGACCTCGGCGTGACGCACTTCGACCTGGCGAACAACTACGGCCCGCCGTACGGCTCGGCGGAGGAGAACTTCGGGCGGCACCTCGCCACGGACCTGCGCCCGTACCGCGACGAGCTGGTGATCTCCACCAAGGCGGGCTACGACATGTGGCCCGGCCCGTACGGCGACCACGGCTCGCGCAAGTACCTGCTGTCCTCGCTGGACCAGTCGCTGACGCGGATGGGGCTCGACTACGTCGACATCTTCTACCACCACCGCCCCGACCCCTCCACGCCGCTCGAGGAGACGATGGGCGCGCTCGCCTCCGCCGTCGCGCAGGGCAAGGCGCTGTACGTCGGCGTGTCCAACTACTCGCCGGCGCGCACGCGGGAGGCGGCCCGGATCCTGGCGGACCTCGGCACCCCGATGCTGATCCACCAGCCCAGCTACTCGATGTTCAACCGGCACATCGAGGACCCCGAGCGTGAGGACCCCTACGACGGCCGGCAGAGCGAGTCGTTGCTCGACGCCGTCGGAGACCTGGGCGTGGGCACCATCGTGTTCTCCCCGCTGCAGCAAGGGCTGCTGACCGGGCGTTACCTGTCGGGCGAGGCGCCGGCCGGCTCGCGGGCGGCGCGGTCGGACTCGCCGTTCCTGTCCAGCGACGCCCTGAGCGAGACCTACCTCGAGCGGGCGCGGGCGCTGAACGAGATCGCCGCCGGGCGCGGGCAGAGCCTCGCGCAGCTCGCGCTCTCCTGGGTGCTGCGCGACGCGCGCGTGACCTCGGCGCTGATCGGCGCCTCGTCGGTGGCGCAGCTCGAGGACAACCTCGCGGCGCTCGACGCCGGGCCGCTCACCGAGGACGAGATCGCAGCGATCGAGCCGCACGCCGTCGACGGCACCGGCCGCTGACGGCCCCGACCACTGACATCAGCGTTGTGGGCGTGATTTATGGCCCGTTCTGCCCGCTAAGACCGGTTTGGAACACCAGAAATCGCGCCCACAACGCTCTGGAGGGGGAGAGATGCACACCTGCTGGTTCGTCGGCCTGACGACGCTCGACGTCGTGCACCGTGCCGACGCGCGTCCGGGGCGGGACGAGAAGGTGACGGCCGTGCGTCAGGACGTCGCCGCGGGTGGCCCCGCCGCCAACGCCGCCGTGACCGCCGCCGCGCTGGGGATGCGCGCCGTCCTGGTCACCGCGCTCGGCGACGGCCCGGTCGCGATGGCCGCCCGCAGCGACCTGGCCGCGCACGGCGTCGAGGTGCACGACGTCGTCGGCGGCCAGGCCTTCCCGCTCGCCGTCTCGGCGGTCCTGGTCGACGACGCCACGGGGGAGCGGTCCGTCGTCTCGGCGGACGCCGCGCTCGCCGACGCCCCCGCACCGGTGAACCTGCCGCAGCTCCCCACGCCCGACGTCGTCCTGCTCGACGGGCACCACCCGGCGATCGCCCGCGCCGTCGTCGACCACCTCGACGGAGCCTCCTCGCGCCCGCCGGTGGTCCTGGACGCCGGACGGTGGCGAGACGTCTTCGCCGACCTCCTCCCGGCCGCGGACGTCGCCGCGCTGTCCGCGGACTTCACCGTCCCCGGGCACGACGACGGCGCGTCGGGCGCGCGGACGCTCGGCGCGGGCGCCGTCGTGGTCACCCACGGTGGGGGCCCGGTCGAGTGGTCCCACCACGCCGGCTCCGGCACGGTGGACGTCCCCGGGGTCGAGGTGCGCGACACGCTCGGCGCGGGCGACGCCTTCCACGGGGCGCTGGTCGCGGCGCTCGCCGCCGGTGAGTCCTTGCCGGAGGCCTGCACCACGGCCGCGCGGGTGGCGACCACGCGGGTGCAGCATGTCGGCCCGCGCGCCTGGCTCGCGGAGCTGTCCCGGTGAGCACGACGGCGGAGCTCGTCGCGCGCGCCCGGGGTCTGGCCGTGCCCGGGCGGCGGGCCGTCCTGGGGATCGTCGGGGCGCCCGGCTCGGGCAAGTCGACGCTCGCTCTCGCGGTGGCCGAGGAGCTCGGGCCGGACCTGGCCGCGTGCGTCGGGATGGACGGGTTCCACCTGTCGAACGCGGTGCTGGCCGCGCACGGGACCCGGCACCGCAAGGGGGCGATCGACACCTTCGACGACGCCGGGTACGCGGCGCTCGTCGCGCGGCTCGCCGACGCCCGGCCCGGCGACCCGCCCGTCTACGCGCCCGTGTTCCGGCGCGAGATCGAGGAGCCGGTCGCCGCGGGCGTCGAGGTGCCCGCCGACGTGCCGCTCGTGGTCACCGAGGGGAACTACCTGCTGGCGCCGTCGGGCGCGTGGCCTGCCGCGCGAGCCCGCATGGCGGAGGTCTGGTACGTCGACGTGCCCGACGACGTCCGGCTGACCCGGCTGGAGGCGCGGCACCGGGCGTTCGGCAAGAGCGCCGAGGAGGCCCGTCGCTGGGCGCGCGGCTCCGACCAGGTCAACGCGGAGCTCATCGCGGGGACGCGCGGCGCGGCGGACCTGGTGGTCGGGCTCTCCTGACGGCGCGGCGCGGGACCGGACCCTTCCCGGCGTCGGCGTTCTACTCTCTGACGTTCAGCTTGAGCCGCTCGGCCATGCCTTCGCGGTCATACCGGTTTGCCAGAATCCGCCGGGCGATGACGAACTCGAGCCAGAAGGCCGGCGGCGCTGCCACGAACCAGACCAAGGCATCGGTGAACCACAGCACGACGAGGCCGATGCCAACGACGAGGGCGAGTGCGCTCATCAACCATCTGAGCTGCCCAGGACGTGCCCGCTCCAGAACCCCAGGGCCCCACCACCGGTCGCAGTAGTAGACGAGTCCAGGCGTCACACTGACAGCGCTGACCACGAGGAAGATGGCTGTACCGGCAACAGACCCGAAGACCGCTGCCATCGATCCGCTGGCCGGGACCAACCAGACCGCCGGCCCGTAGCGTCCCCAGACCGACCGGTGGCGGGACGTGCGGCCGGTACGCGGATGCATGATGCACTCCTCTGTCGCGCGGTCATCGGTCTGGAGAGGCGAGCTCGTCGGTCGACCAGGGAGCAGGCCCGCTACAGCCCGCGGCGGAGCTTCTCCACCAGCGGCTGGATCCGGTAGGGCACCAGCTCGCCCATCGACAGGGCCGTCTCGGTGCGCTGCACGCCGTCGATGCGCAGGATGGCGGCGTCGATGCGGAACAGGTGGTCGGTGTCGCGGCAGACGACGTGCACGCGCAGGTCCGCGACGCCGCTGTGGCCGTAGGCCTGGACGACCTCGGGGATCTCGGCGAGCTCGGTGACGATCCGGGCCAGCTCCTGCTGGTGCACGGTGACCTCGATGAACGCGGTCAGCGGGTGCCCGAGCACGGCCGGGTCGATGCAGCGGTCGAACTCGCGGAACGCGCCGGCCTGCTCCAGGCGGGTCAGCCGAGCGGCCACGGTGTTGCGGGAGATGCCCAGCCGCTGGGCGAGGGCGACCGTCGTCGCGCGCGGGTCCTGCGAGAGGGCCCTCAGCAGTGCGAGGTCCACGGCGTCGATGCTGTGCACCCGCCCAGCCTATCCGCCGACACGCTCGGTTCTCGTTCGGCAGTTGCGGTCTCGTTCGGCAGCTTGAACTGCCGAACGAGACCGGAACTGCCGAACGGCAGCCGGCCCGCACGGACCGCGCCCGTTTGAGCACTCTGCTCGACCCGGCACCGTGCGGCAGAGCACGTTGCTCAGCCCGCCCGACGGCGGTGGTGCGGTGTGACCCCGCAGCGTTACGTTCGCCACATCGGCGCTCGACGAGGAGCGTCGTCTCCGATGCGAGGTGAGGCCACCCATGCCCAGCACCACGGATCCGAGGACGCGGCGCCTGTCACGAGCAGGCCACGACTCCTCGGTGGACAGCGCCCACGGCGGCGCGCGGGACCATGCGCCTGCGCCTGCCCACCCGGCCCCGGCGCCCGACGGCGCCCAGACGGGAGACGGGACCGTCCGGCTGATCGACGCCGACGGGGTCCGCCACCCCGACGCGGCGTACGACCGCTGGGTCGAGGACGTCGACCACGCGGCCCTGCGGGACCTGTACGAGGACATGGTCGTCGTGCGCCGCATCGACACCGAGGCCACCGCGCTGCAGCGCCAGGGTCAGCTCGCGCTGTGGCCCCCGCTGCTCGGCCAGGAGGCCGCCCAGATCGGGTCGGCCCGGGCGCTGGAGTCCGACGACTTCGTGTTCTCCAGCTACCGCGAGCACGGTGTGGCCCACGTGCGCGGCATCGCCGGCGCGGACCTGCTGCGCGTGTGGCGCGGTGTCACCGGGGCCGGGTGGGACCCGCACGAGGCCCGGATGGCGCCCATGCAGGTGATCATCGGTGCCCAGGCCCTCCACGCCGTCGGCTACGCGGTGGGCATCCTCGCCGACCAGGAGACCGACGAGCGGGGCGAGGCCCCGGGCTCCGGAGCCACCGCCGGGGCGGCGCCCACCGAGGCCGTCATCTCGTACTTCGGTGACGGTGCCACGAGCCAGGGCGACGTGGCCGAGGCGTTCACGTTCGCCTCGACCTGGACGGCACCCGTGGTCTTCTTCTGCCAGAACAACCAGTGGGCGATCTCCGAGCCCGTGTCCCTGCAGTCCAAGGTGCCCCTGGTCGAGCGCGCCCGCGGCTACGGCATGCCGGGCGTCCGGGTGGACGGCAACGACGTCCTCGCCGTGCTCGCCGTCACCCGCGAGGCCCTGCACCGCGCGCGGACGGGCGGCGGCCCCACGTTCATCGAGGCCGTCACCTACCGCCGCGGTCCGCACACCACCGCCGACGACCCGACCCGCTACCGCACGTCCGCCGAGATCGAGCACTGGGAGGCCCGCGACCCCGTCAGTCGCGTCGCCGCCCACCTGCGCTCCGAGGGCGCGCTGGACGACGACGGCGAGGCGCGCGTCCAGGCGGCCGCCGACGCCGTCGCCGCCGAGCTGCGCGCCGGGGTCACCACCATCGCGGACCCCTCGTGGCAGGACGTCTTCGCCGACGTCTACGCCGAGCCGCACGCCGAGCTCGAGGCCGAGCGCGACGCCTACGCCCGCTACCTCGACGGCTTCGCGACGACCGAGGGGGGCGGACGATGACGACGCAGACCATGACCCTGGCGCAGGGCCTCAACGCGGGACTGCGTCAGGCGCTCGCCGACGACGACCACGTGGTGCTGCTCGGCGAGGACATCGGCGCCCTCGGCGGGGTCTTCCGGGTGACCGACGGGCTGCAGCGCGAGTTCGGGCCGCGCCGGGTGGTGGACACGCCGCTGGCCGAGTCGGGCATCCTCGGCACCGCCATCGGCATGTCGTACCGCGGGTACCGCCCCGTGGTGGAGATCCAGTTCGACGGGTTCGTCTACGTGGCGTTCGACCAGATCGTCAGCCAGGTCGCCAAGATGCACGCCCGCACCCGCGGCAAGGTCCCCATGCCGATCACCATCCGCATCCCCGTGGCCGGCGGCATCGGCGCGGCGGAGCACCACAGCGAGTCGCCCGAGACGTACTTCGTGCACACCGCCGGCCTGCGTGTGGTGTCGGTGTCGAACCCGCAGGACGCCAGCACCGTCCTGCGCCAGGCCATCGCCTGCGACGACCCCGTCATCTTCTTCGAGCCCAAGCGGCTCTACCACGTCAAGGGTGAGGTGGACGCCGCCGTCGACCTCGCCGACGCCCCGCCGATGAGCGCGGCCCACGTGGTCCGCCCGGGCCGCGACGTCACGGTGGTGAGCTGGGGCTCGCACGTCGCCACCGCGATCGACGCCGCCGAGGCGATGGCCGACGACGGCGCGTCCGTCGAGGTGATCGACCTGCGGTCGCTCTCGCCCTGGGACGCCGACGCCGTCGCGGAATCCGTGCGCCGCACCGGGCGCCTCGTCGTGGTGCACGAGGGCCCGCGGCAGGTCGGGGTCGGCGCCGAGATCTGCGCGACCGTCACCGAGCGGTGCTTCGAGCACCTCGAAGCGCCGCCCGTGCGCGTCACCGGTCATGACGTCCCCTACCCGCCCGCCAAGCTCGAGGGCCACCACGTGCCGGACCTGGACCGGGTGTGCTTCGGCATCGACCAGGTGCTGGGCCGTGTGCCGCTCGACGTCCCGACGGTCACCCGGACCGCCCAGGAGGTGGCCGCATGAGCACCCAGGAGTTCCTGCTCCCGGACCTCGGCGAAGGGCTGACCGAGTCCGAGGTGGTCGAGTGGCGCGTGGGACCCGGCGACACGGTGACCCTGAACCAGGTAATCGCCGAGGTCGAGACCGCCAAGGCGCTCGTGGAGATCCCCTCGCCGTACGCGGGGGTCGTCGCCCGGCTGCACGCCGAGGAGGGGCAGATCGTCGAGGTCGGCGAGCCGCTCGTCACGTTCGAGCTCGAGGTGACCGAGGGCGCGAACGGCACGCCGGCCGCCCACGACGGGCCGGCGCCCGCCACGGAGGAGCCCGCCGCGGAGGAGCCCGCTGCGGCATCACCCGAGGAGTCCGCCTCCGCGTCGTCGGCGTCCGCGGACTCGTCGGCGTCGTCCGCCTCGGCGGCATCGCCCGAGGAGCCCCCCGCCGAGGAGTCCCGGCCCAACCTGGTCGGCTACGGCGCCCGGGCAGCCCGGCGGGGCCGCCCGACCCGCCGCCCGCGCAAGCCGGTCGCCGTGCCCGGTGTGCCGCCGTCGGACGGCGTGGCTCCCCGCGCCACGGCCACCCGCCGCGCGACCCCGGGGGTACGGGCGATGGCTCGGCGACTCGGCGTCGACCTCACGCAGGTCACCGGGTCCGGCCCGGACGGGCGCATCGTGCGCGACGACGTGGAGGCGGCCACCCACCCGGAGGCCGGCAGCCCCGCCGCCCGACCGCAGCCCGTCGAGACCCGCGAACCGGTGCGCGGCGTGCGCAAGCACACCGCCGCCGCGATGGTCGCCAGCGCGGCGATCCCGCAGGCCACGGTCCACCTGACCTGCGACGTCACCGCGCTGACCGACCTGCTGGCCCGGCTGCGGGAGCACCCGCGCGCGGCCGGCACCCGGCTGACCGTGCTCGCCCTGGTGGCGCGCGCGGTCTGCGTGCTGCTGCCCGAGCACCCGGCGCTCGTCACGCGCTGGGAGGAGTCCGACGACGGCCCGCAGCTCGTGCGCCCGGCGCACGTCCACCTGGGGATCGCGGTCGCCACGGACCGTGGCCTCGTGGTGCCGCACGTGCCGCACGCCGACGAGCTGTCCCTGGTCCGGCTGGCGCGGGCGCTCGGCGAGCTCGCGGCCACGGCCCGGGCCGGGCGCACCCGGCCGGAGCGGCTCACCGGCGGCACCCTGACCCTCACCAACGTGGGGGTGTTCGGGGTCGACGCTGGCAGTCCGCTGCTCAACCCCGGCGAGTCGGCGATCCTCGGCATCGGGCGCCTCGCGCGCCGGCCGTGGGAGCACGCGGGCGAGATCGCCCTGCGGCAGACGTTGACGCTCAGCCTCACGTTCGACCACCGGGTGGTCGACGGCGAGCAGGGCGCCCGGTTCCTCGCCGACCTCGGGGCGCTGCTCGCCGACCCCGCGCTCGCGCTGCTGCTCGGCGGTTCCGACGGCGACGACGGCGGCGACGGCGACGGCGGCGCGCCGGCGGCCGGCGCGGGGCGGGACGCATGAGCGTCCTCACCTCCGCCGTCGACCCCGCGGCCGAAGCCGCCCGGGCGAACGCCGACGCGCAGCGTGCCCTCGCTGAGACCCTGCGCGACCGCACCGCCGCGGCGGCCCGTGGTGGGTCGGACGCCGCCCGCGAGCGCCACGTGGGACGCGGCAAGCTGCTCCCGCGCGACCGGGTCGACCGGCTCCTGGACGAGGGCAGCCCGTTCCTGGAGATCTCGCCGCTGGCGGCGTACGGGGTCGACGCCGGCCCGGGCGCAGCGGGGGAGTGGCCCGGCGCGGGCGTCGTGGCCGGCATCGGGCTGGTGAGCGGGCGCCAGGTGATGGTGGTGTGCAACGACCCGACGGTCAAGGGCGGCACGTACCACCCGCTGACCGTCAAGAAGCACCTGCGCGCGCAGGAGATCGCGCTGGAGAACCGGCTGCCCTGCGTCTACCTGGTCGACTCGGGCGGGGCGTTCCTGCCCCGGCAGGACGAGGTGTTCCCCGACCGCGACCACTTCGGGCGGATCTTCTACCACCAGGCGCGGCTCTCCGCGGAGGGGATCCCGCAGATCTCGGCGGTGCTGGGCTCGTGCACCGCCGGCGGGGCGTACGTCCCGGCGATGAGCGACGAGACGGTCATCGTGCGGAACCAGGGCACGATCTTCCTCGGGGGCCCGCCGCTGGTGAAGGCCGCCATCGGCGAGGTCGTCACGGCCGAGGAGCTGGGCGGGGGAGAGCTGCACGCGCGGCGCTCCGGCGTCGTGGACCACCTGGCCGACGACGACGAGCACGCGCTGGACGTCGTGCGTGACATCGTCGCGACCCTCCCGCCGGACCCGGAGCCCGCGTGGGCCGTGGTCGAGTCCGAGCCTCCCGCCGTCGGGCCGGACGCCCCCGCCGGGTCCGCACCCGGCGTCGGCGGTGCCGGGTTCGACGCCGTGGTGCCCGCCGACGTCCAGCAGCCGTACGACCCGCGCGAGGTGATCGCGCGGCTCGTGGACGGCAGCCGGCTGACGGAGTTCAAGGCCGAGTACGGGACCACGCTGGTGTGCGGGTTCGCGCACCTGCACGGGCACCCCGTCGGCATCCTGGCGAACCACGGGGTGCTGCTGCGCGAGTCGGCGCTCAAGGGGGCGCACTTCATCGAGCTGTGCGACCAGCGCGGCATCCCGCTGCTGTTCCTGCAGAACATCTCCGGCTTCATGGTCGGCACCGACGCCGAGGCCGGCGGCATCGCCAAGGACGGCGCCAAGATGGTCACGGCCGTCGCCACCGCCCGGGTGCCGAAGCTCACCGTCATCGTGGGCGGGTCGTTCGGCGCCGGGAACTATGCGATGTGCGGGCGCGCCTACTCCCCACGCTTCCTGTGGACCTGGCCGGGCGCGCGCGTCTCGGTCATGGGCGGCGAGCAGGCTTCGGCCGTGCTGGCCACCGTCAAGCGCGACCAGGCGGACGCCCGGGGCCAGGAGTGGGACGCCGCGGACGAGTCGACGTTCCGCCGCGCGATCCGCGACTCCTACGAGGCGGCCGGCAACCCGTACCACGCGACCGCCCGGCTGTGGGACGACGGCATCATCGAGCCGGCCGAGACGCGCCGCGTGCTCGGCATGGCGCTGGCGGTGTGCGCCCGCACCCCGCTCCCGGCGACCCAGGGCCCGCGCTTCGGGCTCTTCCGGATGTGAGGGCTGTGCCGACCGAGATGTTCACCACCGTGCTGGTCGCCAACCGCGGCGAGATCGCCTGCCGGGTGATCGGCACCCTGCGCCGCCTCGGCATCCGCTCCGTCGCGATCCATGCAGGTCCGGCCGAGGGCGCCGACGCCGGCTCCCGCCACGTGCGCGAGGCCGACGTCGCGGTCTCGCTCGGCGGTGAGGCCGGTGCCCGCGCGTACCTGGACGTCGAGGCCGTCGTGGCGGCCGCCGTCGCGACCGGGGCCGAGGCGATCCACCCCGGCTACGGCTTCCTGTCGGAGAACCCGGAGCTCGCCCACGCGTGCGAGCGTGCCGGCATCGTCTTCGTCGGCCCGCCAGCCGGCGCCATCGAGGCCATGGCCGACAAGGTCGCGGGCAAGCGCATCGTCGCCGGCCGCGGCGTGCCCGTGCTGCCCGGCACGCTCGACGACGGGCTCGACGACGACGCCCTCGTGGCCGCCGCGGACGACGTCGGCTTCCCCCTGCTGGTCAAGCCCGTCGCCGGCGGCGGCGGCAAGGGCATGGTCGTCGTCAGGTCCGCCGACGAGCTGCCCGCGGCGCTGGCGTCCGCACGGCGGGTGGCGACGTCCGCGTTCGGCGACGACGGGCTCCTGCTCGAACGGCTCGTGGAACGCCCGCGGCACGTCGAGGTCCAGGTGCTGGCGGACACCCGGGGGGCCGTGGTGCACCTCGGCGAGCGCGAGTGCACCCTGCAGCGCCGACACCAGAAGATCATCGAGGAGGCGCCGTCGCCCGTGGTCGACGCCGCGACGCGCGACCGGCTCGGCGCGGCCGCCTGCGAGGTCGCCCGTTCGGTCGGGTACGTCGGCGTGGGGACCGTCGAGTTCCTCGTGCCCGCGGACGCCCCGGACGACTTCGCGTTCATCGAGATGAACACCCGCCTGCAGGTGGAGCACCCGGTCACCGAGATGGTCACCGGCCTGGACCTGGTCGAGGCCCAGCTGAGGGTCGCCGCGGGGGAGCCGCTGTGGTTCACCCAGGACGACGTGCGGATCACGGGTCACGCGATCGAGGCCCGGGTGTACGCCGAGTCCCCGGCGCGCGGGTTCCTGCCGTCGGTGGGCCGCGTGGACGTGTTCGACGACGCGGGGGTGGGTGCCGGCCCGGAGGCGTTCCCGCTCCGGCTCGACGCCGGTGTCGCGAGCGGCGACGAGGTGTCCGGGGACTACGACCCGATGCTCGCCAAGGCCGTCGCCCACGGGGCGGACCGGGACCAGGCCCTCGCCCGGCTGGACGGGCTGCTCGCCCGGACGGCGGTGCTCGGCGTGGAGACCAACGTCGGGTTTCTGCGTGACCTGCTCGCCGACCCGGACGTCCGCGCGGGCAAGCTCGACACCGGCCTGGTGGACCGTTTCACCACCGACCTGTCAGAAGGTGGCGCGGGTGGGCAGCCACCAGGTCCTGACAGCTCATGGGTGGTGGCGGCGCTGCTGGACCTGGGCGGGCCCACCACCCGGTCGTCCGGCACGGCCGACCCGTGGGTCGCCGACGGGTGGCGTCTCAACGCACCCCGGGCGTCCCGCCCGGTCGCACTGCGCGACCCCGCCGGGGACGTCCATGACCTCGCCGTGACCGGCCACCGCGGCGACGCCGTCGTGGTGCGCGACGGCGGTACACCGGTCCGCGCCGGGCTGCGGCCCGCCGGAGGTCCGGCACACCGGTGGCTGCTCACCGAGCTGTCAGGACGTGGCGCGGGTATGCCTCGACCAGACTCTGACAACTGGCGCGCTCCAGAGTTGTCAGAACGTGGCGCGGGTATGCCTCGACCAGACTCTGACAGCTCGCGGGTGGAGACTGTGGCCGCGGTCCGCGTCGGCGACACCGTCTGGGTGGCCCGCGCCGGCCGGACCACGCGCTTCACCGTCCTGGGCCGCGCCGCCCGGGCCGCGCTGCGCCGGAGCGAGCGGGCCACGACCGGCGACCCGGACGCACCTGCCGCCGGTCCCACCGAGATCCGGGCCCAGATGCCCGGCACGGTCACCGCCACCCACGCCGCAGGTCCCGTCGAGGCCGGCGCCGCCGTCGTCGTCGTCGAGGCCATGAAGATGGAGCACCCTCTCACCGCACCCGCCGCAGGGACCCTGCGTCTCGTGGTGCACCCGGGCGACCAGGTCCGCCTCGACCAGGTGGTCGCCGTCGTCGAACCCGAAGGAGCGTCATGATCGCCGATACCGCCGCCACCGTCCTGACCGACGGGCAGCGCAAGCTCAGCCAGACGGTGCGGGAGTTCGCCGACGAGGTCGTCGCGCCCGCCGCCTACCAGTACGACACGGAGCGTCGGCTGCCGATGGAGATCATCGCGCAGATGGGCGAGCTCGGGCTGTTCGGGCTGCCGTTCCCGCGCGAGGTGGGCGGGCAGGACCAGGACTACGTCTCCCTGTGCCTCGCCGTCGAGGCGCTCGCCCGCGTCGACCAGTCCATCGCCGTGACCCTCGAGGCCGGCGTGGGGCTCGGCATCATGCCGATCTACCGGCACGGCACGCCCGAGCAGAAGGAACGCTGGCTGCCGGACCTGGTGGCCGGCCGGGCGCTCGCGGCGTTCGGTCTCACGGAGGCCGGTGCCGGGTCCGACGCCGGGGCGACGCAGACCCGGGCCCGGCTCGAGCGGGGTGCCGCGGGCGACGAGTGGGTCATCGACGGGACCAAGCAGTTCATCACCAACTCCGGGACCCCGATCACCAGCGTCATCACCATCACCGCGGTCACGGGAGAACGGGTCGGCAGCGACGGTGCCGTGCGCCCCGAGCTGTCCTCGATCCTGGTACCCGCCGGCACGCCCGGCCTGACGGTCGGGGAGCCGTACGACAAGGTCGGCTGGCACACGTCCGACACCCACCCGCTGACGCTCGACGGCGTCCGCGTGCCGGCGTCGAACCTGCTCGGCGAGCGGGGCCGCGGGTACGCGAACTTCCTGCGCGTGCTCGACGAGGGGCGGATCGCGTTCGCCGCGCTGGCCACCGGCGCCGCCCAGGGCTGCCTCGAGGAGGCGCTGCGGTACGCCCACGAGCGCACGGTGTTCGGCCACCCGATCGGCAGCAACCAGCACGTCGCCTTCACGCTCGCGCGGATGCAGGCCCGGGTGCACGCGGCGCGGCTCTGCTGGCTCGACGCGGCGCTGAAGCTCACCCACGGCAAGCCGTTCAAGGCCGAGGCGTCCGTCGCGAAGCTCACCGCCGGCGAGGCCGCGATGGCGAACGCCCGTGACGCCTCGCAGATCTTCGGCGGCTACGGGTTCCTCAACGCCAACCCGGTGGCCCGGCACTACCGCGACTCGAAGATCCTCGAGGTGGGGGAGGGCACCACGGAGGTGCAGCTCATGATCATCGCCCGCGACCTGGGGCTCGCCTCATGAGGGACGAGATCCAGCGGGGCCTCTACTACGACGAGCTCGACGAGGGCGTGCGGTACGTGCACCGTCCGGGCCGTACGCTCACCGAGGCCGACAACACGCTGTTCACCTCGGTGACGATGAACCCGCAGGGGCTGCACCTGGACGCGGCGTGGGCGGCGACGCAGCCGTTCGGCAAGCCGCTGGTGAACTCGATGCTCACGCTCGCCACGCTCGTCGGCCTGAGCGTCGCCCATCTGACCCGCGGCACGATCGTGGCGAACCTGGGCTTCGCGGAGGTCCGCTTCCCCGCGCCGGTGTTCCACGGCGACACCCTCTACGGGGCGACGACGGTGCGCGACCGCCGGCTCTCGGAGTCCCGCCCCGGCACGGGGATCGTCACGCTCGAGCACGTCGGGACCAACCAGGACGACGTCGAGGTCGCCCGGGCGGTGCGCACGGTCATGATGTGGACCCGCCGCGGGCACGAGGAGGAGCGGTGAGCCCGGAACCGTTCGTCCTCGGCCCCGCGCTGCTGTTCTGCCCGGCCGACCGCCCCGACCGGTTCGACAAGGCGGCGCAGCGGGCCGACGCCGTGATCCTCGACCTGGAGGACGGCGTCGACCCGGCCGCCCGTCCGGCCGCCCGCCGGGCGCTGCAGGAGCACCCGCTCGACCCGGCGCGGACGGTGGTGCGCGTCAACGCCGTCGGGACGCCCGACCACGAGGCCGACCTGGCGGCGCTCGCGGGCACCGCGTACACCACGGTCATGCTGCCGAAGGCGGACGGCCGGTTCGTGGGGCCGCTGCTGCGGGCCGACGGCGCCCCCTACGCCGTGGTCGCCCTGTGCGAGACGGCGGCCGGCGTGCTCGCCGCGCCGGCGCTCGCGATGCGTCCCGACGTGGTGGCCCTCGCGTGGGGCGCCGAGGACCTCGTCGCCTCCCTCGGGGGGACGTCCAGCCGCCGTCCCGACGGCACCTACCGCGACGTGGCACGGCACGCCCGGTCCACCGTCCTGCTGGCGGCCGGCGCGGTCGGCAAGGCGGCGGTCGACGCCGTGCACGTCGACCTCGACGACCTCGACGGGGTGCGCGCCGAGGCCGTCGACGCCGCGGCCTGCGGGTTCACCGCCACGATGTGCGTGCACCCGCGCCACGCGGCCGTGGTCCGCGAGGCCTACACCCCGCCGGCCGAGGAGGTCGAGCGTGCCCGCCGGCTGCTCGACGGCGCCGGGCTGCCGCCGTCGGGCGGAGCGGTATCGGGCGGGGCGGCGCGCGTCGAGGGGCAGATGGTCGACGAGCCGCTGCTGCGGCACGCGCGCACGGTGCTCGACCGGGCGGCGCGCAACGACGCTGCCGTGGCGGCCGACGGCGTCCCCACCGAGCGTTAGGGTGCTGTGCGGCGGGCGCCCGGCCCGCCGCGGACGGCAGGGAGGTGCCCGGTGGAGCTGTCGCTGGTGCTGGGCCCGATGAAGTCCGGCAAGTCGCTCGACCTCATCGCGCAGGTCGCTCCGCTGGCGTACTCCCGGCTGAGCTGCGCCGTCGTGCAGTCGGCCCGGCACGTGCGCGACGCACGGATCGTCTCGCGCACGGGCGCCTCGCTCCCGACGATCAAGCTCGAGACGCTCGAGCCGCTGCTGCACACCACCGAGGACGTCGTCGCGATCGACGAGGTGCACATGTTCACCCCGGCGGACGTCCGCGTCGTCGAGGAGCTGGTGCTGCGCGGCACCCGGGTGCTCGCCTGCGGCATCGACCTGGACCACCGCGGCGAGCTGTTCGCGACGATCCGGGCCCTGCTGGAGCTCGGCCCCACGGACGTGCGCTACCGCCGCGCCGTGTGCGACCGCTGCCAGGACCTGCACGCGGCGTTCACCCAGGTGCTCAGCGGCGGCGTGCCGTTCCTCGAGCCGCTCGGGGCGTCGGAGCCGCTGCCCGACGACGGCACGTTCACCTACGAGGCGCTGTGCCGCCGGTGCTTCGTGCTCCCCGAGACGGCGATCGTCACGGGCTCGCCGGGGGTGCCGCGGGCGTCGGCGCACCCGTAGCGGGACCAGGGGGTCCGGGGGAGGCGGGCGGCACCCAGCCCCCGTCGCTCCGGATGGCGCGCGCGATGCGCCGGCTGGCCTCGCGCAGGTGCCGGGTCTGCGGCACCGTCAGACGGTCGAGCACCAGCCGCCGGACCGTGCGCACGTGTCCCGGGGTCGCCTCCTCGACCGTGTCCCGTCCCTGGTCGGTGAGGGTCGCCAGCGTGAACCGTCCGTCGGTGGGGTCGGGTGCGCGCCGCATCCATCCCTTGGCCTCGAGGCGCGTGACGGCGCGCGACAGCCGGGACAGCGAGCTGTTCGCGTAGCTCGACAGGACGCTCATCCGCAGGGTGCGGTCGGGTGCCTGCGCGAGCGCGTACAGCACCCCGTACTCGAAGTGCGTCAGCTGCGCGTCGCGCTGGAGCTGGGCGTCGAGGGCCGCCGGCAACCACTCCATCACCGTGGCCAGCGCGGCCCAGGTCTCGAGCTCGTCGCCGGTCAGCGGTGTGGTCGGGTCCGGTTCGGTCATGCGTCCAGCGTAGCGGCCGGCAGGCTCCAGTGACTTGCTCAGGAAACTCAAAGCGTCTAGTTTTCACTTGACTGATCAAGTGACTGCCTCGATGGTGGTCGCAGAGGGGGGACGTCGTGGACCTGGAGCTGGTCGGCAAGAGAGCCTTCGTCAGCGGTTCGACGCAGGGCATCGGCTTCGCGATCGCCGAGGCGCTGCTGCAGGAGGGCGCGGCGGTGGTCGTCAACGGCCGGGACGAGCACCGGGTGCGGACGGCGGTCGACCGGCTGACGGAGTCCGTCCCGGAGGCGGACGTCACCGGCATCGCCGCCGACTTCGCCGATCCCGAGCAGGTGCGGGCGCTGCTGACCCGCCTGGGAGCGGTGGACGTCCTGGTGAACAACGTCGGGGTGTTCGACGTCAAGGACTTCCTCGAGATCGCCGACGAGGAGTGGCAGCACTACTTCGACGTCAACGTCATGAGCGCCGTCCGGCTCTCCCGCCACGCGCTCGGGCACATGCTCGGGAACGGGTGGGGGCGCATCATCTTCGTGGCCAGCGAGTCGGGCGTGGACGTCCCCGCCGACATGACCCACTACGGCCTGACCAAGGCAGGCCTCCTCGCGCTGGGCAACGGCCTGGCCAAGACCACGCGGGGCAGCCGCGTCACCGTGAACACCATCGTCGGCGGGCCGACGTACTCCGACGGCGTCGCCCGCGCGGTCGAGCAGCTCGCCCGGGACCAGGGCATGCCCGCCGACGATCTCAAGGAGGCGATCGTGGCCGGCAACCGGACGTCGCTCCTCCAGCGCTTCATCGAACCGGCCGAGATCGCCAGCCTGGCGGTCTACCTGGCCAGCCCCCGTTCCGCCGCCACGAACGGTGCCGCCCTGCGCGCGGACGGCGGAACCCTGACGACGCTGCTCTGAGGCGGCCGGCAGGGCCTGCCGGATCGCCCGTGGACGCACCCGGGCCGGCATCCCGGGTCCGTGGCACGATCATGCCGTGACGACGACGCATCCCGACGAGTCCGGCAACCCGTACCGTGTCCTGGTGCTCGCGGGCCGCGGCCGCTACGAGGACCCGTGGCACGACCACGCCGCGACCAGCCACCGCCTCGCGCTCGTGCTCGCCGAGCTGGAGCTCGGCGGCCGGGGGACCGACGTCGTCGTCCGCTCCGTATTCCCCGACGCCCTGGCCGACCTCGCCGACGTCGACCTGGTCGTCGTCAACGCCGGCACGTCCTGGCCCGGCTTCCTCGAGGCCGGCATCGGGCCCGACGACGACGCGTGGGCGCCGTTCCACGTCGATCTCGAGGCGTGGGCGCGTGACGGCGGGCGGGTCCTGGCCGTGCACCAGTCGGCGAACACCTTCGGCGACGCGCCGGGCTGGGAGGAGCTCCTGGGCGGTCGGTGGGTGCCCGGGACGTCGTACCACCCGCCGTTCGGCCCGGCCACGGTGACGCTGGCGACCGGTGGGCACCCCATCGTGGCCGGGTCCGACGCGACCGTGGAGCTGCTCGACGAGCGGTACTGCGCACTCCGGGTCGCGCCGTCGACCGAGGTGCTCGGCTGGGTGCCGGACGAGGACGGCACCCCGCAGCCCGTGGTCTGGGCGACCGAGGCCCACGGCGGACGCACCGTGTACTGCGGGCTGGGCCACGACGCGCGCGCCTACGACTCGGCGGGCTACGTGCGGCTGCTGCTGCGGGCCGCCACCTGGCTGCTGGCGTAGGCCGCCCCTCGTCCGGGCCTAGGCTGGTGCCATGCGTTCCGCACCGGCCCTCGACGTGCTGCCGGTGCGCGCGCTCCTGGTCGGGAGCACCTCGCTCGCCATGGCCACCGCCGCGCACTCCGCGGCCGGAGGGGGTACGCCCCGCAGCGCCCTGGCCGTCGCGGTGCTCGTGGGATCGGTCCTGCCCGCCGCCGTGGCGCTGGGCCGCGGCGCGCTGACGCTGCCCCGGCTGCTGCCGGTCCTGGGCCTCCTCCAGGTGCTGCTGCACGCCGAGCTGTCCGTGCTGGCCTCGCACGTGCCGCACGCGCCGCACCTTGCGTCCCCCGGCCCGTCGGGCCACGCCGCGCACGGCGCGGCACCGGTGGCGGTCGGTGCGGACGCGGTCGGCGTGACGGCGGCCGGTGCCGGGCACAACGCGGGCGGAGTGCTGATGGTCGCCGCGCACGTCGTGGCGGTCGTGCTGGTCGCCGCCGTGCTCGCGTCCGGCGACCGCGCCGCCCGCTGGGTCGTGACCTGGATGTCGACGATGGCGCTGCTCGTGCGCACCGCCACGCTGCCCGTCGCCCGGCGGCGGCCTGCCGCCGTCGTCGTCGACCGGCTCGTGGGGGCCCGCGCCCTGCGGCGGCTGCTCACAGGAGGCCTGCGGTTCCGCGGCCCGCCGGGAGCGGCCCGTCCCGGTGCCCCGGCGAACCTCGCCCTCGGCGCCGCCTGACCCGCTCCTCGGCACGGGGTGCGGGTCCTTGCCGCCGTACCCTCGATCCACAGGAGCAACCTGCCATGCACACCCTTCTTCGCCGCGCCCTGACCTCCGGGGGCGTGGTCCTGCTCGGCCTCACCGTCGCCGTCGGCGGGGCCGGCGCGGCCTCCGCGCACGTGACCGTCGACCCGAGCGAGGCCGAGGCCGGCGGCTACGCGCTGCTGACCTTCCGCGTGCCGAACGAGTCCGACACCGCCTCGACCACCGAGCTCGAGGTGGACCTGCCCACCGACACCCCCTTCGCCCACGTCTCCGTCGAGCCCGTCCCCGGCTGGACGGCCACGGTGACCACGGCGGAGCTCGACGAGCCGGTCAGCGTCCACGGCGCGGAGATCACCGAGGCCGTCGACACCGTCACCTGGACCGCCGACGACGCCGACGCCGCGATCGCGCCGGGCGAGTTCCGCCGGTTCACCGTCTCGGCCGGTCCCGTCCCGGAGGTCGAGAGCATCGTCCTGCCCGCTCACCAGACGTACTCGGACGGCGAGGTCGTCTCCTGGGAGGAGGTCGCCGAGGGCGACGCCGAGCCCTCGCTCCCGGCGCCCGTCCTCGCCGTGACGAGCGCGCAGGAGTCCGCACAGGTGTCCGCACAGACGTCCGCACAGACGTCCGCCGAGGGATCGGGCGGTGGCGACGCGACGGGCCTGTGGCTGGGAGCCGCCGGCCTGGGGCTCGGTCTCGTGGGCGCCGTGACGGGTGCCGTCGCGCTCTCCCGCACCCGCACCGCCGGCACCTCGCGATGAGCCGCCGCGGACTGGCACGGTCCGCGGCCCTCACCGGCGTCGGCCCACAACTACGTGGTGGGCACGGACCCGGAGGAGGGTGCGACGGTGACCGCCGACCTGGACGAGGTCTCGGTGACCTTCAACGACGTGCTGCTCGACATGGGCGGGCAGTCGACCGTCGTGGACGTCACCGGGCCCGACGGCGGGCACTACGCCACCGCCTGCCCGCAGATCTCGGGTGCGGAGGTGTCCGCGCCGGTCGAGCTCGGCGGGCCCGGCGAGTACACCGTGGACTGGCGGGTCGTCTCGGCGGACGGGCACCCCGTCTCGGGCGAGCTCACGTTCGAGTACGCCCCGCCGTCGGGCACGGACCAGGCGCCGGGGGCCGTCGACCCGGCCTGCGGCGCGACGGGCGACGGCCAGGACGGGGCAGGTGCGCCCGCCGGGACGGCAGGTCCCGGCGAGGCCGAGGCGGCGCCGTCGGCCGGGGTGGTCGTCGCGGTCGCGCTCGGTGCCGCGCTGCTGGGTGGCGTCGTCGTGCTCGTCGTCGTCCGGGCGGGTCGCCGCAGCCGTGACGACGAGGACCCGGGAGTCAGCTCTCCTTGAGCGGCGGGTGACCCTCGGAGGCCTGCACGACGACGAACCCCTGGCCGCTCAGCGCCAGCTGGTAGGCCTCGCCGGAGCCGCGCCCGATGACGGCGCCCAGCTTGGCCGTCTTGCGGACGGAGCTGGCCAGCGAGGTCGACCAGAGGACGGCGGACTGCATGTCCACGAACGTGGGCTCGTCGACGTTCAGCACGACCGGGGTGCCGTAGGCGGTCACCGCGAGCGCCCCGGTGCCGGTGAACGTGGTGTTGAAGAGCCCGCCGGTGAGCATCGACGCGCCCTCGACCCGGTTGATGTCCCAGGACAGCGTGCTCTCGAAGGCCAGGATGTTGTTCCCGCTGACGGTGACGCTCTCGTTCTCCAGGTACAGGACGAACACCTCGTCGGCGTCCTGGGCGAGGAACACGTCCCCGCGCCCGGAGACCTTCATGAGGGACATGCCCTCGCCGGTGAAGGCCTTCTTGAACAGCTTGGTCATGGACCCGCTGCCCTCGTAGGAGAAGTCGACGTCGCCCTGGTAGGCCACCATCGAACCCTGCTTGGCGTAGAAGAACCCGCCGGAGCCCGTCAGGTCGACCTTGAGCATGTCCTTGTTGGCGAGCTGGAAGCTCCCGGGCTCGCCCTCGGGTTCGGTGTGCTGGAACAGGTGTGAGCGCATGGCCCCATCTTGCGGCATCGCGGTCAACACCTCGCGGCGATCGATCAACTTCGCCCGCGCGTGCCGGCACAGCATGGTCGGGTGACCACCTCGACAGGTACCCCGACCTCGACACCGAGCCCGAGCCCGAGCGCGCGAGCGACCTGGACGCCCGTGCTCGCGCTCACCGCCGGCATCACGATGCTGGTCTCCAGCGAGTTCCTGCCCGCCGGCGTGCTGCCCGGGCTGGCCGCCGACCTGGGCGTCACCGAGGGCACGGCGGGCCTGGCGGTGGCGGCCACCGCCGTCGCGGGGTTCCTCACCGCCCCGACCATCGCCGTCGTCCTGCCGCGGGCCGACCGCCGCACGGTGCTGGTCGCCCTGCTGGTGATCGGTGCCGTGGCCAACCTGATCGTCGCGGTCGCCCCGGCGTTCGCCGTGCTGCTCGTCGGGCGGTTGCTGCTGGGCGTGGCCGTCGCCGGCTACTGGGCGTTCGCGTTCGCCGCGGGCATCCGCGCGGTGCCGGGCCGTGCGGCCACCGTCTCGACCACGCTGGCCCTGGGCGTCAGCATCGCGACCATCGCCGGGGTGCCGCTGGGTTCGCTGCTCGGCGACCTGTTCGGGTGGCGGCTCGTGTTCGGTGTCGCCGCGGCGCTCACCGCCGCCAGCGCCGCCGCCGTCTGGTTCGCGATGCCGAGCGTCCCCGCGCAGCCGGGCGCCGGCCTGACGATGCTGCGCCAGGCGCTGACGAACCGGCGGCTCCTGCTCGGCATCGCCTCCCTCCTGGTCGTGGTGCTGGGCAACTTCGCGGCGTACCCCTTCATCCGTCTCGCGATCGAGCGGGTGGACGCCTCGGTCGTCCCCCTGCTGCTGCTCCTGTGGGGGGTGGGCGGGCTGGCCGGCAATCTCGTGGCCGGGTCGTTGTCCCGCCGGCTCCGGCTCGCGACGACGCTCGGGCCGGCGCTGTTCGGGCTGGCCCTGGCGACGCTGGCCGGGGCCGGGGCCGGGTCCCTGTGGGTGGTCGTGCCGGCCGTGATCCTGTGGGGATTCGGGATGAACATGGTCCCCGTGGCCACCCAGCTCTGGGTCACGACGGCGGAGCCGCGGCGCACCGAGTCGGCGCTCGCGCTGCAGGTGACCGCGTTCCAGGCGGCGATCACGCTCGGTGCGGTGCTAGGCGGCCGGCTGCTCGACGGCGCCGGTCTGACGCCGGTGCTCCTGACGGGCGCGGTCCTCGCCATCGCCGGGTCCGCCGGGTTCGCCTGCCTCCGCGGACGACCGGCCTGATCCGGCGCGCCAGCCGCGCGGGGTCGTACCGTGCACGGCGGTGAAGGCGCGGCTGAACGCGGCGACGGACCCGTAGCCGACGGCGAACGCGACGTGGGTGACCGAGTGGTCGGCGTCGGCGAGGAGCTCGCGTGCCCGGCGCATGCGGGCATCGCGGACGAGCTGCAGGGGCGTGGTGGCCAGCGCCTCGCGGAACCGTTCCCCGAGGGTGGACCGGCTGAGGTGCGCCAGGCCTGCGAGCTCCTGGAGGGTCCACGGGTGGGCCGGGTCGCGCGCGACGGCGGCCACGACCCGGTGCAGCTCGGGTGGCAGGTCGGTGGCGACGTCGCCCGGCTCGTCGAGGGAGTCGAGCCACTGCTGGCGCATCGCCGCCGCGAGCAGGTCGCCGTAGCTCGCGGCGAACTGGGAACCGGCGTGGCACTCCGCGACCAGGGGGCACAGCTCGACGAGGGCCGCCACCCCGCGGCTCGCGGTGGCGAAGCCCCGGGCGACGAACCGTTCCGGCACGGGCGGTTCGCCGCCCGCCTGCCGCACGGCCGCGAGCGCGACCCGCGCCGGCCGCGTGGCTCTCGTGCGGTAGGCGTGCGCCCGGCCGAGGAAGGCCGCGTCGTGGGTGGCGAGCACCTCGGTGGACTGCCACGACTCGACGGCGAGCTCGCCGTCGAGCACCAGGAGCCACGCGGACGGGCCCGGCAGGTGCACGGCGGCACCGGCAGCCACCGTCTCGATGCGGGACCCGGTGAGCTCCCAGCGGGCGGTCGTGGCGGGTTGCACAGCGGCACGGAACGCCTCGGCCCGTGCGGCGGGCGGTGCGGGCTCCAGGGCGACCATGCCGGGGTCAGCGCCGCCCGGGGCGGGTCTATTCCGGGGGTCGGGGCCGGGCGGCCCTGCTCAGGCGCCGGCGAACCCGGTCTGGCGCCACGCCTCGTAGACCGCGATCGAGGCGGCGTTGGTCAGGTTGAGCGAGCGCCGCCCGGCCAGCATCGGGATCCGCAGCTGGTCGGTGACCCGCGGGTGGGTCAGCACGTCGTCCGGCAGCCCGGTGGGCTCTGGTCCGAAGAGCAGCACGTCGCCCGGGGCGTACGTGACCGACGTGTACGGCGTCGTCGCCTGCGTGGTGAACGCGAAGATGCGCGCGTCCGGGAGCGTGTCGAGGACGGCGTCGAGGCTCGGGTGCACGTCCATGACCGCCAGGTCGTGGTAGTCGAGGCCGGCGCGCTTGAGCTTCGTCTCGGACAGGTCGAAGCCGAGCGGTTCGACGAGGTGCAGGCGCGCGCCGGTCACCGCGGCCAGCCGGATGGCGGACCCGGTGTTGCCGGGGATGCGCGGCTCGAAGTACACGATGTGGGCGAACGGGGACGGCTGGTGCACGCCGACGATTCTCCCATCCCGGCCCACCCCGGATCTCGCAGAGCGCGTCCTGGCCGCCGCCCCTAGTGTCGAAAGATGGAACCGATACCTGACCTGATGAAGGCTGTGCAGCTCGTCGGTCACGGCGGGCTCGACCAGCTGGTCTACCGTGACGACGTCCCGACGCCCACGCCGTCGGCGGGCGAGGTCCTGATCGACGTCCACGCCTGCGGCATGAACAACACGGACGTCTGGGTCCGTGAAGGCGCCTACGGCTCCGAGACCGACGCCGCGGAGGTGTCGACCTGGCGGCGCGGCCGGTCCACGCTCGAGTTCCCCCGCATCCAGGGCACCGACACCGTCGGGGTGGTCGTCGCCGTCGGCGACGGGGTCCCGGCCGAGCGGGTCGGTGAGCGCGTGATGGTGGACTTCTCGATCTACAACCGGCCCGAGGGCGACGACTCGTTGGCCGACATCGACTACATCGGCCACGGCCGCGACGGCGGGTACGCCGAGTACGTGGCCGTCCCGGCCGAGAACGCCTACGAGATCACGGCCGACATCTCCGACGCCGAGCTGGCGACCTTCTGCTGCGCGTACCTGACGGCCGAGCAGATGCTGGACCGTTCCCGGCTGGCCGAGGGCGAACGGGTCCTCGTGACGGGGGCGTCCGGCGGGGTGGGGTCGGCGATCGTCCAGCTCGCCCGGGTCCGGGGAGCGGTCCCGTACGCGGTGACCAGCGCCGGCAAGGAGGAAGCCCTCCGGAAGATCGGCGCCGAGGACGTGATCCTGCGCGACGCCGACGACCTGGTCGCCGAGACCGAGCGCGTCGTCGACGGGCCGGTCGACGTCGTGGCCGACCTCGTCGCCGGTCCGATGTTCAACGACCTGCTGCGCATCCTGCGCCCCGAGGGCCGCTACAGCACCGCCGGCGCGATCGGCGGGCCGGTGGTGCAGCTCGACCTGCGCACCATGTACCTCAAGCAGCTCGAGCTGCACGGGTCGTCCCAGGGCACGCGGACGGCGTTCCGCCGGTTGGTGCGCTACATCTCCGACGGCGACATCAAGCCGCTGCTGGACCGCACGTTCCGGCTGTCCGACTTCCACGACGCGCAGCGCACCTTCCTGAGCAAGACCTACATCGGCAAGCTGGTCGTGGTCCCCGACCGGCACTGGGACACCGTGGGAGCACCGCATGCCGCACCGTGAGCGCACGCTGCACCTCATCGACACCCAGTCCGGAGGGGACGTCAGCCGGATCGTCGTCGCCGGCGTCGAGCTCATCCCGGGGACGACCGTGCTGGAGAAGGCGCGCTACCTGGAACGCGAGGGAGACGGCCTGCGGCGGCTGCTGCTCTCGGAGCCGTACGGTGACCCGGCGATGTCCGTGGACCTGATCGTCGAGCCCAGCCACCCGGAGGCGCAGGCCGGCTACATCATCATGGAGGCGATGGGCTACCCGCTGTACTCGGGTTCCAACACCATCTGTACCGCCACGGCCCTGCTGTCCAGCGGGGCGATACCCATGCGGGAGGACGACGGGCTGCAGAGCGTGGTGCTGGAGTCGCCCGCCGGGCTCGCGCGCATCACGGCACGGATCACGGACGGCCGCGTCGCCTCGATCACCACCCAGGGCGAGCCCGCCTACGTCGCCGAGGAAGGGCTGAGCGTCGACGTGCCCCACTACGGCGAGGTGCGGTTCGACCTCGTCTGGAGCGGTGCGTACTACGCGATGATCGACGCCGCCGCCCACGGGTTCACCATCAACGCCGAGGAGCAGATCGCGCTGACGGCCTTCGGTGACGCGTTCGTCCGGGCGGCCCGGCCGGGGCTGCTGCAGGAGCACCCCGAGCTGGGCGACGTCGGCCCCCTGCCGTTCGCGCACTTCATGGGACCGGTGCGGGGGGCCGGACCCGGCCACCTGGAGTCGCCGTCCGCGACCTACGTCCACCCCGGTGTGATCTGCCGCAGCCCGACCGGTACCGGCACGTCGGCCCGGCTGGCCCTGATGGCCCAGCGCGGCGAGATCGCCGAGGGCGACGCGCTGGAGACGATCTCCCCGCGCGGCAGCCGGTTCGTGGGCACCGTCCTGGGAGAGGCGACGGTCGGTGCCTACCGTGCGCTGCACTCGACCATCACCGGCTCGGCCCGGCTGCTGGCGCACTCGCAGATCACGGTCGACCTGGACGACCCGCTCGTCGACGCCTCCGACCTGGAACACGTGCTGGCGGTGCAGGCCGGCGCCTGAGGCCTCGTCAGGTGTAGCACGGCGTGCTACGTTCGTTGCCATGAGCCAGCAGATCAGCCAGCGCGAACTGCGCAACGACAGCGGTCGGATCATGCGCGCGCTCGACGAGGGCAAGTCGTTCGTCGTGGCCAGTCATGGTCGCGCTGTGGGTGAGCTGCGGCCGCTGCGCAGGCAGCGGTTCATCCCGGCACAGGCGGCGGTCGAGATGTTCCGCCACGCGCCCGCACTCGACCGTGAAGCGGTGCTCGCTGACCTCGACGCTCACGTCGACCAGGGAATCGAGCCGCGTGCCTGACGGCGTGGAGCGAGGGCTGCTGGACACGTCCGTCGTCCTCGACCTCGAGACGATTCCCGTACACACGCTGCCCGGCGAGCTGGCGATCTGCGCCGTCACGCTCGCCGAGCTGGCTGCGGCCCCGGCGGCGACGACGGACCCGGCCGAACGGGCGCGACGGCAGGATCGCCTCCAACGCGCCGAGGCAGCCTTCGAGCCGATCCCCTTCGAGCTGGAGGCCGCGCGCGCCTACGGGCAGATCTACGCGGCCGTCGTCGCACGGGTTCGCACGCCCCGACGCCGGCTCGCCGACCTCTTCATCGCCTCCGTGGCAGTTGCCGAAGGGCTGCCGGTCATCACTCGCAACCCCGACGACTTCGCCGGACTCGACGACCTCGTCCAGGTCGTCACGGTCTGAACCGGTCCGCTACCCTGGCCGCATGACGAGGCGTACCGACTGGTGGTGGCTGCACCTGCAGCCGTGACCTGACGCGCCCCGAGCCCACGAGTCCCGAGCTGCCCGCCGCAGCCCGGGACTCGTCGCGTTCGTGCCGACGTCGGGCCTCGGTGGGCGGCACCCACCGAAGGAGCCGACAGATGACCAGCACGACCGCACCTGTGCCCGAGGCCGACGGCGAGACCGCCTCCGTCCGTGCCGCGCGCACCCGCAGCGCCGAGATCGAGCAGCGCATCGCCCGCGACCCGAGCATGTTCCGCGTCCTCACCGGGGACCGCCCGACGGGCGCCCTGCACCTGGGCCACTACCTCGGCACCCTCGCCAACCGGGTGCGCCTGCAGGACGCCGGCGTCGACGTGATCGTCGTCGTCGCCGACTACCAGGTCATCACCGACCGCGACGAGACGGGCGACCTGCCCGCCAACGTCCGCGAGGTGGTGCTCGACTACCTCGCGGCGGGCATCGACCCGCGCCGCACCACCGTGTTCGCGCACTCCGCGGTGGCGGCCCTGCACCAGCTCATGCTGCCGTTCCTGTCGCTGGTGACGGTCGCCGAGCTGGAGCGCAACCCCACCGTGAAGGCCGAGTCCGTCGACGCCGCCACCCGGCAGGGCCGGAGCATGTCGGGCCTCCTGCTCACGTACCCGGTCCACCAGGCCGCCGACATCCTCGCGGTGCACGGCAACCTCGTGCCCGTGGGTACCGACCAGCTGCCCCACCTGGAGACGTCCCGCACGGTCGCCCGGCGCTTCAACCAGCGCTACACCGCCGCGCAGCCGTACTTCGCCGAGCCGGAGGCGCTGCTCGCCGACATGCCGACGGTCCTCGGGAACGACGGCGCGAAGATGTCGACGTCGCGCGGCAACGCGCTCGAGCTGCGGGCGGACGAGGACGAGACGGCCGTGTACCTGCGGCGAGCGCGGACCGACTCCCACCGGCACATCACGTTCGAGCCGGGGTCCCGCCCCGAGGTGGCCAGCCTGCTGCGCCTCGGCGCCCACTTCGCGGGGACGACGCCGGAGGCCCTCGCGGACACGATCGGCGCGGACGGCGCCGGGCGGCTCAAGGAGGTCGTCACCGAGGTGGTGGTCGAAGGGCTCCGCCCGATCCGTGCCCGACGGCGGGACCTCGCCGCGGACGGTCGCGCCGTCGTCGGCGAGGTCCTCGCCCGGGGAGCCGCGCGGGCGACCGTGCTCGGCGAGGGCACGCTGGCCGACGTCCGCGAGCTCATGGGCACGGTGTACTCGTGACCGCCTCCGGCACCGAGCGCACCGTCAGCGGAGCCGCGCGGTGAGCCCCGCCAGCTGCTCCCGCAGCGCCGCCGGGGTGCGGTCGCCGAAGGTGTCGAAGAACTCGCCGGTCAGCTCGGCCTCGGCGAGCCATGCCTCCGCGGGCACGTCGAACAGGGCCGCCAGGTCGTCCTCGGACAGGTCGAGCCCGTCGACGTCGAGGGCGCCGGGCGCGGGGAGCAGGCCGACGGGGGAGGGGACGGCCCCTGCGTCGGTGCGCACGCCGCGGGAGCGGTCGATCTGCTCGGTGATCCACTTGACCACGCGGGAGTTCTCGCCGAAACCGGGCCAGATGAACGCCCCGTCGGCGTCCTTGCGGAACCAGTTGACCTGGAAGATCTTCGGGCGGGTGGCGGAGTCCAGGCCGGCGCCCACCTCGAGCCAGTGCGACCAGTGGTCGGCCATGTTGTAGCCGCAGAACGGGAGCATGGCGAACGGGTCGCGCCGCAGCTCGCCGACGGCGCCCTCGGCCGCGGCCGTGCGCTCGGAGCTGATGGTGGCGCCCATGAACACGCCGTGCTCCCAGCTCGTGGCCTGGGCGACCAGCGGCACGTTGCTCGCGCGGCGGCCGCCGAAGACGATCGCGTCGACGGGGACCCCGGCGGGGTCCTCCCAGACGTCCGCGATGGACGGGCACTGCGCCGCCGACACCGTGAACCGCGAGTTGGGGTGCGCGGCCGGCCGACCGGCCTCCCCGTCGGCCGGCGTCCAGTCGTCGCCCCGCCAGTCCACGAGGTGCTCCGGCGGCTCCGGGGTGAGGCCCTCCCACCAGACGTCGCCGTCGTCCGTGAGCGCCACGTTCGTGAAGATCACGTCGTGGGTGAGCGTCTCGATCGCCGTCGGGTTGGTCTCGACGCCGGTGCCCGGGGCGACGCCGAAGAACCCGGCCTCGGGGTTGATGGCGCGCAGCGTGCCGTCGGGGCCGGGGCGCATCCAGACGATGTCGTCGCCGATCGTCTCGACCGTCCAGCCGGGCACGGTGGGCTGGAGCATGGCGAGGTTCGTCTTGCCGCAGGCGCTGGGGAACGCCGCGGCCAGGTGGTACTGGCGCTGCTCGGGCGAGGTGATGCGGATGAGCAGCATGTGCTCGGCCAGCCAGCCCTCGTCGCGGGCCATCGCGGAGGCGATGCGCAGCGCGAAGCACTTCTTGCCGAGCAGCGCGTTGCCGCCGTAGCCGGAGCCGTAGGACCAGATCTCCCGCGTCTGCGGGTAGTGGACGATGTACTTGGTCTCGTTGCACGGCCAGGGGACGTCGGCCGTGCGCTCGCCGTGCTCGTCGACGAGCGGGGCGCCCACCGAGTGGACGGCGGGGACCCACTGCTGACCGCTCTCGATGAGGTCGAGGACCTCGCCGGAGACCCGCGTCATCACGTGCATGGAGACGACGACGTAGGGCGAGTCGGTGATCTCGATGCCGACCTGGGAGATCGGTCCGCCCACCGGGCCCATCGAGAAGGGCACCACGTACATCGTGCGGCCCTTCATGGAGCCGGCGAAGACGCCGTCCAGCTCGGAGCGCATCTCGGCCGGGGCGCGCCAGTTGTTCGTGGGGCCGGCGTCAACCTCGCGCTCGGAGCAGATGAAGGTGCGGGACTCGACGCGCGCGACGTCGGACGGGTCGGAGCGGGCGAGGTAGGAACCGGGACGCTTGGTCTCGTCGAGCCGGAGCAGGGTGCCTGTCGCCACCATCTGGTCGATCAGCCGCTGCTTCTCCTCGGCGGACCCGTCGCACCACACCACGTCGTCCGGCTGGGTCAGCTCGGCGATCTCGGCCACCCAGGCGAACGGGTCGCGGTGCGGCGCCGGGGCCGATGCGGCGAGCGGCCGCGGGAAGCCGGCCGCGTCGGTGCGGGCGAGGGTGTCCGGCGCGAGCTCGGCGACCGCGAGGCGCGTCCTGCGGGGATTGGCGGTAAAGGTCATGGTGGCTCCGTCCGTCGTGGTGTCCCGTCGCGGAGGACGAGCTTCCTGTCTCCAGCCTGTCCCGTGACTCCGGGGACTTTCCAGGTCAACGGCCGTGAAGAATCGCTGATCTTCACGTAGCGTGAAGCCATGACCGCGACGACGCCCTCGGAGACCCCGGACCTCATCACGTTGGGCCGCCGCATCCGGCACGCGCGCACCTCCCGGGGGCTGACCCTGGACGCCCTCGGCCGGGCCGTGGACGCCGCGCCCAGCCTGCTGTCGCTGGTGGAGAACGGGCGCCGCGAGCCGCGGCTCTCCCTGCTGCGGGCGATCGCCGAGGCGCTCGACGTCGCGCTCGCCGACCTCCTCGCGGACGAGCCGCCGTCGCGCCGCGCCGAGCTCGAGATCGCGTTGGAGCGCGCGCAGCGCGGGCCGCTGTTCGCGGCGCTCGGGCTGCCGGGGATCAAGCCGAGCCAGAAGCTGCCCGTGCCCGTCCTCGAGCAGCTCGTGGGACTCCACGGCGAGCTGGCCCGCCGTGAGGAGGAGGCGATCGCGACGCCGGAGGAGGCGCGCCGCGCCAACACGATGCTGCGCCACGAGCGCCAGGAGCGCGGCAACCACATGCCGCACATCGAGGAGATCGGCGAGGACATGGCGCGCCGCGCCGGGTACACGGGCGGCGCGCTGACGCACCGCACCGTGGCGCGGATCGCCGAGGACCTGGGGCTCACGATCCTGCACGTGGACGACCTGCCGCGTTCGGCCCGCTCGGTCACCGACTGGAAGAACGGCCGCATCTACCTGCCGCCTGCCTCGATCCCGGGCGGGCACGGACTGCGCTCGCTGGCGCTGCAGGCCGTCGCGCACCGCGTGCTCGGCCACGAACGGCCCCGCTCCTACGCCGAGTTCCTGCGCCAGCGCGTCGAGATCACCTACTTCGCCGCCGCCTGCCTCATCCCCGAGTCGGCCGCGGTGGAGTTCCTGTCGCAGCGCAAGCGTGACAAGGACCTCGCGGTGGAGGACTTCCGCGACGCGTTCGGCGTCACCCACGAGGCGGCCGCGATGCGGCTGACCAACCTCGCCACGGTCCACCTCGGCATCCCGCTCCACTTCCTGCGGGTCGGCGACGACGGTGCGCTGTTCCGCGGCTACGCCAACGACGGGCTGCCGCTGCCGCAGGACGTCACCGGCGCCATCGAGGGCCAGCTCGTGTGCCGCCGGTGGCCGGCGCGCGAGGCCTTCACCCGGCGCGACCGGGCCTCGGAGTCGTATCAGTACACCGACACGCCGGCCGGCACGTTCTGGGACTCCGTGCAGACGGGCACCGCGGCGGACGGGCGCCAGTTCTCCATCACCGTGGGCGTGCCGTACGCCCACGCCAAGTGGTTCCGCGGCCGGGACACCCAGGTGCGGCGCAGCTCGACCTGCCCCGACCCCGCCTGCTGCCAGCGACCGCCGACCGACCTCACCGAGCGCTGGCAGGCGCACTCGTGGCCGAGCGCGCGCATGCACCAGCAGGTGCTCGCGGCGCTGCCGCGCGGGGTGTTCCCGGGGGTGGACGACACCGACGTCTACCGTTTCCTCGAGCGGCACGCGCCGGCGTCCGACACGGCACCTGACGACGCTCCCTAGGATCGAGGCGTGACCACGAGCCCCGCCCCCCACGACGGTGCCCGACCCTCGCTGCGCGAGACGGCGTACGAGACGCTCAAGTCCCGCATCATCGGGCTCGACCTGCATCCCGGTCAGCGGCTCGTCGAACGCGACCTGGCGACCGAGACGGGGGTCTCGCGCGTCCCGCTGCGCGAGGCGCTGCACCAGCTGGAGCGGGAGGGGCTGGTCGTGCTCGTCCCGCGGCAGGGCGCGCTCGTGGCGCCGTTCACCCGTGACGACGTCGAGCACCTGTTCGAGGTGCGCGAGAGCGTCGAGGTGCTGGCCTTCCGGCTGGCCGCGCTGCGGCGTTCCGCGGCGGACCTCGCCGCGATGTCCGCCGCCGTCGACGCCGCCCGGGACGCCCTCGCCCGCCGGGACGACGCCGCGACGGCGGCGGCGAACGCCGGGTTCCACGCCGTGGTGGTCCAGGCGTGCGGCAACCCGCTGCTGCAGTCCATGCTGGCGCCGCTCGACGCCCGGGTGCGGTGGTTGTTCCACCTGACCAAGCGCCGGGACACGCGCGAGCAGTGCGAGGAGCACGCGGCGATGCTCGCGGCGATCGAGGCGCGGGACGCGGACGGCGTGGGCGCGCTCGCGCACGCGCACGTCGCCTCGGGACGGGAGCCGAGCCTGGCGCTCGCCGAGACGTGGGCGTCCTCGCCGATCGACCCCGTCGCGGTGACGCGCACGCGCAACCGAGGGCGGCACGGCTCCTGACCCGGGCACGCTCCTGGCTCCGGCACCGGCCGGACGGTCACGCAGCATTTACGGCCGCTTGATGCGTCGGAAACACTCGGCCAGCAGACTCCTCGATTAGTGGTATACCGCTAACTCGACCAGGAGGACACATGCGCTTCAGCCGCCCCACCCCCGTCTCCGGCTCGTCCGACCGCCCCACCCGTCTCCGCGCCGCCGCCGGAGCCCTGATCGTCGGCGGGCTCCTGGCGGCCTGCAGCACCGGCACGGCCGACGCCGACACCGAGGCCGGCGACGACGCGGCCGCCACGGAGGAAGCACTGACGGTCGGGGTGTTCCTGCCGGGCTCCACCTCCGACACCGGCTTCATGGAGTCGGCCTACCTCGGCTACGAGCGGCTCGAGGAGGAGCTCGGTGACGAGGTCGAGCTGTCCTTCGTCGAGGAGGTGGCCTCCGCCGACTACGAGCAGACCCTCGTGCGCTTCGCCAGCTCCTCCGACCTGGTGATCTCCGTGGGTGGCCAGACGGACGCCGACCTGCGCAAGGTCGCCCCGCAGTTCCCCGACGTGAAGTTCGTCGAGATCGGCGGTCCCGCGGACGCCGAGCCCCTCGAGAACCTCGCCTACTACGACCCGCAGCAGGCCGAGGCGGAGTACCTGTCCGGCGCCGTCGCCGCGCTCTCCTCGGAGTCCGGCAAGGTCGGGTTCATCGGCGGCGTCGAGCTGCCCGCCATCGTCAACGCGTCCTCCGCGTTCGCCCGCGGCGCCGAGGCGGCCGTGCCCGGCACCGAGGTCGTCACCCCGCAGTACCTCGGCGACTTCAACGACCCGGCCAAGGCCAAGCAGGCCGCCGCCGCCAACTACGGCGTGGGGGTCGACGTGATCGGCCAGATCGTCAACCTCGGCAAGCAGGGCATCGAGCAGGCCGCGCAGGACGCGGACGCCTCGATGATCGGCGGCCCGATCCCGGGCGAGTGCGCCGAGGGCAGCCCCTACGTCGGCTACGTCCGCACCGACATCGGCACCGAGGTCGAGCACGCCGTGCACTCCGTGCTCGACGGCACCTGGGAAGCCGCACAGGTGCCGTTCGGCCTGACGTCCGACCTCGGCGGCACCGAGTTCGTGCTGTGCAGCGAGGACCCGGAGACCGTCGCCGCCCTCGACGAGATCACCGCGTCGGTCGCCAGCGGTGAGGTCGCGCCGTACTGACCCGGGCCGAGACCAGCACCCCACGACACCGAGAGGAGCCCCCATGCCGACGACCCTCCCGCCGGCCCCGGCGGCGCACGACGTGCAGGACGGCGCGACGGCTGCGCCCGCCCTCGCACTGCGGAACGTGACCCGGGTCTTCGGCGCCCACACGGCGCTCGACGGCGTCGACCTCGAGATCGCCGGCGGGGAGGTGCACTGCGTGCTCGGCGAGAACGGCGCGGGCAAGTCCACGCTGTGCAACATCGTGTTCGGGTCGTTGCCGCCCACCTCCGGCCAGGTGCTCCTGGGTGGCGAACGGTTCGCACCCGCCTCCCCGGCGGACGCGCTCGCCCGCGGCGTGGCGATGGTGCACCAGCACTTCTCGCTGGTGCCGACGCTCACCGTCGAGGAGAACATGCTGCTGGGTCGGGGCGTGCGTCGGCTGCGCCCCGACCGGGCAGGGCTGGCCGCGCGGCTCGCCGCGATCGCCGAGACGCTCGGCCTGCGGGTCGACCTCGACGCGCGGGCCGAGGACCTCAGCGTCGGGGCGCGCCAGCGGGTCGAGATCGTCAAGGCGCTGCTCGACGACCCGAGGATCCTGCTGCTCGACGAGCCGACGGCGGTCCTCGGTCCCGAGGAGGTCGACAGCCTGCTCGCCACCTGCCGCCGCGTCGCGGCGGCAGGCACCGCCGTCGTGCTCGTCACCCACAAGCTCGGCGAGGTCATGCGGGTCGGCGACCGCGCCACCGTGCTGCGGGGCGGCCGGGTCGCCGGGAGCGGGCCGCTGGCCCGCGACGACGCTCCGGACCGCCCGGGCGGGCTCGGCGCCGCGGACCTCGTCGGTCTCATGGTCGGCCGGGACGCCTCGAGCCTCGACCCGGTGCTCGCCGCGAGCGTCGGCGTCGTCGGCCAGGAACCTGCACCGCAGGGCAGGCAGGGAGCAGCTCGGACCGCCGACCGGACCACCGACCGGACCGTCGTGGAGGACACGACCGGCGGCCGGGACGCCGGGACGCCGCCCGTGCTCGTGGTGTCCGGGCTCTGCGTCGACGACGCCGACGGTGCCCGCCGGGTCGACGACGTCGACCTGGCGGTGCGGCCCGGCGAGATCGTCGGCATCGCCGGGGTGGAGGGCAACGGCCAGAGCGAGCTCGTGGCCGCGCTGTCCGGCGCGCTGCGACCGTCGCGAGGGACGGTCCGGCTCGGTGGCACGGACATCACCGGTGCCGGACCGCGCCGCCGCACCGCGCTCGGGCTCGGCGTCGTCCCCGAGGACCGCCACCACGAAGGGGTGGTGACCGGGCTCAGCGTCACCACCAACCTCCTGCTGGGCCGGCTGCGCCGGTTCCGCCGGTTCGGGCTCCTCGACCGCCGGGCGATGCAGGACTCGGCGGCGGACCTGGCCCGGCGCTTCGACGTGCGCACCGCGAGCCTCGACGCCCCCGTGTCCTCCCTGTCCGGGGGCAACCAGCAGAAGGCCGTCCTCGCGCGCGAGCTCAGCCTCGACCCGCTGCGCTGCGTCGTCGCCGCCCAACCGACCCGGGGCCTCGACCTCGGCGCCGTGGACGACGTCGTCGGGCATCTGCGGGCCGCCGCCTCCGCCGGGGTCGGCGTGCTCGTCGTCTCGAGCGAGCTGTCCGAGCTGCTCGTGCTGTGCGACCGCGTCCACGTCGCCTACCGGGGAGAGCTGCGCGGCCCGGTCCCCACCGATGCACCCGACGCGCGCGACCGCGTCGCCCACCTCATGACGGGAGCTGCGGCATGACCGCCCCGACCTCCGCACCCGGTGCGGCCGCCGGCTCGCCCGGCCGTGACGCACCAGCCGACACCGGACGCCCGCCGGGCGGGCATCTTCCCGGCGCCCCCACCACCGCGTGGCGCGACCGTCTGCTGGACGCCCGGCCCGTGCTCGTCCCCGTCGCGGCCGTCCTCGGCGCCCTGGCCGTCAGCACCGGCCTCGCCGCGCTCGCCGGGGCGACCCCCGTCGAGGCCGCGACCGCCCTCTGGGAGGGCATGGTCGGCACCCCGTACGCCATCGGCTCCTCCCTCAACGTCGCCGCCGTCCTGCTGCTCGTCGCCACCGGATTCCTCGTCGCGCACCGGGCCGGCCTGGTGAACGTCGGCGGCGAGGGGCAGATCGCGGTCGGCGCGGTCGCCGCCACCGCCGTCGGCACCACGCTGCCGCCCGCGGTCCCGGCCGCCGTCGCCCTGCCGCTGCTGCTGCTCGCCGCGGCGTTCGGCGGTGCCGCCTGGGCGTCGATCGCGGCGTGGCTCGCCGTCCGGCGGGGGGTCAGCGAGGTCATCACGACCCTGCTGCTGAACTTCGTCGGCGTCGCCGTGCTCGTGCTGTCCATCCACGAGGAGGCGCTGCTGCGCCAGCCCGTCACCAGCTCGGAGACGCTGCCGCAGTCCTCCCCGCTCGTGGACAGCGCCCACCTGCCGTTGCTCGGCCTGCCCGACTCGCCGGCGACGACGGCGGTCGTGCTGGCCCTGGCGGGCGCCGTCGCCGGCTCGCTCGTCCTGCGCCGCACCGCCACCGGTGTCCGGCTCGCCGCCGTCGGGATGTCGCGGCCCGCCGCGCTGCGCCTCGGGCTCCCGGTGGACCGGCTGCGCTTCTCCGCCCTCACCACCGCCGGTGCGGCGTCCGGCGTCGCCGGCGGCGTGCTCGTCGCCTCCGTGCCCTACGTGCTCGACGAAGGGCTCGCCTCCGGCTACGGGTTCTCCGGGCTGGTCGTCGGGCTGCTCGCCCGCGGCTCCTTCACCGCGGCCGTCGGCATCGCCACCGCCCTCGGGTTCCTCGTCTCGGGCGGGATCAACCTCCAGCTCGCGGCGGGCGTCCCGGCGTCGATCACCCAGATCGCCGAGAGCCTCATCATCCTCGGCGTCGCCGGCACCGCGATCTGGACCGTGCGCCGCACGGCCCGCCCCACCGGCACCCGACCCTGGCGTCCGTGGCGGCGCCCGGCCACCCCCGACCGCACCGGCACGGAGGTCACCTCATGATCCCCACCCTCACGGACCTGCTCGTCGCGTCCGTCGCGCTCGCCGTCCCCGTGCTCGTCGCCGCCAGCGGTGAGCTTGTCGGCGAACGCGCCGGTGTCCTGACCATGAGCGTCGAGGGCATGATGCTCACCGGTGCGTTCGCGTCCGTGGTCGGCGCGACCGCCAGCGGCTCAGCGTTCTACGGGGTCCTGTGCGGCGCCGTCGCCGGCCTGCTCGTCGGGGTGCTGCAGGCCGTCCTGAGCGTCCTGCTCCGCGCCGACCAGATCGTCACCGGTCTCGCCGCCAACGCGCTGGCGCTCGCCGGCACCACCTTCGGTGCGCGGCTCCTGCTGGACCGCGGCACCACCGTCCCCGGCTTCGCCCGGATCGAGATCCCGCTGCTGGCGGACATCCCCGTGCTGGGCCCGGCCCTGTTCCGCCAGACCGGCCTGGCCTACGCGCTCGTCGCCGCCGTCGTCCTGCTGGCGATCGTGACCTCGCGCCGCACCGGCTGGGGCATCGCCGTCGACGCCGTCGGGCAGGACGCCGCCAGCGCGGACCGCTCCGGCGTCCCCGTGCTGCGGGTGCGCTTCACCGCGGTGCTCGTCGTCGGGCTGCTGTCCGGCCTGGCCGGGACACAGCTCGCCCTGTCCGAGGTGCACACCTTCACGGACAACATGACCGCCGGGACCGGCTACCTCGCCGTCGTGGCCGTCATCGCGGGCAGCTGGCGTCCCGTCGGCGTCGCCGTCGCGGCCGTCGTGTTCGGCCTGGCCCAGGCGCTGCAGTTCACGCTGCCCGCGCTCGGGGTCGACGTGCCGTTCGCGCTGCTGGTCATGCTCCCGTACGTGCTGGCGCTGCTCGCCGTGGCGGGTTTCGTCAGCCACAGCCGGCCGCCCGCCGGTCTCAACAGCGCGTTCGTGCGGCAGGGGCGGCTGGCGTGACGACGTCCCGTACCGCGTCGCTCGCTGGTCTTCCCGTCACCGCCCGCACCGTCCGCCCCGTCCGTCTCCAGGAGGTCCCGTGCCCCTCGTCCTGACCCGTTCCGACCTGATCGGGCTGGTGCAGCCCGCGGAGGTGGTCGACGCCGTCGAGCGGGCCTTCGCCGACCTGTCCGACGGCACGGCCGCGCAGGCCCCGCTCGCCGTCGCCGCGCTCGACGACGCCGCGCACTTCCTGCCGATGACGGCCGTCTCGCGGCGGGCCGGGCTCGCCGGGTCGAAGCTGCTCGCCGACGTCCCGGGCAACCGTGACCGCGGCCTGCCGGCGCAGCGGTCGGTCCTGGTGCTGGTGGACGTCGACGACGGCGGACCCGTGGCGGTGCTCGACGGCGGTCTGCCCACCCGGCTGCGCACCGCGGCGGCGAGCGCGGTCGCGACCCGGTGGCTCGCCCCGCCGTCGGCCCGGGTGCTCGGCCTGGTCGGCGCGGGTGGCCTCGCGCTGGAGCACGTCAGCGCGCTGGCCACGGTGCGGCCGCTGGAGCAGGTGCTCTTCTGGACGCGCTCCGACGCCACCGCGGCGACGTTCGCGGAGCGGACGGCGGCCCGTCACCCCGAGATCAAGGTGACGCGCGTGGGGTCGCCCGAGAGCGCCGTCGGGTCCGCCGACGTCGTGTGCACGCTGACGCCGTCGCGCGAGCCGGTGGTGCGCGGGGAGTGGTTCCACCCGGGGATGCACGTCAACGTCGTGGGCGCGCCCCCGCGCCCGGACCACCGGGAGGTCGACGGCGCGGCGATGGCACGCTCGCGGGTCGTGGTGGACTCGGTGTCCACCGCCCTGGGGGAGTCCGGCGACGTGCTGCTGGCGATCGCGGAGGGCGCGATCGACGCCGCGGCCTGTCGCACCGAGCTCGGTGACGTGGTCACGGGGCGGGCATCCGGTCGCCGGGCGGCCGCGGAGATCACGGTGTTCAACTCGGTCGGCCTCGGGCTGCTGGACGTGGCCGTCGGGCGGTTGCTGCTCGACGCGGCCCGAGCCGCGGGCCGCGGTCTGACCGTCGACCTGTCGGCATGAGCGCGCCGACGTCCGCGGCGGACCGCGAGCACCTGGCCGAGGCCCTGCGGATCGCCCGGGAGACGCTCGCCGACGGCAACAAGCCGTTCGGCGCGGTGCTCGTGGCGGCCGACGGCCGGGTCCTCGCGACGGGCCGTAACACGGCGGCGCAGACCGGGGACCCGACCTCGCACGCCGAGCTGGACGCCGTGCGCGCGGTGGCCCCGGCCGATCGCGGGGCCGTCGTCGGCGCGACGATGTTCGCTTCCGGTGAGCCGTGCCCGATGTGCGCCGCGGCGCTCGTGTGGTCCGGCGTCGCCCGGATCGTCTTCGGCACCGCCGCGGCGGACATCCGTGCCGTGACTCCGGGGCCACCCGGGTTCCGGTTGCGCTGCGCCGAGGTGGTCGCGTCGTCCGACGCCACGATCGAGGTGGTCGGCCCGGCGCTGGGCGACGAGGGCCTGCAACCCTTTCGCGAGCTCCCCGCGAGGTAGTGCACCGCCCGCCGAGGTAGTGCACCGCCTGCCGAGGTAGTCGGCTGGTCCGCGAGGTAGTTGACGCACGCGCGTGCCGGCCGTCGACGCCGCTACGTCGTCGTGCTGTGCTCCCAGGCATCGAGGCGCACCGTCCACGGCCAGGGCAGGACCGCCTGGAGCGCGTCGCGCAGCCGCTCGCCCTCGGCGCGGTGCTCCGTCGCCACGGCGTCGTCGTCCCAGCCGTCGACCGGGTCGTAGTGCTCCTGGAACGTCGCCGCCCAGGCGCGGAGCCGGTTCCGGAGATCGGCACCGAGCCCGGCCACGATGCGCGGCGGAACGTCCCACAGCGGCCGGTCGCAGGCGTACTCGTTCATCAGCCGAGCCTCGTACGGCGGCCGCGGCGCGGGCGTCGCGGCCGGGCCGTCGTCGGAGAACCTGGCGCGGACGGTGGGCGTACGGTCGACGTCCGCCGACCGCTTGTCGCCGGGGAAGTACAGCTGGCCGGACAGCGGGGCGTAGGCGAACCAGCCGGGTGACCGGTCCGTCTTCTCGCGCTCGGTGAGGGGGCCGCCGCGGGCGTCGAGGCGTTCCAGCAGCGTCGCGAACACGTCGCCGGCGCGCAGGCCGTCGTGCTCGAACTCGTTGGTGACCCAGGCACGGGCGTTGCCGACGCGGTCGGCGGTGTCGAGGGACAGCCCGGCGTCGACGAACATGTCGTCGTGGTACACCGCCGCCTCGAGCGGGACCTCGTTCGCGGCCAGCACGTCGAGGTCGTAGAGGTCCCGCCAGTCGTCGCGGGCCGCGAGCGCCTCGGCAGCGGCCCGGAACGGACGCAGGGCCGCGACCTGCTCGAACATCCAGGGGTAGATCATCTCGCCCGTGAACAGCAACGGCCGGGCGTCGACGGCGAAGGCGGTATCGCCGTCCCGCACCCGCTGCGCCGCCCACGCCGTCGGGCCGGTCGCGGCCTGGGCGTAGATCGACTCGTGCAGCACGGCGTACAGCGGGTTGGTCGCGAACCCGGTGGCGGCCTCCACCTCGGCGAGGAAGGTGTCGGTGAGCGTGTCGGCGGCGCCCGGTGCCGACGGATCGTCGAACGCCTCGTCGACGATCCAGTGCACCCGCTCGAACCCCGGGCCCATCCCGAACGCCATGCCGAGCGTCTGGAAGCGCTCGACGCTCAGCAGGTCCCCGCCCGGCAGGCGGACGTCCCCGACGGCGATCCGGTCGGCGATCCGGGCGATGCGCCCGACGTCGTCCGGGTAGCGCTCGTTGTAGAGCGCGTTCTTGGCGACGACGCGCTCCTGCGTGCGCCCGTAGACCTCGTCCGCGCTCGCGTCCAGGCCGGCGAGTCCGCCGGTGACGTACGAGGCCGCGACGCACTCGGGTGCGAGCGACAGGTACGTCAGGGTCAGGAAGCCGCCGTAGGACTGCCCGAGCGTGGACCAGCGCCGACCGCCGTAGACCTCGCGGCGCACGTGCTCGGCGTCGAGCACGATCGAGTCCGCGCGGAAGTGGCTCAGGTGCTCGGCCTGGGCCACGCCGTCGCCGAGCCGCTGCAGCGCAGCCGCCCGGACCGCCGTCGACCGCCCCGTACCCCGCTGGTCGAGCAGCACCACCCGGAACCGCTTCAAGGCCTCGCCGAGCCAGCCGTCCGGGCCGGTGGGCCGCGGGCCCTTGCCGCCCGGTCCGCCCTGGAGGAACACCAGCAGCGGCAGGTCCTCGCCGCGACGCCGGGGTGCGACCACCTCGCGCACGAACAGCGAGAGCGTGCGGTCGTCGTCGGGCGCGGACCAGTCGAGGGGGACCGTGAGGGTCCGGTCGGTGACGTGCGCGCCGGGGATCGTGTACTCGGAGGTCGAGGTGAGGCTCACCGCACCACCCTAGGTCGCCGTCACGCCGGAGGACGCCATCCGAGGATGCTCTCGAGCCCCTTCGCGGCCCGCGGCATCGCCCACCGGCCTACCGTGCGCAGGCCAAGGTCGCGCAGGCCCACCGCCACGGGCGAGCGCCACCGGGTGACGGCGCCGACGCGCGCGGAGGTGCGCGCGATCCTGCGGGTCCGGTCGCGGCGCTGGTCGGTGTAGGACGCCAGGGCAGCCTCGACCCGGTCGGGTCCCGCGGCGTCCACCGTGGCGGCCAGCACCACCGCGTCCTCGATCGCCTGGGCGCCGCCCTGCCCCAGGTTCGGGGTCATGGCGTGCGCCGCGTCCCCGACGAACGCCACGCGCCCGACGTCGTAGCGCGGCAGAGGGGTCCGCAGCCACCGCAGGTCGTGGTGCAGGACCTGCCCCGGCTCCAGGGCGCCGAGCAGCTGGTCGAGCGGGTCGTGCCACCCGGCGAACCGCCGGCGCAGCTCCGCGGCCCCGTCGTGCGAGCGGGTGCCCGGCGGCGCGGTGGCCGTGAGGTACCCGTAGACCCGCCCGTCGGCGAGCGGCATGAGGCCGACGACGGCGCCGCGCCCCCAGGTCTCCGCCAGCTGGACGGGGGCGGGCTCGGCGCTGACGAACCGCCACGCGGTCACGCCGGTGTACGCGGGGCCGGGATGGTCCGGGAAGAGCGCCGCACGCGTGGGGGAGTCGATGCCGTCCGCGGCGACGACGAGGTCGGCGTGCCAGGTGTGGTCACGGGTCGTGACCGTCGCGGTCTCGGTCGGGCCGCCGGCGACCACCCCGGTGACCTCGGCCCCGAGGCGGAGCGCCGCGCCCGGGAGCTCGTCGGTGAGCAGCGACACGAGCTGCGCGCGGTGCAGGAGCACGGTCGACCCGGCCCCTGCCATGGTGGTGTCACCGCGGACCAGCCAGGCGCCGTCGGGCCGGCGGATGCCGACCGCGCCCTGCAGGGACGCCAGCCCGTGCACGCGGTCCCCGGCCCCGACGGCCTCGAGCGCCCGCAGGGCGTTGGGGGCGAGCGCGATCCCCGCACCGACCGGCTCGAGCGATGCGGCCCGCTCGAGCACGCTCACGTCCCAGCCGCGGCGCCGCAGGGCTACCGCGGCGGTGAGGCCACCGATGCCGGCGCCGACGACGACGGCGCTCCTCGTCGTTGTCATGGTCCGATCATCGGGCACGGGCGGCGTGGGGTCGACGCCCGGTCGTGTGACCTTCGTGCCACGGTCGAGGGGACGCCGAGCGCGGCGTCCCCTCGACCGGTCGTGCTACTCGCCGGAGTCCTCGTCCACCCAGTCGAAGGTCTTCGTGACGGCCTTCTTCCACTGCCGGTAGAGGCGCTCGCGCTCGTCCTCGGGCATGGACGGGGTCCAGCGCTTGCCCTCGACCCAGTTCTCGGTGACGTCGGACTCGCCCTGCCAGAACCCGACCGCGATGCCGGCCGCGTAGGCGGCGCCCAGCGCCGTCGTCTCGGCGACCTCGGGGCGGACGACGTCGACGCCGAGCTGGTCGGCCTGGAACTGCATGAGCAGCTCGTTGGCCACCATGCCGCCGTCGACCTTGAGCTCGGTGAGGTCCACCCCCGAGTCCGCGTTCATCGCGTCCATGACCTCGCGGGTCTGGTACGCCGTGGCCTCGAGGGCCGCGCGGGCGATGTGGTTGCGGTCGACGTACCGGGTCAGGCCGACCAGCGCGCCGCGGGCGTCCGGGCGCCAGTACGGGGCGAACAGGCCGGAGAACGCCGGCACGAAGTACGCGCCGCCGTTGTTCTCGACCTTGCGCGCGTAGTACTCGACGTCCGGAGCGTCGGAGAACAGCCCCAGGTTGTCCCGGAGCCACTGGACCAGGGACCCGGTCACCGCGATGGACCCCTCGAGGGCGTAGACGGCGTCGGCGTCACCGATCTTGTAGCAGACCGTGGTGAGCAGCCCGTTCTCCGACGGCACCTTCTCGGTACCGGTGTTGAGCAGCATGAAGTTGCCGGTGCCGTACGTGTTCTTGGCGGTGCCGACCTCGAAGCACGCCTGCCCGAAGGTGGCGGCCTGCTGGTCGCCGAGGATGCCGGCGATCGGCACGCCGGGCACCATCCCGCGCGGACGGCCCCGGCCGTACACCTCGGACGAGGAGCGGATCTCGGGCAGCATCGACAGCGGGATGCCCATGTCGGCCGCGATGTCCTCACGCCAGCTCAGGGTGTCGAGGTCCATGAGCATGGTGCGCGAGGCGTTGGTGACGTCGGTGACGTGCACGCCGCCTTCGGTCCCGCCCGTCATGTTCCACAGCACCCACGTGTCGGTGTTGCCGAACAGCAGGTCCCCGCGCTCCGCGGCCTCGCGCGCCCCGTCGACGTTGTCGAGGATCCACTTGATCTTGGGCCCGGAGAAGTAGGTCGCCAGCGGCAGGCCGACGACCGACTTGTACTTGTCGGGGCCTTCGTCGCCGCCGAGCTCGTCGACGATCGCCTGGGTGCGGGTGTCCTGCCACACGATCGCGTTGTACACCGGCTTGCCGGTGTTCTTGTCCCACACGACGGCGGTCTCGCGCTGGTTGGTGATGCCGACGGCCGCGAGGTCCTCGTGGGAGATGTTGCCGCGGGTCAGGGCCAGGCCCACGACCTCACGGACGTTGTTCCAGATCTGCTCGGCGTTGTGCTCCACCCAGCCGGCCCGGGGGAAGATCTGGTCGTGCTCGATCTGGCCCGTCGAGACGCTGCGGCCCGAGTGGTCGAAGATGATGGCACGCGAGCTCGTCGTGCCCTGGTCGATGGCGAGGACGTAGTCCGCCATGGTGTGCTCCTTTGCTTGACGTGTTCAGGGGAAGAGGCTGCGCGGCGGGTCAGCCGAAGGCCACCGCGGGGGCGAGCAGGCCACCGAGGACGCCGCCGACGATCGGGCCGAGGACGGGGACCCAGGAGTACCCCCAGTCGCTGGACCCCTTGCCCTTGATGGGCAGCAGGGCGTGCGCGATCCGTGGGCCGAGGTCACGTGCCGGGTTGATGGCGTACCCGGTGGGGCCACCGAGGCTGGCGCCGATGCCGACCACGATGAGGGCCACGGCGAGCGGCCCCATGTCGCCCGGCCAGTTGCCGAACGACAGCACGAGGAAGACGAGGAAGAACGTGCCGACCACCTCGGTCACGAAGTTCCACCCGTAGGAGCGGATCTCCGGCCCGGTCGAGAAGACCGCGAGCTTGGTGGCGGGCGGCGCCTCCTCGTCGAAGTGCTTCTTGTAGGCGAGGAACGCCACGGCGGACCCGACGGCGGCGCCGGCCATCTGGGCCGAGATGTAGATGAACCCGTTCGCCGCGTTGACCGGGATGCCGGGGCCGAACTCGGAGGCGCCGCTGGCCCAGATCCCGAAGGTCACCGCCGGGTTGATGTGGGCACCGGAGCTGAAGGCCACGAACACACCGGCGAACACCGCGAGGCCCCAGCCGAAGTTGATCAGCAGCCAGCCACCGTTGAACCCCTTGGTCTTGGGCAGGATGACGTTGGCGACGACGCCGGCACCACCCAGCAGCAGGATCATCGTGCCGAGGAACTCGGTGATGAAGAGCTCACCTGACGACATTGTCGTACTCACCTTCTGTCGGACTTCGTTGTCGTGGCCCCGGCGGCGCCGGGGCCGTACGAGTGGGTGGAGAGGCCGCGCCGTGGCGGGCGGCCGGTCAGCTGCCGCGCAGCGGCTGCATGGGAGCCACGTCGGGAGCCTGGGCCCGTGCCTGCTCGGCGGACCCGTCGTCCGGCTGCCGCGCGGCGTCGTCCTCGGCGTCGGCGCGGGCCCGGTACGCCTCGATCTCGGCCTGCTTCTGCTCCTCGTCCCAGCCGAGCAGCGGTGCGACGACCTCGGCGATCTCGTCGAGGGCGGCCCGGCCCTTGTCGGCCACCTCGTAGACGAGGCGCGTGCGGCGCAGGAGCAGGTCCTCGAGGTGCAGGGCGCCCTCGTGGCTGACGGCGTAGTGGATCTCCGCACGCAGGTACGCCGGGGCGTGCTCCAGCGGGCGGGCGAGCGACAGGTCCTCCTCGCAGAGGGTGACCAGCTCGCGCAGCGCCGAGCCGTAGCGGTGCAGCAGGTGGTCGAGCATCGCGGGGCTCCAGCGGTAGCGCTGCGACCAGGCCCGCGCCTGCCGTCGCACCGCGGAGAGCCCGACGGCCCCGACCAGGGGGATCTGGTGCGTGACCGACGGCAGCGCGTGCGCCCGCTGACCGATCGCGAAGTCCACCGCGTCCTTGGCCATCACCCGGTAGGTGGTGAGCTTGCCGCCCGCGATGACGGTCAGGCCGGGGGCGGGGGACGCCACCGTGTGCTCGCGGGACACCTTGGAGGACCCGGTGCCCTCCTTCGTCCCGGGCTGGAGCAGGGGCCGCAGGCCGGCGTACGTGCCGATGATGTCCTCACGGGTCAGCGGGTGGGCCAGCACGGCGTTCGCGTGGTCCAGCACGTAGTCGATGTCGGCGGCGGTGGCCACGGGGTGCACGGGGTCCTGCTCCCACGGCGTGTCGGTGGTGCCGATGATCCAGTAGCGCGACCACGGGATGATGAACAGCACCGACTTCTCGGTCTGCAGGATCAGACCCACCGTGCCCTTGATGCGCTCGCGCGGCACCACGATGTGGATGCCCTTGGACGCGAGCACCCGCAGGCCGCCCTCGTCGCCGGCGAGCGCCTCGGTGTCCTCCGTCCACACGCCGGTCGCGTTGATCACGTGCCGGGCGCGGACGCTGATCTCGCGGCCCGTCTCCAGGTCGACGACGACGGCGCCGTTGACGGCGCCGGTGCCGCTCTTGGTCAGGGCCACCACCTGGGTGCGCGACGCGGCGTGGGCGCCGTAGTCGACGGCGGTGCGCACGAGCGTGCTCACGAGGCGCGAGTCGTCCACGGACGCGTCCCAGTACTGCACGGCGCCGATGGCGGCCTCGTGCGCCAGGTCGGGGAACTTCTGGGCGATCTGCCGGCGGCCGAGGTGGCGATGGAGCGGCATGGCCCGGCGACCTGGCGCGATCGCGGCCAGGGTGTCGTAGAGGGCGATGCCGGCGCCGACGTAGGCCCGCTCCCACACCCGGTGCTCGAGGGGGTAGAGGAACGGCACGGGCTTGACCAGGTGCGGAGCGATCTGCTTGAGGAGGAGGTCGCGCTCGGTCAGGGCCTCGTGGACCAGCGAGAAGTCGAGCATCTGGAGGTAGCGCAGGCCGCCGTGGACGAGCTTGCTGGACCAGCTGGAGGTGCCGGCCGACCAGTCCTGCGCCTCGACGATCGCGGTGGACAGCCCGCGGGTGACGGCGTCCAGGGCGATGCCGGCGCCGGTGACGCCTCCGCCCACGACGAGCACGTCGAGCTCGGTGGCGGGTTCCTGCGAGCTCTCCAGGGCTGCCAGGGCCCGGGTGCGTGACTCTGCGGTGAGGCGGGAGGCCATCGGTCGTGCTCCTCTCGGTGGGGACGACACCAGGGCAGCACTGCGGGAACGTTCTCGCAACCTGGGTGCACGAACGTGCAAAAAGAAGGTTCCTGCGTCATCCTGGAAAGGTGACGGTCACCCGGGAACGCGACATGGTCATGGCCGCGACCATGTACTACCTCCAGGACATGAAGATGGAGTCGATCGCGCGGCACCTGCGCACGTCGCGGTCGACGGTGTCGCGGCTCCTCAAGCGCGCGCGGGACACCGGCGTCGTCGAGATCACGCTGCGCCCCGCCCACTCCCGGGCCCCCGGGCTCGGGCGCGAGCTGGTCTCGCGGTACGGCATCGAGGCGTACGTCGTGCCCGTGGCGGACTCGGCCGACGACGCCGAGCGGCTCGGCCAGGTCGCCCGCACCGCCGCGCGGCTCGTCTCGCGCTGGTACGACTCCGACATGGTGCTCGGCGTCGCCTGGGGCACGACCCTGGGGGCGGTGGCCCAGCACCTCACGCACAAGGCGACCCGCGGCTCCTCGGTGGTGCAGCTCAACGGCGCGGCCAACACCCGGACCTCCGGCGTGAGCTACGCGGGCGGCCTGATCGACCAGATCGGAGCGGCTTTCGAGGCCAACGTGCACCACTTCCCGGTTCCGGCGTTCTTCGACTACGCCGAGACCCGCGCCGCCATGTGGCGCGAGCGGTCCGTGCGTCGCGTCCTCGACTTCCAGTCCCGCACGGACCTGGCCGTGTTCTCGGTCGGGGCGCTCACCGGGGTGCCGTCCCACGTGTACTCGGCGGGCTACCTGGACCCCGAGGACGTCGCCACGCTCGACCGCGCCGGGGTGGCCGGGGACGTGTGCACCGTGTTCCTGCGGCCCGACGGCACCTACCGCGACATCGCGATCAACGCGCGGGCGACCGGCCCGACGCCGGACCAACTGCGCCGGATCCCGCGCCGGCTCTGCGTCGTGGCCGGGGACAACAAGGTGGGTCCGCTGCGGGCGGCGCTCGCGGCCGGCGTCGTGACCGACCTGGTGATCGACGAGATGACGGCCGTGCGGCTCGCCGACGCCGAGGGCATGCCCTGAACATTCGTGCGTGGCGGTCATAGGGTGGGCGCGTGCCCGAGAGCTTCGCGGTCCGCCCCGCACTGCCCGCCGACGTCCGCGACGTGCGCCGGCTGGTCGAGCCGTACGCCACCGAGCGGATCCTGCTCGCCAAGGAGATGGTCGGCTACTACGAGGCGGTCCAGGAGTTCGTCGTCGCCGACGGCGGGCCCGACCACGGGGTCATCGGCTGCGGCGCGCTGCACGTCATGTGGGAGGACGTCGCCGAGATCCGGACGCTGGCCGTCGACCCGTCCTGGACGGGACGCGGGGTCGGGCACGCGCTCGTCACCGAGCTCGTCGGACGGGCCCGCGCGATGGGCCTGCGCCGGCTGTTCTGCCTGACGTTCGAGGTGGGGTTCTTCGCCGCGCACGGCTTCCAGGAGATCCAGGGGACCCCGGTCTCGCACGAGGTCTACGCCGAGCTGTTGCGCTCCCACGACGACGGCGTCGCCGAGTTCCTCGACCTGGCCCGCGTGAAGCCGAACACTCTGGGCAACACCCGGATGCTGCTCGAGCTCTAGGGAATCATGCCGGCAGCAGGTAGCGCCCGGCGTCGTCGGTCTCCGCCAGGCCGTCCTCGACGAGCCCGGCCAGGCAGCGGTCGAGCTGCCCAGCCGGTCCGGCGTCGGCCAGCAGCGCCCGGGGCACGGGAGCGTCAGCGCCCCGCAGCGCCGCCATGACGCGGCCCCGCACCTGCCGGTCGGTGCCCTCCCAGGCCTGGGTCCGCCGTCGGGCAGCGTGCTCGTCGGCCGGGAACCCCGCGAGCCGCCAGGCGCACACCGCCCGCAGCGGGCACGCGTCGCAGCGCGGGGACCGGGCGGTGCAGACGAGCGCGCCGAGCTCCATCGAGGCGGCGGCCCAGGCGGCAGCCGCGGCGTCGTCTTCGGGCACCAGGGAGGCCGCGAGGGCGCGCTCGGCCGCCGTGTACGACGGCGCGGGCAGCGCGACGCCGGTGACGGCCCGGGCCTGGACCCGGCGCACGTTCGTGTCCACGACGACGGACCGCCGCCCGAACGCGAACGCCTGCACCGCGCCGGCGGTGTACTCGCCGACGCCGGGCAGCGCGCGCAGCGACTCCTCGTCGGCGGGGACCTCGCCGTCGTGCCGCTCGACGACCGCCCGGGCGCAGTCCGCGAGACGCAGCGCACGGCGCGGGTAGCCGAGCCGGCCCCAGGCGCGCAGCACCTCCGCCGTGGGTGCGGCAGCGAGGTCCGCCGGGGTCGGCCAGCGCTGCATCCACGCGCGCCACACCGGCTCGACCCGGACCACGGGCGTCTGCTGCAGCATGACCTCGGAGACCAGCACGCCCCACGGCGTCCGGTCGGCGGCGCGCCACGGCAGCTCCCGGGCGGCGTCCTCGTACCACGCGGTGACCCGCTCGACCAGCTCCTGCACGGCAGCCATTGTGCCTGGTCCGCACCGGTGCCCGGGCACGCCGCCGACCCGGCGCGGCTGCGTGTCCCGGTACCCCGGACGACGTACCGTGGCGCCGGGAAGAGATGTCCAGGAGGCGGGGCGCAGTGGCGGCAGCGAAGGACCGGGGTCGAGCGGGCTCCTCCCGCGGGGGAGGGGCGTCGTCCTCGTCGCGGGCTTCGTCGTCGTCACGTTCCTCGCAGCGCACGACGGCCGCCCGCGGGTCGGCGGGTTCGGCCTCGGCCGCGCGCCGGCAGGGCGCCAGGAAGCCCGCGGCATCGCAGCCCGCCGCGAAGAAGTCGGCCGCCACCAGCAAGCCCAGCACCAGCAAGACCACCGCCAAGAAGCCCGCACCGAAGAAGTCCGCGCCCACGAAGCCGGCCCCGAAGAAGTCCGCGCCGAGCAAGCCCGCGGCGAAGAAGCCGGCCCCGAAGGCGTCGTCCGGGCAGCGGTCGGGAGGCCGGCAGCAGCCCCGGACGTCCACGGGCTCGCGCAAGGCGGCACCGCAGGGGGGTGCGCGGCGGTCGTCGGCCGGTCGCTCGACCGGAGGTTCCTCCGCCCGCACGGTGACCACGAACGGTCTCGTCGCCCCCGGCTCCACGCCGCGCCCCCGGCAGCGGCCGGCACCTCGCCAGGCACCGCAGCGGCGGCCGAGGAAGCCGACGGCGGCCCAGCTCCGCCGTCGGCGCTCGCTGCGCAACGGCGCGCTCCTGGTGCTGCTCTGCGCCGGGCTCCTCGTCGGGCTGGGGACGGCCGCCGGCTACGGCATCGGCCGGGCGGTCGACGGCGTGCGCGACCTGTGGCCCGACCCGCGCCCGGACCTCACCGCGGACAAGGCGGCACCGCCCGAGCCGCTCAACCTCTCCGGGCCCGCCGACACCTGCACCGCGAGCGCCGTCGCCCTGGACCTCTCCGCGGGGGCGACCACGCTGGCCGACGGGGACGTCGTGCCGTTGACGCTGCGCGTGACCAACGAGGGCCGCATGCCGTGCCTGCTGGACGGCCGCTCCTCCAGCATGCAGGTGGTGGTGAGCGACGCCGAGGGGGAGCGGGTGTGGTCCTCCGCCGACTGCGGTGGTGGTGGCGGCGCCGACCTGCTGCTGGGGGTCGGTGACCCCTGGGACACGACGGTCCGCTGGAGCGGCTCGACGTCCGCTCCCGGGTGCGAGGGCAAGCGCGAGCGCGTGCCGGCCGGCGACTACACGGCCGAGATCGTCCTGGGCGACGTCCCCGAGGCGGCCGGGGAGCCGGTGACGCTGACGGTGGCGGAGCCGCCCGCGGAGGAACCTGCTCCCGAGGCGTCCGGGAAGGCGGACGAGCCGACGGACGAGCAGGCCGACACGACGGCCGACGAGAAGAAGACCGAGAAGAAGGCCGACGAGACGGACCCGGCGGCCGAGGACCACGAGAAGAAGGACTGAGTCCTACACGTACCGCTCGAGGATGCTCGACTCCGCGAGGCGGGACAGGCCCTCGCGCACCGCGCGGGCCCGCTGGTCCCCGACGCCGTCGACGCCCATGAGGTCCTCCGCGCTCGCCGCGAGAAGCTTCTGCAGCCCGCCGAAGTGGGCGACCAGCCGGTCGATGATCGACGTCGGCAGGCGGGGCACCTTGGACAGCAGCCGGTACCCGTGCGGCGCGACCGCGGCGTCGAGCGCGACACCGCCACCGGGCAGGGCGAGGACGCGGGCGATCTGGGACAGGTCGAGCAGCTGCGCCGAGTCGAGCGCGGCCAGGTCCGCGTGGACGTCCTGGATGCTGCGGCCCGAGCGGTCCACGTCCACGTAGTCGCGCACGACGAAGTCCCGGTCGGCACCGATGCCGCCGAGCAGCTCGTCGAGCTGCAGGGCGAGGAGGCGGCCGTCGGTGCCGAGCTCGACGACGTAGCCGTCGATCTCGTCGGAGATCCGGCGGACCATCTCCAGGCGCTGCACCACGGCGCAGACGTCGCGGATCGTGACCAGGTCCTCGATCTCCAGCGCGGACAGGGTCCCGGAGACCTCGTCGAGCCGGGAGCGGTACCGCTCCAGCGTGGCGAGGGCCTGGTTGGCGCGGCCCAGGATCGTGTCCGAGTCCTCGAGGACGTGCCGCATCCCGCCGATGTAGATGGCGACGATGCGCATCGACTGGCTCACCGAGACGATCGGCAGGCCGGTCTGCTTGGCCACCCGTTCCGCGGTGCGGTGACGCGTGCCGGACTCGCTGGTCTCGATCGTCGGGTCCGGCAGGAGCTGCACCGCGGCACGGCGGATGCGGGTGGCGTCACGGTCGAGCACCACGGCGCCGTCCATCTTCGACAGCTCGCGCAGGCGGGTCGCCGAGAACTCGACGTCGAGCTCGAACCCGCCGGAGCAGATCTCCTCGACCGTCTTGTCCAGCCCGAGGACGATCAGCGCACCGGTGCGGCCCCGCAGGATCCGTTCCAGGCCGTCGCGCAGCTCGGTGCCGGGGGCGACGGCGGCGAGGGTCTCCCGCAGCAGGGCGTCGGGGTGCGCGTTGGAGGGAGCCACCTGGGCATTCTACGACGGATGGTCCCCGCGGCGCGGGGCCGTCCGCGCCGCGTCCCCCTGGGCCGCGAGCTCCACGGCCTCGGCGATGTGCCGGGCCTCGGCCAGGCGGAGCCCGGCCGGCGCCTTGGCGGCCGTACCGGCGGGGACGACGGCCCGGGTGAACCCGAGGCGGGCGGCCTCGGTGAGGCGTCGCTCCAGCCCGGTGACGGGGCGGATGTCACCGGCGAGACCGACCTCGCCGAGCGCGACGGTGCCCGCGGGCAGCGCGTCGCCGGTCCGGGCCGAGACGATGGCCAGGGCGGTGGCCAGGTCGGCGGCGGGCTCGGTGACCCGGGCGCCGCCGATGGTGGAGGCGTACACGTCGGAGTCGGCCAGCCGCAGGCCGGCGTGCCGGTGCAGCACGGCGAGGATCATGGCGAGCCGCTGCGACTCCACGCCGCTGGTGGCGCGGCGCGGGTTGGCCAGCGGTGAGGGCGCCACGAGCGACTGGATCTCCAGCGCGAGCGGGCGCCGGCCTTCCAACGTCACCGTGACGCAGGTGCCGGGGACGCCCGCGCCCAGGTGGGACAGGAACAACCCGCTCGGGTCGCTCAGCCCCACGATCCCGGACTCCGAGAGGTCGAAGCAGCCGACCTCGTCCGTGGGGCCGAACCGGTTCTTCACCGCGCGCACCATCCGGAGCCGCGAGTGCCGGTCGCCCTCGAACTGGCACACCACGTCGACCAGGTGCTCCAGGGTGCGCGGCCCGGCGACGGTGCCGTCCTTCGTGACGTGGCCGACCAGGAGGACGGGCACCTGCCGTGCCTTCGCGGCGGCGATGAGGGCACCCGCGACCTCGCGCACCTGGCTGACGCCGCCCGGCGCCCCGTCGACCTCCGCGGAGGCGATCGTCTGCACCGAGTCGACGACCAGCAGCGCGGGGTCCGCCGCCTCCAGGTGCCCGAGCACCGTCGCGAGGTCCGTCTCCGCCGCCAGCAGCAGGGTGTCGGCCAGCGCGCCGATCCGCTCGGCGCGCAGCCGCACCTGACCGGCCGACTCCTCGCCCGTCACGTAGAGCACGGGACGTGCCACGCCGTCCGCGCCCCGGGCCGCGTTCGAGGCGACGGAGAGCAGCAGCGTCGACTTGCCCACACCAGGCTCCCCGGCGAGCAGCACGACCGCTCCCGGGACGAGCCCGCCGCCGAGGACCCGGTCCAGCTCCTCCACACCCGTCGGGGTGGCACGGGCCGCGTCGACGTCGATCTCCGCGATCGGCCGCGCGGCCGAGCGCACCGGGTTGACCGCCGTCGTGCGCGGACCCGCCGAGGCCGGGCCCTCCTCGGCGACCGTGCCCCACTCCTGGCACTCGCCGCAGCGACCGACCCACTTCGCGGTGGTCCATCCGCACGCGCTGCAGCGGAAGGCCGGACGGGAGGACTTCGAGGCGCGCGTGCGCGCAGAGGTCGTGGAGCTCACGGACGTCACGCTAGGCGCCGCTACCGACACCGGGCGGCACCAGGCCGTAGGCTGCTGCGCGACGCCGCCGTCGGCAGCGCCGGAGGTGGCGGGAGCAACCAGGAGGACGTCGATGGTCGACCAGAGGCCCGGGTACATGTCCCCGGGATTCCGGACCCCGGGGGACAAGGTGCATCAGAGGAGCTCGCGGGCCGCCGCCGTCCGCCGCCGCAAGATCGGACTGGTCGTCGCGCTGGTGGTGATCGCCGCCGTCGCCGTCGTGACCGCGTTCGTGTGGCCCGGGTTCGCCCGCCAGGAGGCGGAGCCGCTGCCGGACGTCACCGTCACGGCCGCCCCGCCCACCCCGACGGCCGAGCCCGCCGACCTGCCCGAGGACGCCACCGAGCTCCTGTCCTCCATGCCGGGCTCCGTGCTGCAGCTCGTGCGTCTCGAGGCCGCCGAGGACACCGGGTTCGAGGAGGACACGGAGGCGGTCGAGGCGTGGGGCCTCACCTACGGCGACGGGTCCGACGGCGGCGCGGAGGTCGCGCTCCGGGTCGGGCAGTGGGCCGACGCCGACGCCGCCGGCGAGGTGCACGGTGCGCTCCTGGAGGCCGCGGGAGACACCACCGCCGAGGGCGACGTGACGGTCGGCGGCGAGGTCGTGGGCACGTACGCCGTGACCCCCGGCGAGCAGCCCGGCACGTCCGTCGTCACCTGGCGCAACGACACGGTCGTCCTCCAGGCGCGCGGCCCGGAGCAGCTCGTCCAGGACTTCTACCAGGCCTTCCCGCTGTGACAGGAGAGCAGATGACCACGCAGATCACCGGAACCAGGGTCGCGTTCCTCGGTACCGGCACCATGGCCGAGGCCGTCCTCGCGGGAGCCCTCGGCTCCGGGCTCGCGCCGTCCGACGTCGTCGCCACCGTCCGGCGGCCCGAGCGCGGCGCCGAGCTCGCCGAGCGGTACGGGGTGACCACGACGGCGGACAACGCCGAGGCGGTCGCCGGTGCGCGCGTCGTCGTGGTCGGCGTCAAGCCGAAGGACGTCGCCGCGATGCTCGACACGGTGGCGGGTGCCCTGGAGCCGGACGCCGTCGTCGTGAGCGTCGCCGTCGGGCTGCCGCTGTCGCTCTACGCGCGCCACCTGCCCGCGGGGCAGCCGGTGGTGCGGACCATGCCGAACACGCCCGCGCAGGTGGGTGCCGGGGTGACCGCCGTCGTCGCGGGCCCGACGACGGCGGAGGCGGACGTCGCGCTCGTCGAGGCGCTGCTCGCCGGCACCGGTGAGACCGTGCGGATCGCCGAGAAGGAGATCGACGCGTTCGGGGCGCTCGCCGGGTCGGGGCCCGCGTACGTGTTCTACGTCGTCGACGCGATGGCCGAGGCCGGGGTGCTCATGGGCCTGCCGCGTGACGTCGCGCGGCGGCTGGCCGTGCAGACCGTGCTCGGCTCCGGCCGGCTCCTCGCCGAGACGGGTGAGCACCCGGCGATCCTGCGCGAGAAGGTCTCCTCGCCCGGCGGCACCACCGTCCAGGCGCTCAAGCGGCTGGACGACGGCGGGGTGCGGTCCGCGTTCCTCAACGCCCTGGAGGCGGCGCGCGACCGGTCCCGCGAGCTGGCCGCCGAGCTCGGCTGAGGCGGGTCCCCGTGACCGATGACGACGCCCCCCGGCGCGGGCGGCGCCCGGCCGGTCAGGAGACCCGTGCCCAGGTGCTCGACGCGGCCCGGGCGGAGTTCCTCGAGCGCGGCTACGACGCGGTCTCGGTGCGGGGGGTCGCGCGGCGGGCGGGCGTGGACCCGGGCACGGTGCGGCACTGGTTCGCCGGCAAGCGGGAGCTGCTGACGGCCACGCTGGGCATCGCGCCCGTCGACCCGGCCGCGATGGTCCACCAGGTGCTGGCCGGACCGGTCGAGGGGCTGGGGGAGCGGCTGGTCCGGGGCGTGCTGGGGCTCTGGGACGGCGACGAGGGCGCGACGGTGCGGCTCGTGCTGCCGGCCGTGATGGCCGACCCGGGGCTGCGCGGACTGCTGCCGGGCTTCCTGGGGGCGGAGGTCCTGGGCCCCATCGTCGAACGGCTCGGGGTGGCGGACGCCCGCCGGCGCAGCTCCCTGGTCGCCTCCCAGGTCGCCGGCCTGCTCCTCACGCGCTACCTGGTGCCGATCGACCCGCTCGCGTCGATGCCGGCGGACGAGGTCGCGCGCCTGGTCGGGCCGAACGTGCAGCGCTACCTCGCCGGGGATCTGGCCTGACCTCTTGCGCCGGCGGGCCGGCAGGAGCAGAATTCACCACATGGAGAAAAACTGGACCGGGCCGGCGCTGCGGACGCGCGGGCTGGTCGTGGAGCGCGGCGGGCGCACGGTCGTCGACGGCCTCGACCTGGAGGTCCCCGCCGGGCAGGTGATCGGCCTCCTCGGCCCCTCCGGCTCCGGCAAGACCACGCTCATGCGTGCCCTCGTCGGCGTCCAGGACCACGTCGCGGGCGAGGTGACCGTGCTCGGCGAGCCCGCCGGGACCGCGGCGCTGCGACGGCGCGTCGGGTACGTGACGCAGGCCGCGTCCGTCTACACCGACCTCACCGTCGCCCAGAACCTGCGGTACTTCGCGCGGCTGTCCGGGCTGCCGCCGTCGGACGCCGAGGCCGCCGTCGCGGGGGCCGTCGCCACCGTGGACCTGGGCGGGCACGAGAGGCAGGTCGTCGGGACGCTGTCCGGCGGGGAGCGGTCCCGCGTGTCCCTCGCCGCCGCGCTGGTGGGCGACCCCGACGTGCTCGTCCTCGACGAGCCGACCGTCGGCCTCGACCCCGTGCTGCGCCGCGACCTGTGGGCCACGTTCCGCACGCTCGCCGCCGAGGGTCGCACCCTGCTGGTCTCCAGCCACGTCATGGACGAGGCCACGCAGTGCGACCGCCTGCTGCTCCTGCGCGACGGCGCGCTCGTCGCCGACACCACGCCGGACGAGCTGCTCGCCACCACGGGGGCACCGGACGCCGAGCGCGCGTTCCTCGTGCTCATCGACCGTGCGACCCAGGAGGCCCGATGATGCTCACCACCGCCGGGCGCGTGCTCGGTCAGCTGCGCGGCGACCGCCGCACCGTCGCGCTGATCCTCGTGCTGCCGTGCCTCCTGCTCGGGCTGATCGCCTGGATGTTCGAGGGCACGCCCGTGCTCGACCAGTTCGGGCCGCTGCTCGTCGGGATCTTCCCCCTCATCGTCATGTTCCTGGTCACGAGCGTCGCCACGCTGCGCGAACGGCAGTCCGGCACGCTGGAACGGCTCATGACCACGCCGGTGCGCAAGGGCGACCTCGTCGGCGGCTACGCGCTGGCGTTCGGCGGCCTCGCGCTCCTGCAGGCGCTCGTCGTGGTCGGCTTCGCGCTGCTCGTCGGGATGGACGTCGCCGGACCGCTCTGGCTGGTCGTGGTGGTCGCGCTGCTCAACGCGGTCCTGGGATGCTGCCTCGGCCTCGCCGCGTCCGCGCTCGCCCGCACCGAGTTCCAGGCCGTGCAGCTGATGCCCGCGACCATCTTCCCGCAGCTCATCGTGTGCGGGCTGCTCATGCCGCGCGACGAGATGCCCGAGGTGCTCGAGTGGATCTCGCGAGCCTTCCCGCTGACCTATGCGGTCGACGCCATGCAGCAGATCGCCGTGGGCGCCGAGTGGGCGGACGTCGCCGGGTCGGTCGGGGTGACGGCCGCCTTCATCGTGGGCGCCGTCGTGCTGGGCATCGTCACGCTGCGCCGTCGGACGCCGTGAGCCTCCCGCGCGGCGCCGCGGCGGGCGGGCCGCCGCGGCGCCGCACGGGCCGACGGCGTCAGGACCGCGCGGAGAACCGTTCCAGCAGGTCCGCGTGCCCGGAGCAGACCAGCAGGTCGTTGGCGCTGACGCGCGTCTCCGGGGTCGCGTAGGTGAAGTCGATGCCCGGGGACTTCACGCCGATGACCGTGACGCCGTACTTCTTGCGGATGTCCGACTGCGCCAGGGTGAACCCCTGCATCTCGCGCGGGGGTCGCATCTTGACGATCGTGAACCCGTCCTCGACCTCGATGTAGTCGAGCATCTTGCCGCTCACCAGGTGCGCCACGCGCGAGCCCGCGTCCGACTCCGGGAAGACGACGTGGTGCGCGCCGATGCGCGTCAGGATGCGGCCGTGCTCCGCCGACACCGCCTTGGCCCAGATCTGCGGCGTGCCGAGGTCCACGAGGTTGCCCGTGATGAGCACGGACGCCTCCAGCTGGGTCCCCACGCCCACCACCACGACGCCGAAGTCCCGTGCGCCGAGCTGCTCGAGGGCCTCCGGGTTGGAGGCGTCCGCCTCCACGACCGGGAGCCGCCCGGACCACTGGGCCACCAGGCGGTCGTCGCTCTCCACCGCCAGGACGTCCTGGCCGAGCCGGTCGAGCGTCGTCGCGATGGACGAGCCGAACCGGCCGAGCCCGATGACGAGCACGCCGGCATCTCGCTCCGATGCCTTCTTGTCTGCCACGGTTTCCTCTCTCGTTCCCGTCACCCGGTCGCCCCGACCGGTCTCACCCGATCCTGCTGTCGGGTGAGCCTGCGGCTCCGCTGCGGGCGGTGCCTCGTGCCTCGGACCCACCCTCCGCTGCACCTCCGTCTCACCCGATCACGGGGCGCTCCTCGGGGAAGCGTACGACGCGCCGTCGGTCCCGCAGGGCGATCGCGCCGAGCACGGAGATCGTCCCCACACGACCGAGGTACATGAGCGCGCACAGGACGTACTTCCCGGCGTCGGGCAGGTCGCCGGTGATCCCGGTGGACAGGCCCACGGTGGCGAACGCCGAGATCACCTCGAACAGCACCTCCGACAGCGAGAAGTCCGTGATGCGCAGCAGCGCGATGCAGGCGCCCAGCACCATCGTGGCGCCGATGAACACCACGGCGATGGACAGCCGGAGCGTGTCGCGCGGGATGCGTCGGCCGAAGACGTCGATGTCCCGGTCGCCGCGGGCCTCGGCGAGGATCGCCAGGAGCATGACGGCCAGGGTGGTCACCTTGATGCCGCCGGCCGTCGACGCCGACCCGCCGCCCACGAACATCAGGGCGTCGGTGACCAGCCACGTCTCCGGGTTCATCGCGCCGGTGTCGACCGTGCTGAAGCCGCCGGAGCGCGGCATGATCGAGGCGAACGACGCGGACAGCAGCTTGGTCGCCAGGTCCTGGCCGCCGAGGGTGCGGGGGTTGGCCCACTCCATCGCCCCGATGATCACGAACCCCGCCGCGAACAGGGCGACGCTCGTGGTCACGGTGAGCTTCGTGTGCAGCGTCAGGTGGCGGTACCAGCGCCGGCCGTACCGGCGGGCCTGCAGGACGTTCGCCATGACCGGGAAGCCCAGCGCCCCGACGAAGACGCCCAGCCCGATCGGCACGACGACGAGCCAGTCGGACGCGTACACCGAGAGACCCTCGGTGGTCGGGACGAAGCCCGCGTTGTTGAACGCCGAGATGCCGTAGAAGACCGCGTTCCACAGCGCGGTGCCGAAGCTCTCGCCCAGCGCGAGGAACCGGGGGAGCAGGACCAGGGCGACCGTCGCCTCGATCGTCACCGACACCACGATGATGAGCCGGATGAGGTAGCCGACCTCGCCCAGGCTGCTGGTGCGCACCTTCGCCTCGGACGCCGTGAGCAGCTTCTGGGTCAGCCCGATGCGGCGCGAGACCGCCATGCCGAGCAGCGAGGCGAGCGTCATGACGCCGAGCCCGCCGATCTTGATGCCGACGAGGATCACCGCGTGGCCGTAGTCGGACCAGTAGCTGCCGGTGTCGACGACGACCAGCCCGGTGACGCAGACGGCGGACACCGCGGTGAACAGCGCGTCGACGAACCGCGCGCCGTCACCGGACGCCGTGGCCCACGGGGGCAGCAGCAGGATGGTGAAGAGCGCGATGACGGCACCGAACACGGTCATCGCGAGGCGCGCCGGGTACTCCCGCGCGGTGCGGTCCACCCACTCGCGCACCGTCGCACCGCGATCGCGCCACCTCGTCGCCACCGACCGGATCCTCCGTCGTCTCAACCGCCAGTCGTCGGGCCCAGCCTGCCACGGGTTCCGCTACGGTGACGGGATGTCCGTCGCCCGGCTGCTGTGGAGCCCCGAGCTCCTGACCTACGACTTCGGGCCCGGGCACCCGATGGCGCCCGCCCGGCTCGACCTCACCTTCCGGCTCGCCGACGCGTTCGGTCTGTTCGACGAACCCTCCCTCGAGGTCGTGCGCATCCCGCCGAGCACCGACGACCTCGTGCGCACGGTGCACGACGGCGACTACGTGGCGGCGGTCCGGCGTGCGGACCGCACGGGCGAGCCCGACCTGGTGCGCGGGCTCGGCACCGAGGACAACCCGGTCTTCGCCGGTATGCACGAGGCGGCCTCGCGACTCGTCAGCGCGTCGGTCGCCGCCGCCGAGGCGACGTGGACGGGTGCGGCGGAGCACGCCGTCAACATCGCGGGCGGGATGCACCACGCACGGCGCGCGGGCGCCTCCGGCTTCTGCCTCTACAACGACGCCGCGGCCGCGGTGCAGCGGTTGCTCGACCTGGGCGCCCGGCGGGTCGCCTACGTCGACCTGGACGCCCATCACGGCGACGGCGTCGAGTCGATCTTCTGGGACGACCCGCGTGTCCTGACGGTCTCCGTGCACCAGGACGGTCGCTCCCTCTTCCCGGGCACGGGCAACCCCGCGGACACCGGAGGCACGGCGGCCGACTGCACCGCGGTGAACGTCGCCCTGCCGCCCCGCACCGACTCGGCGCGCTGGCTGCGTGCCGTCGACGCCGTCCTGCCGCTCGTGCTGCGGGAGTTCCGGCCGGACGCGATCGTGTCCCAGCACGGCACCGACGCCCACGGCAACGACCCGATGGCGGACCTGAACGTGGGGATCGACGCGCAGCTGACGGCGGCGTCGTGGGTGCACGACCTCGCCCACGAGCTCTGCGAGGGGCGGTGGGTCGCACTCGGCGGCGGAGGGTACGCCGTCGTCGACGTGGTGCCGCTGGTGTGGACCGCGCTGGTGGCCCAGGCCGCCCACGTGCCGCTCGCCCCGGCGACCCCGCTGCCCGAGGTCTGGCGCACGGCGGCGGAAGAGATGTCAGGGCTGACCCCCGCGAGGGCGCTCGGCAAGGCCCCGGTGGTCTGGCGGCCGTGGAGCGAGGGGTACGACCCGTCCGACGCCGTGGACCGCGCCGTCCTGGCGACCCGCCGGCACGTCTTCCCCGGGCTGGGCCTGGACCCGTTCCTCGACTGAGCCGCCCGTGCGGCCACGGCAGCGATTCGGGGCACGCGTCCGTGTCGGGTACTCTGGGAGACGGACTTTTTCGCGTTGGTCGGCAGTGCTTGGTCCCGGGAGTCTTCCAGGGAACAGGATCGTCGGGACCAACCGGCCTCCACCACCGATCAGCATTGTGAGGACCTCATGGGCTCCGTCATCAAGAAGCGCCGCAAGCGTATGGCGAAGAAGAAGCACCGCAAGCTGCTTCGCAAGACGCGTCACCAGCGTCGCAACAAGAAGTGACGCTCGGCCCGTCTGACGACGGGCCGCACGCACCGAGCCCGGACCTCGCCCGAGGTGCCGGGCTCCTTGCGTCCTGCGGGCGGACTCGGCGGGCCGGTTCAGTACCGCCGGAGCCGCTTGCGCACGCTGCGCTGGGCGGCGCGCAGCACGAGGCCGAGCACCCAGGCCGCACCCGCCCACGACGCCGTGCGCACGCCGCGTCCGGCCGCGCGCTGACCCCGGCCCCGGAACTCACGGATCGGCCAGCCGACCTCCTTCGCGTGCCGGCGTAGCCGCGCGTCGGGGTTGATGGGGCAGGGGTGGCCCACCGACCGCATCATCGGCAGGTCGTTGAGCGAGTCGCCGTACGCGTAGGAGGACTCCAGGTCGAGTCCTTCGCGCTCGGCGAGCTCCCGCACGGCCGCCCCCTTGGCCTCGCCGTGCATGAGGTCGCCCACCAGCGCGCCGGTGTAGTAGCCGTCGGCGTGCTCGGCGATCGTGCCCAGGCAGCCCGTCGCCCCGAGCCGGCGCGCGATGAGTCCGCCGATCTCCACGGGCGTCGCCGTGACCAGCCAGACCTCGTCGCCTGCCGCCAGGTGCTCGTCCAGGAGTCGCTTGGTCCCGGGAAAGATGCGCAGCTCCAGGACCGTGTCGTACACCTCCTCGCCCACGGCGGTGATCTCCGCGACGGACCGTCCGGCGATGAGGGACAGCGCCCGCGACCGGACCGTCTCGATCTGGGACCGCGACTCGCCGAACACCAGATACTTCGCCTGGATCCAGGCGAAGCGCAGCAGGTCGGAGGTGCCGAAGAACTTCCGCTGGTACAAGGCCCTGGCCAGGTGGAACGCGCTGGCGCCGCGGATGATCGTGTTGTCGACGTCGAAGAACGCTGCCGCCGTCGGTCCGGCCGGGGGTGCAGCATGAGACGACATGCCGCCCACTGTAGTAGCGCCGATACGCTGTGCTCGTGAGCAGGCCTGCGATCCGACCAGACGCGACGTCCAGGGTCGTCGTGTACAGCAGGGCGGACTGCCACCTGTGCGACGAGGCACGGGCGGTGGTCGCCGCGGTGTGCGCGGAGGCGGGGGAGACCTGGCAGGAGATCGACATCGATGCCGAGCCCGCTCTGGTGGAGCGGTACGGCGAGTACGTGCCCGTCGTCGAGGTGGACGGCGTGCAGCAGGGGTTCTGGCGGGTGGACGCGGCACGGTTGGCGCGTCGGCTCGCACGGCCCCCGGGAGGGAAGAAGAAGACGTGATCGAGATCGGTGAGGTGACGGTGCCCGCGGCGACGGTGGCGCGGCTTCCGTTCTACCTGCGTGCACTGCGCGACCTGACGCGCGAGGGTGTGGCGACGACGTCGTCGTCCGACCTGGCGGAACGGTCCGGCGTCGGCTCCGCGCAGCTCCGCAAGGACCTGTCCTACCTGGGGTCGTTCGGCACCCGGGGCGTGGGGTACGAGGTCGAGTCCCTGTCGTCGTACATCGCCGCCGCGCTGGGCCTCGGCTCGGAGCACCGGCTGGCGATCGTGGGCGTCGGGAACCTGGGCCACGCGCTGGCCAACTACTCGGGCTACGCGGCGCGCGGGTTCCAGGTGGTGGCGCTGCTCGACGCCGACCCCGCCGTCGTCGGCGGCCGGGCGGCCGGGATCGAGGTCGAGCACGTCGACCACCTGGAGCGGATCATCGTGGAGCGGCACGTCTCGATGGTGGTGCTGGCGACGCCCGGACCGCCCGCCCAGGGGATCGCCGAACGGGTCGTGTCGGCGGGCGTGCGCGAGATCCTGTCGTTCGCCCCGGTGGCGCTGCACCTGCCCGACGACGTGGTGGTGCGCAGCGTGGACGTGGCGGGGGAGCTGCAGATCCTGGCGTTCCACGCGGCGGCGCGCCACGCCAACGGCGTCGCGGCACCCGGCGCGGACGTCCCGGCGTCCTGACCCGGCCGCAGGGCCCTATCGCGCACGCCCAGGTAGTGCCGCGCACGCCGAGGTAGTAGCGGCAAGCGCGAGGTAGCAGCGCTCGGGCCGCGGTCGGGGGGACGACGGCGCCCCGACGCCGGGCGCACGGCCTGGCGTCGGGGCGCACCGCCCTATGGCGGGATCAGTTCTGCGAGATCGCCGACACGTCGAGCGCGATCTTCACCTTGTCGCCCACGAGGAAGCCGCCGGTCTCCAGCGTGGCGTTCCAGGTGAGGTCGAAGTCCCGGCGGGAGATCTCGAGCTCGGACTCGAAGCCGGCGCGGTCGTTGCCGAACGGGTCCTTGGCGGTGCCGGCGAACTCGGTGGGCAGGTCGACGGTCTTGGTCACACCGTTGATGGTCAGGTCACCGGTGATCACGTAGGCGTCGCCGTCCACGGAGATGTTCTTCGACGCGAAGGACCAGACGGGCTTCTCCTCGGCGTGCCAGAAGTCGGCGCTCTTGAGGTGGCCGTCGCGGTTCTCGTCGCCGGTGTTCACCGACGCGGCGTCGAGCTCGGCGGACACCGAGGTGGAGTCGAGGTCGTCGCCCACGGTGATGGTGCCCGTGGTGATGCCGATGGTGCCGCGGACCTTCGAGATGCCCGCGTGGCGGACGGTGAAGGACGCGGTGGAGTGCGCGGCGTCGATGACGTAGGTGCCGGTGGTCAGGCCCGTGGGCAGCGGCGTAGCCATGGAAGTGCTCCTCGTGTTGGCGGTTCCGAACGTGGTGCGGACGCAGGAGGCGGGACCGCCGTCGGCGATCCTGACTCCATCGGAATGCATGAACCGGGGTGGTGCGCGGACTATTCCCCGGCCCCGCGGCACGCGTCGACCGGCGGCGTGAGGCTGGTCACGGCATGGCTGTGGCGCTGCTGGGGAGCACCTGAGGACGCTCCCGATCTGGGACACTGGGGGCCATGGCCACCACCACCGTCCATCTCCTGCGGCACGGCGAGGTCCACAACCCCGACGGCATCCTGTACGGACGCCTCGCCGGGTACCGCCTGTCCGCGCTCGGCCAGCGGATGGCCCGGCGCGTCGCCGACCACCTGTCCCAGGGCGACCGGGACGTCGTCGCCGTCGTCGCGAGCCCGCTGCAGCGCGCCCAGGAGACGGCCGCGCCCGTGGCCACCGCGTTCGGCCTCGAGCTCGCCACCGACGACCGGCTCATCGAGGCCGGCAACAGCTTCGAGGGCACCTCGATCGGCAAGCACCCCGGCCAGCTCGCGCACCCGCGGTACTGGACCCGGCTGTGGAACCCGCTGCGGCCGTCGTGGGGGGAGAGCTACGCCGACCAGGTCGTCCGGATGCGTGCCGCCGTCGACGACGCGCGCCGCGCCCACCTCGGCCACGAGGTCGTGCTCGTCAGCCACCAGCTGCCCGTCTGGGCGACCCGGCGGTCGTTCGAGGGACGCACCCTGGCGCACGACCCGCGCCGGCGCGAGTGCGCCCTCGCGTCCCTGACCTCCCTGACCTTCGACGACGACCGGTTCGTCTCGCTGCACTACACCGAGCCCGCCGGCGCCCTGCTGGCCGGTGCCGACCCGGTGCCGGGCGCCTGATGGCACGCCGTCCCGCCACCCGCCCCGCACGCCGGGCAGCCGTCACCGCCGCCCTGGTCGCCACGGCCGGGCTGCTCGCCGGCTGCGGCGCGGCCGACTCCGGCGCGAGCGACGTCGTCGGCCAGGGCTTCGTCTCCGGCGACGGCTCCGTGCAGCAGTGGGAGCCGGGCGAGCGCGGCGACGCCGTCGTGGTCGAGGGCACGTCCTTCGAGGGCGACGAGGTCTCCACCGCCGACTGGAGCGGCGACGTCGTCGTGCTCAACACCTGGTACGCGGGCTGCGCCCCCTGCCGCGCCGAGGCCCCCGACCTCGTGGCGCTCGCGAACGACCGTGCGGACGACGGCGTGCACCTGCTCGGCATCAACACCGAGGACGACGCCGGCACCGCCCTGGCGTTCCAGCGCACCTTCGAGGTGCCGTACCCGTCGATCGAGGACCGCAGCGGTCAGGTCGTGGCCGGGCTCTCCGGCGTCGTGCCGCTGCAGGCCGTGCCGTCCACCGTGGTGCTCGACGGCGAGGGCAGGGTGGCCGCGCGGGTCGTCGGCCAGGTCGCGGGCTCCACGCTGGAGGGCATCGTCGACGACGTGCTCGCGGACGGGAGCGCCTGAGGTGGGTGAGGCCTTCGCCACCACGGCCGTGAGCGGCTCGCTGCTGCTCGCGGTCCTGGTCGCGCTGCTCGCCGGCCTGGTGTCGTTCGCCTCGCCGTGCGTCCTGCCGCTCGTGCCCGGCTACGTGGGCTACGTCGGCGGCCTGGCCGCGGCCCACGCGGGCCCGGCCGGCACGGCGCCCGGGGGCACGGCGTCCGGGACGACGACGGCGGCGCCGGCGCGCGCACCCGGCCGCGGCCGCGTCGTGGCCGGGGTGGCCCTGTTCGTGCTGGGGTTCACGGTGGTGTTCGTGGCCCTCATGGCGGCCGCCGGGGCCGTGGGCTCGTACCTGGTGCGGTACGAGGACGTGCTCGTCCGGGTGCTGGGCCTCGTCGTGATCCTCATGGGCGTGGCGTTCCTGGGCGGCATCGGGTTCCTGCAGCGCGAGCGCCGGCTGCACGTCAGCCCGCGGGCCGGCCTGTGGGGTGCGCCGCTGCTGGGCGTCGTCTTCGGTCTCGGCTGGACCCCGTGCCTCGGCCCGACGCTGGCCGCGGTGCAGTCCCTCGCGCTCAACGAGGCGTCCGCGGGCCGCGGGGTCGTGCTCGGCATCGCGTACTGCGTCGGGCTCGGCGTGCCGTTCCTGCTGGTGGCCCTGGGGCTGCAGTCCTCCGAGCGCATGCTCGGGTTCCTGCGCCGGCACCGGCTGGCGATCATGCGGTGCGGCGGAGGCCTGCTGGTCCTCATCGGCCTCGCGATGGTCACGGGCGTGTGGGGCACGCTGACCAGCACCCTGCAGAGCTGGATCAGCGGATACACGACGGTGGTGTGATGAGCGAACGGACCTACCGTCCCGAGGGCATCGCGGACGAGTTCACCCAGGGCACGCGCGGCGGCGAGAGCGAGGCCGGCGCGGCGCCGTCGGGCACGCCCAGGGCGCCCCGGATCGGCTGGCGCGGCATGCTGCGCTGGGTCTGGCGCCAGCTCACCAGCATGCGGGTCGCGCTGATGCTGCTCATGCTGCTCGCCGTCGCGGCCGTACCGGGGTCGATCCTGCCCCAGCGCAGCCAGGACCCCGCCGCGGTGGTGGAGTACCTCGGCGAGCACCCGACCACGGGGGAGTGGCTCGACCGGTTCGGGTTCTTCGAGGTCTACTCCTCGCCCTGGTTCTCCGCGATCTACCTGCTGCTGTTCGTCTCGCTGGTGGGCTGCATCGTGCCGCGCACCGTGGCGCACGCGCGGGCGGTCCGGCACCGGCCGCCGCGCACGCCGGCCCGGTTCGCACGCTTCCCCGCCCGGGCGACCGGGACCACGTCGGCCACGCCCCAGGAGGTGACCGACGCCGTCGCCGCGCACCTGCGGGGCCGGCGGCGGTGGCTGCCCACGTTCCGCGTCGACACCGGCACCGAGGAGGCGCGCGAGGCGCGGGGCAAGCTCCCCGCCCGACCGGCCGCCGTCACCGTCGCGGCCGAGCGCGGCTACCTGCGCGAGACCGGCAACCTGCTGTTCCACCTGGCGCTGCTCGGGCTCGTCGTCGCGGTCGGCGTCGGGCAGATGCTGCACTACCGCGGCCAGGCGATCATCACCGAGGGCCGGGGGTTCGCCAACGCGGTCGTGGACTACGACACGTTCGAGAGCGGGGCCTGGTTCCAGCCGGAGTCGCTGGTGCCGTTCTCGATGACGCTGGACTCGTTCACCTCCGAGTTCGCGACCGACACCGTCGCGTTCGCCCAGTCCCGCGACTTCACGGCGGCCGTGACGGTGACCGAGCCGGACGGCTCGACCTCCGCCGAGACCATCAAGGTCAACCACCCGCTCGTGATCGACGGGTCCAAGGTCTACCTGCAGGGCAACGGGTACGCGCCGGACATCACGGTGCGCGACGCCGAGGGGGAGGTCGCGTTCTCCGGTCGCGTGCCGTTCCTGCCGGAGGACCAGGTGTACACCTCACGGGGCGTGGTGAAGGTGCCCGACGTCTCCCCGGGGCTCGACCAGGTGGGCCTCATCGGGTACTTCCTGCCCACGGCCGTCATCGAGGCGGACGGGTCGGCCCGGTCGGTGTTCCCCCTGCCGGAGGACCCGCTGCTGATCCTCGAGGTGTACCGCGGGGACCTGGGCCTGGACGACGGCGTGCCCCAGAACGTGTACCGGCTCGACACGGCGAACCTCACGCCGTCGGTGGACGACGACGGCGAGCGCGTCCAGCTCCTGCTCGAGCCGGGCGACACCGTCGAGCTGCCCGACGGGCTGGGGACCGTGTCCCTCGGCGAGGACGTGCCGAGGTTCGTCGCGCTCGACCTGCGGCACGACCCGTCGCTCGGCTGGGTGCTGGCGTTCGCGCTCACGGCCCTCGTCGGCCTGACCGGTTCGCTGTTCCTGCCGCGCCGCCGCGTCTGGGTGCGATCATGGACGCACGACGGCGTCACCCACGTCGAGGTCGCGGGCCTCGCCCGCGGTGACGACCTGGGGCTGCAGCCCGAGGTGGACCGGACGCTGGCGGCCGTCCCCGACCTGACCGCCGGGCCCGCTGATCCCGGCTCCGGCTCTGACCCCGGTGCCGGCTCCGGTGCCGCACCGACGCACGACCCCGAGAGAGGCTGACCATGGAGATCGCCGAGCTGAGCGACCTGCTCGTCTGGGCTGCCGCGACCGCGCTGACGGTCGCGATGATCGCGTTCGCCGTCGACCTGGGCCGGCGCACCGACGAGCGCGTCGGCGCCCGCGCCACGGCGGACGTCCCGGCCACCGTGGGTACCGGGTCGGACGACCCGCGGGTGCCGGCGAGCGGGACCGACGGGCCCGGGCCGCACGGCGGGCCGGAGCCGCGCCGTCGGGCCGCCGGCATCGCGATGTCCACGACGTGGCTCGGCACGGCGATGCTGCTGCTGGCGATCGTCATGCGCGGCGTGGCCGCCGGTCGCACGCCGTGGGCCAACATGTACGAGTTCACGATGGTCGGCTCGTTCATCGCCCTCGTGGTGTTCCTCCTGCTCAACCTGCGCCGCGACGCGCGGTTCCTCGGCGCGTTCGTCACCGGGCTGGTCATCCTGTTCCTCGTGGTGGGGCTGAACTCCTTCCACGTCGCGGCGACCGGCGTGCAGCCCGCCCTGCAGAACTACTGGCTGGTGCTGCACGTCGGGGTGGCGATCGGCGCGACGGGCATCTTCACGGTCTCGTTCGTGATGTCGGCGCTGCAGCTCCTGCGCGACTCCCGCGACGCCGGATCGCCGTTCCTGACGCGTCCGGGCTTCCGCTGGCTGGACCGCACCCCGGAGCCGACGACCCTGGAGTCGATGTCGTTCCGCCTCAACGCGATCGGCTTCGTGGCGTGGACCTTCACCGTCATCGGGGGAGCGATCTGGGCGGAGGACGCCTGGGGCCGCTACTGGGGCTGGGACCCCAAGGAGGTCTGGAGCTTCGTCATCTGGGTCGTGTACGCGGCCTACCTGCACGCCCGCACCACGCGCGGCTGGTCGGGGCGCCGGGCCGCCTGGTTCGTCGTCGTCGGCTACGCCTGCGTGCTGTTCAACTTCACCGGCGTGAACCTCATCTTCAACGGCAAGCACTCCTACTCGGGCATCAGCTGACGCCGAGGTAGTGGCGCTCGCCCCGAGGTAGTGGCGCCCCCGCCGAGGTAGCGCCCCACCCGCCGAGGTAGTAGCGCGCTCGCCGAGGTAGGGCGACGTTCGGCGAGGTAGTGGGCCAGGCGCCGAGGTAGTACCGAACGCGCCGCGGTAGTGGCGCTCGCCCCGAGGTAGCAGCGATCGCCCCGAGGTAGTGCCCGACGGCGTGAGGTAGCGCCGGGCGGGAACGTCGAAGCCGGGTGTCGGGTCCCGTGCACGGTCGTCAGTCCCGAAGTGGAGGGCGCCC
>NZ_JALKAT010000013.1:0-76852 GCF_023015685.1 Isoptericola sp. S6320L
CCCGTCGGACGCGCGCGGCGTCCGACGGGCCGGACCGGGGGGATCACATCGGCCAGCTGCTCTCGATCTGGTCGGTGACCTCCTGCGAGGAGGCACCGGTCAGCCAGTCGACGATGCCGTTCCAGAACGTCCCCGCCCCCACCTCACCGGGCATCAGGTCGGAGGCGTCGAACCGGAAGACCGTCTCCTCGTCCGCGACCAGCGCCGCGGCGTCCCGGTCGAACTCCGAGGCCAGGTTGTTGACGTCCAGGCCGTTGTTGGCGCTGAACCAGCCGCCCTCGGGCGTGGCGATGGCCTTCTGGTTGGCCCAGTCCGCGCTGGCGAGGTAGGTCTGGAACGCCTGGACCTCCGGGCGGTCGTCGAACGCCGCGACGAACTCCCCGCCGCCGAGCACCGGCTGCATGTCCGTCTGGTCGGTCGGCAGGTAGAACGCGTAGACGTCACCCTCCGAACCGACCTCGGTCCCTTCCGGCCACTGCGTGGCGTAGAAGCTGGCCATGCGGTACATCCAGCAGCTGCCGTCCAGCACGCCGACACCGGCCTGGTCCCACGCCGTCGTGGCGATCGAGTCGACCCCGCCGAGACCCGCGTTGACGTACTCCGGGTTCTTGAGGATCTCCCCGGCCGTGTCGAACGCCTCGACGATCTGCGGGTCGTTGAACGGGATCTCGTGGGAGATCCACTGGTCGTACACCTCGGGGCCGGCCGTGCGGAGCACGACGTCCTCGATCCAGTCGGTGCCGGCCCAGCCGGTCGCGTCCCCGGACTCGACACCGGCGCACCACGGCAGGACCTCCTGCTCCGACGCGATGGTCTCGGTGAGCTCCATCAGCTCGGTCCAGGTCTCGGGGACCTCGTACCCGGCGTCGGCGAACATCGCCGGGTTGTACCAGACGAACGACTTGGCGTTCGCGCCGAGCGGGGCGGCGTAGAAGGTGCCGTCGACCGAGCCGTACTCCTTCCACTCCTCGCTGAAGAACTCGTCGACGTTGGCCACGGTGGCCTCCGGCGGCTCGACGATCGCGTCCGGGAAGTCGCTGACGATGGTGTTCAGCAGGCCGGGCTGCGGCAGGTACGCGATGTCCGGGGTGTTGCCCGCCTGGATCCGCACCAGCAGCTGCGCCTCGAACTCGCGCGACCCCTCGTAGTCGACCGTGACGCCGGTGCACTCCTCGAACGCGTCGTAGGAGTTCTCCTGCTGGGTCTGCTCGGGCTCGACGATCGAGGTGTAGACGCTCACCGACGTGCCCTCGAGGTCACCGAACTCGTCGTAGGCGGCGCAGTCGATGTCCTCCGCCGCCCCGGCGCCGCCCTCTTCCATGTCGTCACCGCCGCCGTCGTCCCCGTCCCCGCCGCAGGCCGCCAGGACGAGTGCGAGGCTCGCACCGGTCGCGACCGCCGCCAGCCGGCGACGTCGTGCCGTGGTCGTTCTGTTCATGTCCAACCCTCCACTACGTCGTGTGGTCGTGCCGCCGGCAAGGTCCGCCGTCGGACTCTCCCTGGGCCGTTTTGTCCCGTCTTCGGCACTCACGACCCCTTTGTAAAGTTGACCGCAAGTTTGCAGGCCATGCAACCGAGAGAGCGCTGCCCGACGGTTACGATGCGGTGACGATCCGACCTCCCCGCCCGTCGTGACACCCTGGGCGTCGGATGTCACGAGCACGTCGGACCAGAGCGGAAGGACCACCATGATCGAGCTGAGGACGCCGCGGGAGATCGAGGAGATGCGGCCCGCAGGCCGCTTCGTCGCGGAGACCCTGCAGGCGGTCCGCGAGGCCGCGAGACCCGGCGTCAACCTGCTCGAGCTCGACGAGCTCGCGCACCGCCGCATCAAGGAGCGCGGCGCCGAGTCGTGCTACATCGACTACCACCCCTCCTTCGGCGCGAGCCCCTTCGGCAAGGTCATCTGCACGTCCGTCAACGATGCCGTGCTCCATGGTCTCCCCCACGACTACGACCTGCGCGACGGGGACCTGCTGAGCATCGACTTCGCCGTCGCGGTGGACGGGTGGGTCTCCGACTCCGCGCTGTCGTTCGTCGTCGGCGAGCCGTCGTCGACCGAGCGCGCGGAGGCCGACGCCCGGCTGATCCGCACCACCGAGGTCGCGCTGGAGGCGGGCATCGCTGCCGCCCAGCCCGGCAAGAAGATCGGCGACATCTCCGCCGCGATCGCCGCCGTCGCCCGCGAGGCCGGCTACCGGATCAACACCGACTTCGGCGGGCACGGCGTGGGCCGCACCATGCACGGCGACCCGCACGTGCCCAACGACGGCCGCGCCGGGCGCGGCTTCCCCCTGCGCCCCGGGCTCGTCATCGCCATCGAGCCCTGGTTCCTCGAGACCACGGACGAGATCTACACGGACGACGACGGCTGGACGCTGCGCTCGGTCGACGGCTCGCGCGGCGCCCACAGCGAGCACACCATCGCGATCACGCAGGACGGCCCGGTCGTCCTCACCGCCCGCGACTGAGGGCGACGGCGGCGGCTACAGCAGCGACTTCAGCAGCTGGGCCGCGCCGTCCTCGTCGATCGACCCGGTCACCTCGTCGGCGGCCGCCCGCACCACGTCGTCCGCGTGCCCCATCGCGACACCTCGGGCGGCCCACTCGAGCATCTCCACGTCGTTGCGCCCGTCGCCCATCGCGACCGTGCGGTGCGGCTGGACGTGCGTGCGCCGTCGGACCTGCTCGAGCGCGGTGGCCTTGGAGACCCCCAGGGGCGCCAGGTCCATCCAGGCGCTCCAGCCCACCGCGTAGGTGACGTCGTCGAGGCCGAGGTGCTCCACCAGCTCGTGGAACCGCTCGGACGTGGACTCCGGGCTGCGCACGATGACGCGCGTGACCTCGCTGGACCAGAGGTCCTCGAGCGGCACGACGACGTGCACGCCCTCGAGCTCGCCCTCGGGGAAGCGCTCGGTCATCCGGAAGCCGACGCCGAGGTCCTCGACCGCGTAGCGGGCGTCCGGCAGCTCGTCGCGCAGCAGGCTGAGCGCCGGCTGCGGGTCGAACGTCACGACGTCCGTCTCGACCCAGCCCTCCGGCAGGGCCGGGTCGAGACGGACCGTCACCGCACCGTTGGAGCAGACCATCCAGCCGGTGTCGATGCCCAGGTGCTCCGCGACCGGCAGCATCGCGATGAGCGACCGCCCCGAGGCGAGCACCACCTCGTGGCCCGCCGCGCGCACCGCGCCCACGGCGTCGCGCACCGCGGGCGTCATGTCGCCGTCGTAGGACAGCAGCGTGCCGTCGATGTCGAGCGCGACCAGCAGCCGGTCCGCGGCGGTGCCCCCGGTCATCGTCAGCGCACCGGCTCGAGGACCTCGAGGCCGCCCAGGTAGGGACGCAGCCCCTCGGGGACGCGCACCGAGCCGTCGGGCTGCTGATGGTTCTCCAGGATGGCCACGATCCACCGCGTGGTGCCGAGCGTCCCGTTGAGCGTCGCGACCGTCCGGGTGCCGGCGTCGGAGCGCTCGCGCACGTTCATCCGGCGCGCCTGGAACGTGGTGCAGTTCGACGTGGAGGTGAGCTCGAGGTACCGCTCCTGGGACGGCAGCCACGCCTCGCAGTCGAACTTGCGCGCCGCGCTCGTGCCCAGGTCCCCCGCCGCGGTGTCGATGACGCGGTAGGGCAGCTCGACCTTGGCGAGCATGGCCTCCTCCCAGGCGAGCATGCGCTGGTGCTCGGCCGCGGCGTCGTCCACCGGGCAGTAGCTGAACATCTCCACCTTGTGGAACTGGTGGACGCGGATGATGCCGCGCACGTCCTTGCCGTGCGAGCCCGCCTCGCGCCGGTAGCAGGCGCTCCAGCCCGCGTACCGCCGCGGACCGTCCGACAGGTCGAGGATCTCGTCGCCGTGGTAGCCGGCGAGCGCCACCTCGCTGGTGCCCACGAGGTACAGGTCGTCACGCTCCAGGCGGTAGATCTCGTCGGCGTGCTCGCCGAGGAACCCGGTGCCGCGCATCGTGCCGGGCGTGACGAGCGTCGGCGTGATCATCGGGGTGAAGCCCTCGGCCACGGCCTGGTCCATCGCCGCGTTGAGGATCGCCAGCTCGAGCCGCGCCCCCACGCCGGTGAGGAAGTAGAAGCGCGAGCCGGAGACCTTCGCGCCCCGCGCGGTGTCGATGGCGCCGAGGCCCTCGCCCAGGTCCAGGTGGTCGCGCGCGGTGAAGCCCTCGGCCGCGAAGTCGCGCGGGGTGCCGACGGTCTTGAGCGTGACGTAGTCCTCCTCGCCGCCCGCCGGGGCGCCGTCGACCACGTTGGGGATCCGGTACAGCAGCTCGTCCAGCTCGGCCTCGGCCGCGTGGGCCGCGGCCTGGTGCTCCTTGACCTGGCCGGCGAGCTCCTTGGTCCGGGCGAGCAGCGCCGCCTTGTCGTCACCCGTCGCCCGGGCGACCTGCTTGCCCAGCGCCTTCTGCTCCGCACGCAGCGACTCGAACTCCGCCAGGGCGGACCGTCGTCGCGACTCGGCGGCCAGGGCCTCGTCGACCAGGGAGAGGTCCGCGCCGCGGGCCTGCTGGCTCGCGCGGACGGCGTCGGGGTTGTCGCGCAGGAGTCGGATGTCGATCACGCCCGTCAGCCTAACGGTCGGCCACGCGCCCTACCTCGCGCGCCGGGGCCCCGATTCGTCCTATGTTGCCCCCATGCCTTGGGAACTCACCGTCGGGATCGTCGCCCTCGTCATCGGCGTCGCCGCGCTCGCGACGGCGGTGGTGGGGATGCGGCGCACCCGGCAGCGCGCCGCGTCCCGCACGACGGCGGCACCCCGGTCCGGTCCGCCGCGGACCGGACCGCAGATCGCCGTCGTCGTCAACCCGTCGAAGGAGAACACCGACCGGATCGTGGACACGGCGCGGCGGGTCTGCGCGGAGGCCGCGCTGCCCGACCCGCTCTTCTACGACACGACCGTCGACGACCCGGGCACCGGGCAGGCGCGCGCCGCGCTGGCCGCGGGCGCGGACGTCGTGGTCGCCGCCGGCGGCGACGGCACGGTGCGGGCGGTCGCCGAGGGCCTCACCGGCACCGACACCCCCATGGGCATCGTCCCGGCCGGCACCGGCAACCTGCTGGCCCGCAACCTCGACATCCCGCTGGCCGACGTCGGCGAGGCGATGGCGGTCGTCATCGGCGGGCGGGACCGCCGGATCGACGTCGGACGCGCCCGCATCACGCCCGTGCCCGACGACGGCACGGCCCCGGGCGACGTCGCCCCGGAGGCCGTCACGTCGGAGGACGTGGCGCCCGAGGGTCCTGGCGACGAGCAGGACGCACACATCTTCCTCGTCATCGCGGGGCTGGGCTTCGACGCCGCGATGGTCGCGGACGCCGACGACCACCTCAAGGCGAAGATGGGCTGGGTCGCATACTTCCTCGCCGGTGCGCGGCACCTGCACGGTCGCCGGATGAAGGCGCAGATCACCATCGACGACGAGACCCCGGTGGCCGCCCGCCTGCGCAGCATCCTGGTCGGCAACACCGGCCGGCTGCCCGGCGGCATCACGCTGCTGCCGGACGCCATCATCGACGACGGCATCCTCGACGTCGCCGCGATCGACACCCGCGGCGGTCTCGCCGGCTGGGCGCAGCTCTTCGGCGAGGTGGTCGCCCAGGGCATGGGCGTGCAGAACGAGGCGAAGCTCAGGATCGGCCGCATCGACCACGTGCGCGCCCGCCACATCCGCATCGACGTCGAGGGCGGGGAGCAGGCGCAGGTCGACGGCGACGTGCTCGGCCGGGCCAGCTGCATGGAGTCGTGGGTGGAGCCGGGAGCGCTGGTGGTGCGCGCGCCCGCATAGGCTGGCGTGGTGCCTTCCCTGGTCCGTCCCCTCACCGTCGTCGCCGCGCTGCTGACCGCCCTGTTCCTGGGCCTGCTGCCCACGGCGGCGCACGCCGACGACGTCGAGCGGCCGACCCAGACGCCGCTGGTGATGGCGGGCGTGGCGGGCCTGCAGTGGTCCGACGTGGACGCCGCGCGCACGCCGAACCTGTGGCGGCTCGTGGGCGGCGGGTCGGTCGCGTCGGTGTCCGTGCGCACGCTGACGCCCACCTGTCCGCTCGACGCCTGGCTCTCGATGTCGGCGGGCAGCCGGGTCTCCGCGGCGGTCGACGAGGACGCCCTGCCGGCGCCGGGTCCCGACGAGGAGGACGAGGGCGGCGGGCTCGCGGCGCTCGGCGACCAGGCCGCCGCCGTCGGCTGCGCGGACATGCCGCTGCTGCCCGCGGCCGCCGAGCCCACCCCGGTCACGGTGCCCGGCTGGAACCGTCTGGTCGACCAGGACACCACGGGCCCGACGGCGGACCCGGGAGCACTCGGCGACCTCGCCGCGGCGTCGGGCGTGTGCACGACGGCGGCGGGCCCGGGCGGGGCGGTGGCGCTCGCGGACGGCTCGGGTGACGTCCCCCGGTACGTCACCGGTGCCGGGGACCTCACCGCGGACGACGTCGCCGCCTGCCCGGTCACCGTCGTCGACCTGGGCGAGCTGCCCGACGCCGCGACGGAACGCACCGAGGCCCTCACCGTCCTCGACGGCGCCATCGGCTCCCTGGGCGCGCTGCTGCCCGACGGCGGCCGGCTGGTCGTCGCGGGGATCTCCGACACCCCGAACGGCCCGGCCGACCTGCAGGTCGTGGCGGACTGGACCGCCCCCGGCGGGACCGCCACGTGGCTGAGCTCGACCTCGGCCCGGTGGCCGGGTGTGGTGGTGAGCGCCGACCTCTCGGCCACCCTCGCCGACGCGATCACCGCCAGCGCCACCACGCCGCCCGGCGAGCCCCACCCGGAGCAGGACGAGGACGACGCGTCCGCCGACCAGGAGCCCTCCGCCTTCACCGGGTCGCCCTTGGAGCGCGGCGACGACCGGCGGCTGTCCGTGAGCCGGACGGTCGAGAACCGCCAGTACCTCGGCGTGCTCACCGAGGCGCTGCCGCTCATGACGCCGGTGCTCGTCGGCATCCTGGCCCTCGCCGACGTCGTGGTCGTGGCAGGCCTGCTGGTCGCACGCCGCCGCGCCGCCGGGACGACGGCCCGGCAGGGCGTGCGGGGCCCCCAGGGCGCCGTGTCGCGCCGCCTGGCGGTCGCGGTCCTCGCCGTCGCCGCCTCGCTGCCCGTGGCCGCGACGCTGGCCACCCTGACGCGCTGGTGGGTCGGCACCACCCCGGTGACGCTGCTCGCCGTGGCGCTCAGCGGGCTGGCGCTCGCCGCGGCGCTCGCGGCCTGGGCGCTGCGGCGCGTCGTCCCGCCCGGTCCCTGGCGCCTGCCGACGGCGCTCGCCGCGGTCACCTGGCTCGTGCTGACCGTGGACGGCCTCACCGGCACCACGCTGCAGCAGGGCTCCCTGCTCGGCCCCGCGCCGTCCCTGGGCGCCCGGTTCTACGGCTTCTCCAACTCCGTGTTCGCGGTCTACTCGGTCGCCGGGCTGGTGCTCGCCGCCGGGCTGGCGGCGCTGCTGCGTGACGCCGGCGTGCGCCGCCGCACCCGCGTCCTGGTGGCGGCCGCCGTCGGGCTGGCGACCACCGCCGTCGACGGCCTGCCCCCGTTCGGTGCCGACCTCGGCGGCATCCTCGCGCTCCTGCCGGCGTTCGCCGTGCTCGTCGCGGGCGTGGCCGGGTGGCGCCTGACCTGGCGGCGCGTCCTCGCGGTCGTGGGCGTCACGGTCGGCGCGGTCGCCCTCGTGTCCCTCGTGGACTGGGTGCTGCCCGGGCCCGGCACCCACCTCGGCGGGTTCGTCCAGTCCGTGCTCGACGGCGACGCGTTCGACGTGCTCGCCGGCAAGGCGGCCGGGGCGTGGGCCACGGTGGCGAACCCCGCCGGGGCGTTCGCCGTCGTCGTGTGCGCCGTCGCCGGCTGGGCGGTGCTCGACCCCGAGCGCGCGCGGCTGCGCGGCGTGGACGCCGCCTACCGGGCCGACCCGCTGCTGCGCCGCGCCGTCCTGGCGCTGGTGACCGTCGCCGTCGTCGGCACCGTGCTCAACGACTCCGGGATCGTCGTGGCGGTCTACGTGCTGCTCGTGGCCACGCCGCTCCTCGTCGTCGGACCGCTCGAGCACGCGGACGCGACCGCCGCGCCCGCCACCCGCACCGAGCCCACCGAGCCCGCGGACCCCGACGACGGCGCGGGCGCGTCGCGGTCGGGCCCGCTGCTGGCCCGCACCCCGGCGGTCGCCGTCGGCGTCGCCGCCGGCCTGCTCGTGGCGCTGCTGCTCGGCGCCGCGGCCGTGCCCGCCCGCGGCCTCGCGGGCGCCGGTGACGTCTCCGGTGCCGGGGTGGAGGTGCTCGACGCCGAGCCCGTCGTCATCATCGGCACCGAGGGGCTGAGCTGGGCCGACGTCGATCCCGCCGCGACGCCCACGCTGTGGGGGCTGCTGCGCGACGGCGCGAGCGCCACCGGGGTCACGGCCGCCGTCACGGGGGCCTCGGGAGACTGCCCCGCCGCGGGCTGGCTGGGCCTGAGCTCGGGTCGCAGCCCCGTCACCGGCGAGCCGGTCGACGGCACGTGGACGTGCACCCCGTGGGACGTGGAGCCCGGCTCCGACGGGACCGCGCAGGTCGACGGCTGGGACGACCTGGCCGCCCTGCAGTCCCGGTCCGAGTTCCGCCCGCAGCTGGGCGTGCTCGGCGAGTCCCTGGCCGACGGCGGGACGTGCGCGACCGCCGTCGAGCCCGGCGCCGCGCTCGCCCTCGCGGGCACCGACGGGACCGTCGAGCGCTACCGCACCCTCGAGGCGGCGCTCGCCGACCCCGACGACGCCTTCTCCTGCCCGGTGACGATGGTCGACGCGGGCGCCGCCCCCTACCACCCCACCGGCGAGAGCAGCACGTCCCGGCCGGTGCCGGACGACGCGACCGCCGGCGGCGAGGAGCGGGTCGCCGCGCTGCGAGCCGTCGACACCACCGTGCGCCGGGTCCTGGCCGGCGTGCCGGACGAGACCACCGTCATGGTGCTCGACGTCGGCAACCCGGCACCCGGCCGGCCGGCGCTGGGCGTCGGCGTCGTGCAGACCGACACCGACACCGCGCCCGCCTACCTGACGACCTCCTCGACGCGGTGGCTCGGCGTCGTGCGGCTGCTCGACGTACCGGTCACGCTCGTCGACGCCTACGGGCTGCCCCGGCCCGCCGACTTCTCCGGCGCGCCGCTCACCCTCGCCGACGACCGCCCCAGCACCACCACGGCGACCGTCCGCGAGCTCGACTCCCTCACCGCGCGCGACCACGAGCTGCGCACCACCACCGGCACGATCACCGGCATCCCGGCGGTCGTCGCCCTCCTGGCGCTCGCCCTCGTGGCGCTCTGGCTGCCGCGCCTGCGCCGGCGGGCGCCCCGGGCCGCCCGCGCCTGGTCGCGTGCGCTGGACGTCACCCTGCTCGTCGGCGCCTCGCTGCCCGCCGCGACGTTCCTCATGACCACCTGGGGCTGGTGGCGCGGGGAGAACATCACCCTGGCCCTCTGGCTGTCGCTGGGCGCGAGCACGGCGCTCGTGGCGCTCGTCGCCGCCCTGGCCCCCCGCTGGCCGGTGTGGACCGGCCCCACCGTCCTGGCCACGCTCACGTTCGCGGTGCTGACGCTGGACGCGCTGCTCGGCACGCCCCTGCACCGCGGCAGCCCGCTCGGTGCCGCACCGACCCTCGGCGGGCGGTTCTACGGGTTCGGGAACCCGACCTACTCCGTGTACGCGGTGGCGGCCGTCGTCTGCGCCGCCGGCCTGGGCACCGTGCTCGCCCGCCGCCTCGGTCGCCTGGCGGGCGGCGTCGCCGCGTCCGTGGTCGGGCTCGTGGCGCTCGTCGTCAGCGTGCTGCCCTCGCTCGGTGCCGACGTCGGCGGCGGGCTCGTGCTGCTGCCCGTCATGGTCGTCGTCGTGCTCGCCGTCGTCGGCGCGCGGATCACGTGGCAGCGCCTGCTCGTCGCCGGTGGCGCCGGCGTGCTGCTCGTGGCCGCCATCGGGGTCCTCGACTGGCTGCGGCCGGCCACCGAGAGGTCGCACCTCGGGTCGTTCGTGCAGTCGACGATCGACGGCACGGGGCTGGAGACGATCGGGCGCAAGGCCGGGTACGCCTACCGGTCGCTGTCCGGAGGGTTCGACGCCTGGCTGGCGCTCGCCGTCGTCGTGCTGCTCGTCCTCGCGCTGTGGGGCCCGCGGCGGTGGCGCCCCGACTGGCTCGCGCGGGCCGAGGCGGCGTGGCCGCTCCTGCGGCCCGTCCTCGTCGCCCTGCTCATCGCCGGCGTGGGCGGCGCGGTGGCCAACGACTACGGCATCCGCGTCGTGTCGCTCATGCTGTTCGCCGCGGTGCCGCTCGTCGCGCTCGTGGCCCTCCGCGCCGACGACGCCGACCCCGCCGGCTGACGCCGGGGAGGGTCGGTCAGCCGCGCGGGGACGGGCGGGTTCCCATCCGGCCGATCCGGTCGACGACCCGTCGCACCTGGCGCGCGCTGACCGCCGCCATGACGTCGCGGTACTGCCCGGCGCGGTGGAGCTGGCCGGCGAGGTCGTTCGACGACGGCCGGTGCCGCAGGTCGCAGGGCACCTCGACCGCGACGTAGCCGGCGCGCAGCAGGTCGATCGTCATCCCGGTCTCGACGCCCCAGCCGTGCGCCAGCGGGGTCGCGGACTCGAAGGCCTCGCGGGTCAGGCAGCGCATGCCCGACAGCGGCTGGGTGGGGCTCCAGCCGGTGAGCCGCTGGATCGCACGCCGTGCCGCACCGACGACGATGCCGCGGCCGCCGGCCCCCTGCTGCGTGGGCAGCAGCGCGATGGCCAGGTCGGCGACGCCCTCGCGCACCGGGCTGACGAGCGGGGCGGTGTTGACCGCCGTGTCGCCGAGGTCGCCGTCGATGAAGAGCAGCAGGCGCGGCGCCCGGCCGTCGGCGTCCCGCATGGCGACGACGGCGGCACCGGTCTCCATCGCGGCGGCCTTGCCCCGGTTGTGGGAGTGCCGCACCACCACGGCACCCGCGTCCCGGGCGACGTGCTGGGTCTCGTCCTCGGAGCCGTCGTCCACCACGAGCACGAGGTCGACGTGCGGGATGGCGCGGGCCGACCGGACGGTCGCCGCGATCCGCTCGGCCTCGTCCTTCGCCGGGACGATGACCGCCACGCGCTGGACGCTCCGACCACCCCGGGCGGTGGGTGGGCGGGGCGTCTTGGCCACGGGCATGCTCGGCCGGCGTGCCCCCGGGTTGACCGCCGTCTCGCCGGGCACCGGCTCACGGCTCGTCCGTGTTCCCCCTTGGTCCGCGTTCACAGCTCCCTGCCTGTGCGGCCGTCACAGCCACGATCGTCGGTGTGATCCTCGGCGCGACCCGCCGGGATCGGAAGTGCAAAGAACTTCCCTCAGAATCCTACTCCCAGGGTAGGGCGGGATCCTGCACGCCTCGGGGCGCGGTCGGGGGCGACCGGGTGAAGTTTCTGTGCGGGTCAGCGCAGGGTCACCTGGCGGGAGATGATGCCCGCCCGCGCGCGGCGCTCGTTCGCGTCCAGCGGTGCGTCCACGGCCAGCGCCGCCTCGAACCGGGTCGACAGGTCCTGGACCGGCTCGGCCAGCTCGTCCGCCTCCGTGCCGCGCGGCAGCTCCCACACCGGCACCACGAGTCCGCAGGCGCGGAACATGCCGAGGAACTTGCCGCCGGCCAGACCCGAGTCCCGCTTCGCGTGCAGGCGGGCGATCGCGTCGACCACGCGGTCCTCGTCCTCGGTGCGGGCCCACCGCACGAACTCGCGGCTCATCCGGCACCAGTAGGCGGCGTCGACACCCTCGAGCTTGACCGTGGGGACGGTCTGCTCGGCGGCCTCCTCGAGGCCTTCCTTGATCTCGGCTGTCATCTCCGCCGAGGAGTCGATCCAGTAGTCGTAGCCCTCGTGGACCGTGACCTCGAACGGCACGGAGGCGTCCAGCACGTCCTGCAGGCGCGGGGTCTCCGCGGTGACCTCGAGCTGCTCCGGCAGGATGCCCGTGCCCGGCTCGACGTCGATCGCCGCGAGCAGCGCGGCGGCCAACGACCGGCTGATGTCGTCGGAGCTGAGCACGCCCTGCACCGCGAGCAGGACGGTGCCGTCCTCGCGGTGGAGCGCGGCCCAGCCGCCCGGCAGCACCGTGGCGACGACGACGTCGCGGCCGCCGTGGGCCTCGACGGTGCGGGCCGGCGCGGTCGCCGAGGGCACGATCTCCCGCATCGAGACCCAGTCGGCCTCCCCCGGGAGACCCTCGAACGGACGCAGCACGAACTCAGCAGTCTTGGCCATGCGCCCGATCCTATCGGCCGCCGCGGTCAGGAGGTCATCGCGCCGAAGAGCTCCGCCCCCGGACCGTCCATGAGCCCGATCACGTTGCCGGCCGGGTCGGTGAACCAGGCGCCGTCGCCACCCTCCATGAAGCCGCGGACGATCCCTCGCTCGTCGTGGTCGAAGGACTCGTAACGGAGCATCTCCACCCCCTGCCGGCCCAGCTCGTCCACCACCTCGTCGACGTCGTCGACCGCGAGGTGCAGCACCGTGAAGCTCGCGGGGACGTGGTCCTCCTTCGGGTACACCATGAACGTGGTCCCGCTGTCGAGGTGCAGGGCGAGGAACCCGCGGTCGCCCGTGACCCGCATCCCGAGGACGTCCTCGTAGAACCGCCGTGCGGCGTCCACGTCGTCGACCGAGAAGCTGCCGAAACCTCGCTGCGTGCTGACCATGAGGCACTCCTTCGCGCCACGGCGGTCCCGGGGGCCGAGGGCCCGTGGCATGAGGGCGCCGCCTCTCCCAGGATCCACCCGGCTCGCCCACCGGGACGGGTGAAATCCCGTGGCATACGGTCGGGGCATGCCGTGGCTCGCCGCGACGCTGCCCGTCGCCGACCTCGCCCGCACCGCGCTCGAGGCGCTGCGCTCCGCCGCGCGCCGCGCCGGGGTGCGCGGGCCGCTGGTGGACGCCCCGCTCGACCCGGCGCGCGTGGCGGCGTCCTTCGCCTCCGACCGCCTGCTGCGCCTCGACGGCGAACCCTGGGCCGGGTTCGCCCCCCACTCCGGGTTCTTCGCGACGGCCGACGGCTGGGTCCGCACCCACGCCAACTACCCGCACCACCGCGCCCGGCTGCTGCGGATCCTCGACCTGCCCGACGACGCCTCGCGCGACGACCTCGCCGACCACCTCGCGCAGGCCTCCGCCCAGGACGTCGAGGACGCGGCGGCCGACGCCGGGGCGGTCGCGGTCCGGGTGCGGAGCGAGAGCGGGTGGCGGGCGAGCGCACCCGGCCGGGCCGCCGCCGTCGGCCCCCTCGTCGCGGCGACGGCACGCGCCGACGGACGACCGGCCCGGCGGGCGGCTGCTCCCCTGGCGGGTGCGCGGGTGCTGGACCTCACCCGGGTCATCGCGGGACCCGTCGGGACCCGGACCCTGGCGCTGCTCGGCGCGGACGTGCTGCGCGTGGACCCGCCCGAGCCGGCCGAGATCGCCGCCCAGCACCTCGACACCGGGCAGGGCAAGCGGTCGACGCTCCTCGACCTGCGCCGCCAGGACGACCACGCCCGCGCCCAGGAGCTCCTCGACGCCGCGGACGTGCTGGTGACCGGATACCGTCCCGGCGCGATCGAGGCCCACGGGCTGCGGCTGCCGCCCGGTGCGGTGCACGCCCGCGTCTCGGCCTGGGGGCCGGCCGGCCCGTGGGCGGGCCGCCGCGGGTTCGACTCGATCGTGCAGGCCGCGAGCGGCATCGCACTGCTCGAGTCCGCCGACGGCGTCACCCCGGGCGCGCTGCCCGCACAGGCCCTCGACCACGCCACCGGCTACCTCCTCGCCGCGGGGGTGCTCGACGCCCTCGTCGAGCGCGCCCGGGACGGCGCCGGCCGGGACGTGGCGACCTCCCTGGCCCGCACGGCCGCCTGGCTCCTCGACGCGCCCGGCCGGGAGCCGGACCACCCGCCGGCCGCGCTGCCGCCGTCGGGCACCACCGTCACCCACGGCCGCGTGCGGTCCGCGCGCCCGGCGCTGCCCGTGGACGACTACGCCGCACCGGCGCGGCCCTGGGGCGGCGACCCGCCCCGCTGGTGAGTCAGAGGTGGTCGAGCCGCTGCAGGATCGCGCCCTCGCGCAGGGCCCACGGGCAGATCTCCACCTCGTCGACGCCGAGGGCGGCCATCGCCTCCTGCGCGACGACAGCGCCCGCCACGATCTGCAGCGCCCGGCCCGGACCGATCCCGGGCAGCACGGTGCGGTCCGCCGAGGACAGCTTCGCCAGGCGTGGCTCCCAGTCGGCCAGGTGGTCGTGGCGCATCCGCCAGCGCTCGCCGGTTCCCATGACCTGGCGAGGCATCCCGGCCAGCCGGGCCAGGGAGCGGAACGTCTTGGAGGTGGCCACGGCGTGGTCGGGCGCCGGGGCCTTCGCGACGGGGCCGACGGCGTCGCGCAGCACCGAGCGCGCGTGCTCGCGCAGCGTCTCCACGTCGTCGGGCTTCGGCGGGTCGGCGTCGAGGAGGAAGCGCCGGGTCATGCGGCCGGCACCGAGCGGCACGGACAGGGCGACGTCCGGGGCCTCGTCCACGCCGGTGGCGATCTCGAGGGAGCCGCCGCCGATGTCGAGCAGCAGGAGCCGGCCGGCGCCCCAGCCGTACCAGCGGCGCGCCGCCAGGAAGGTCAGCCGCGCCTCCTCGTCGCCGGCGAGCACCTCGATGGGCACGCCCGCGCGCTTCTCCAGGTCGGCCAGCACCTCGGCGCCGTTGGTCGCCTCGCGCAGCGCGGAGGTCGCCAGCGCCATCGTCTGCTCGATGCCGTGCTCGGCGCCCTCGGCCGCCGCCGCCTCGACGGCCTTGCGCAGCTCCTTGACGCCCGCCTTGGAGATCGAGCCGTCGGGCTCGACGTACCGCATCAGGCGCACGGTGGTCTTGTGGCTGGCCTGCGGCACCGGCCGTGCACCCGCTCGCGCGTCCATGACGAGCAGGTGCACGGTGTTGGAGCCGATGTCGATCACGCCGAGTCGCATGGCGCTCAAACTACCGGTCGACGGCACCGCACGGACCGTCGGTTCAGGCCAGCGCCTTGGCCTTGAGCGCCTCGAACTCCTGCGGGGTGATCGTGCCGTCGTCGAGCAGCTTCTTCGCCGACGCGATGTGGTCGGCGGGCGAGCCGGCGACCGTCTTGATGTAGTCGTCGGTGGCCGCCTTGGCGTCCTTCGCGGCCGCCATGTTGCGCTCGGCCATGCCGCGCCCGCGCGCGATGAGGTACACCAGCGCCGTGATCATGGGGACGAAGATCAGCAGGACGACCCAGAGCGCCTTCCACCAGCCGTTCAGCTGATGGTCCCGGAACAGGTCCGTGAGGATCTGGAACAGGACGATGAGGTACGCCATGAAGAGGAAGATCCAGAGGAGGAACCAGACATAGCTCCAAAAGTCATCCATCGTGAATGTCCTTCCGCGTCCGAGGTGAGATCCCGCGGGGACCGCAGCCGCGACCCCTCGGCGATCACGCTACCCACGAACGCGGAGAACGGCCCGATATAACCCGACAAAGGTTCAATCGGTCGCCGGAACGGCGCGAAGCGTCCGCTCGGCCGCCGCGACGACGGCGGCCTCCGCCGCCCGTGCCTCGGCGAGGGCCGTCGCGCGGGCCGCGACGATGCGGCCGTGCAGGGCGGCGTGCGCGCGGCGGCGCACCGCCCGGGCGATCTCGTCCCGGTCCGACTCGGTGGGCTCCTGCCCGTGCGGCGCGAGCTCGCCGGCCAGCCGTTCCACGGCGGCCGCCACCTCGACGGCGACCTGGCGCTCCGCCTCGTCGAGCAGCCCGACGACGGCGGCGTCCGCGGCGCGACCCAGCCGGGTCTCCTCGAACCGTGCGGCGGCCTGGGCCACCAGCCGGCCGGCCTGGTCGACGACGGCGCGCTCGGTGGCCGGGGCGTGCGCCGTCAGCGAGGCCAGGTCGTACAGCAGCACGCCCTCGACGTCCGCCACCGACGGCTCCACGTCACGGTGCAGCGCCAGGTCCAGGATCACCAGGGCGTCCGGCTCCGGCTCGTCGCCCGCCCGTGCGGCGGCGCGCTCCCGGGCACGGGCCACGGAGGCCGCGTCGAGGACGTAGGCCAGCGAGGCCTCCGCGTCCGCCGCCGGACCAGGGCGGCCGCCCCGCGCCCCCGAGCAGGACACCACGACGTCCGCGTCGCCCAGCGCCTCCACCAGCGACTCGGTGTCGACGCCGACGGCGCCCGTGCCGTGCGACGCCGCGAACGCCTGCGCCCGCCCGGACCGCGAGTACACCCGGATGTCCTCGCACCCCCGGGCGCGCAACGCCGCGACGGTGGCGCCCGCGTAGGCACCGGTGCCGATGATGACGGCGCGGGCCACGGGGTACGGGCGCATCGACCGGCCGGCCAGGTCCAGCCCGACCGCCACCAGGGAGCGCCCGGCGCCGCCCAGCGCCGTCGACCGCCCGACCTGCTTGGACGTGCGCGACGCCGTCTGGAACAGCAGCTCCAGCGTCTTGGACGTGGTCCCGTCGGCCCGGGACTCCGCGAGCGCCCGCTTCACCTGCCCGGCGATCTCCCGCTCGCCCACCACCATCGAGTCCAGGCCGGCGGCCACCGCGAAGAGGTGCTCGGTGACCTCGGACCCGGTGCGCACCGTGAACGAGCTCGCGGCGACGTCGGTGGACACCCCCGAGGACTCGGCGACGAGCTCGGCGACGTGACGCGTGGCGTGGCGGACCGTGTCCCCGTCGAGGGGGGCGTCGACGTCCAGGTAGAGCTCGAACCGGTTGCAGGTCGAGATGACCACGGTGCCCTGCACGGGGCGGCACGTGCCCACGACGGTACGGCCCACGGACATCGAGCCGGTGGACAGACGCTCGAGGGCGTCGAGGTCCAGCTCGTGGTGGGACGCGGTGAGGGAGAGGAGAACCACAGTGCCCCCACTTTATGATCTGTGCCCCCACGGGGCAGAATCGTTGACCGTGACATCCCCCACGGTGAACGTCAGCAACCTGCCCGCCTCCCACCCCCTCGCCGACGGGCGCACGACCACGTCCCCGCTGGTCAGCGCGCTGCGAGGTGATCGCCCGGCACGGACGCCCGTGTGGTTCATGCGGCAGGCCGGCCGGTCCCTGCCCGAGTACCGCGAGGTGCGACAGGGTGTCGGGATGCTGGAGTCCTGCCTGCGGCCGGACCTCGCCGCCGAGATCACGCTGCAGCCCGTCCGCCGCCACGGCGTCGACGCGGCGATCTTCTTCAGCGACATCGTGGTGCCGCTCAAGCTGGCCGGCGTCGACGTCGAGATCGTCTCCGGCGTCGGGCCGGTCATGGACCGCCCCTACCGGACGGCCGCCGACATCGACGAGCTCGTCGCGCGCGACCTCGACGACGAGACCCTCGCGCCGATCGCCCAGGCCGTGGAGCGCACCGTCGCCGGGCTGTCCGACGCCTCCGCCTCGACGCCCCTCATCGGGTTCGGCGGCGCGCCGTTCACGCTCGCCGCCTACCTCGTCGAGGGCCGGCCCTCGCGGGACCACCTGGCCGCGCGCACGCTCATGCACGCCGACCCGGAGACCTGGCGCCGGCTGACCACGTGGACCGCCGACCTCACCGGGCGGTTCCTGCGCACCCAGGTCCTGGCCGGCGCCAGCGCCGTGCAGCTCTTCGACTCGTGGGCGGGTTCGCTGTCCCTCGCCGACTACACGGCGCACGTGGCGCCGTCGTCCACCCGTGCCCTGCGGCACGTGGCGGAGCTGGGGGTTCCCGGCATCCACTTCGGCACCGCCACGGGGCACCTGCTCCCGGCGATGCGCGACGTGCTGCGCGACGCCGGGATCAGCCACCCGACGGTGGGGGTCGACTACCGCACCCCGCTCGACGAGGCCACGGAGCTCCTCGGCGGCGACGTCCCCGTGCAGGGCAACATCGACCCGGCGCTCCTCGGCGCCCCCTGGGAGGCGCTGGAGGCGCACGTCCGCGACGTCGTCGCCCGCGGTGCCGGGGCGCCGGGCCACGTGGTGAACCTGGGCCACGGCGTGCCCCCGACCACCGACCCGACCGTGCTCACGCGCGTGGTCGAGCTCGTCCACTCGCTGTGAGCCAGCAGGTCGACGCCGTCGTCGTCGGCGGCGGGATCGGCGGGCTGGTCGCCGCCCGCACGCTCATCGAGCGCGGGCTGCGCACGGTGGTGCTCGAGTCGTCGACCCGGCTGGGCGGCCCGGTGCGCGGCGGCGCGTTCGAGTCGCTGCCGCGCGTCCCCGTCGACCTCGGTGCCGAGTCCTTCGCCGCCCGGGGCACCGCCGTCACCGAGCTCGCGGAGGAGCTGGGCCTCGACGTCGTCGAGCCCGCACCCCTGTCCGCCTGGGGGTACGCCGCCGGGCACGCGTTCCCACTGCCCCGGGCCGGCGTGCTCGGCATCCCGGCCGTGCCGTGGGCACCCGACGTCCGCCGTGCCATCGGCTGGCCCGGCGTCCTGCGCGCCTCGCTCGACCGCGTCCTGCCCCGGTTCGTGGGCGCCGACGCCGACGACCTCGGCACGCTGGTGCGCGCACGGCTCGGCGCGCGGGCCACCGACCGGCTCGTCGCCCCGGTCGCCACCGGCGTGCACTCAGCACCGCTCGACCGGCTCGCCGTGGCGTCCGTCGCCCCCGGCCTCCAGGACCGGTTCGCCGTCGAGGGGTCCCTCACCCGGGCCGTCGCGGCGCTGCGTGCCGCCGCCCCGGCCGGCTCGGCCGTGCGCGGCATCGACGGCGGGATGCACGCGGTCGTCGAGGCGCTCGCCGGGCAGATCGCCGCGAGCGCCGAGATCTGGACCGACACCCCGATCACGGACGCGACCGGTCCCATCCACACCGCGCTCCGGCTCGGCCAGGAGGTCGTGGGCATCGAGCGGGCCGACGACGGCGGCTGGGTCGTGCGCTCGCGCGCCACGGCCGCGGGGGTCGCCGGGGGCCGCGGGTCGCTGCACACCGTCACGGCGCCGCGCCTCGTGGTGACCACACCCGCCGTCGGGCCGCTACTCTCGCCGTGGACCGACGTCGTCCCCGCCCCGGAGGCCGGGGCGGACGTGCGGCTCGCGACGCTGCTCGTGGACGCCCCGGAGCTGGACGCCGCGCCCCGCGGGTCCGGGATGCTGGTGGCTCCCGGCGGCGCGGACGTGCGCGCGAAGGCGCTGACGCACTCGACCGCCAAGTGGCCGTGGCTCGCCGCCCGGGTGCGGAGCGCGGCCGGTGCGGGGATGCACGTGCTGCGGCTGTCGTACGGGCGTCTCGGCGAGGAGACCGTCCCCCCGACCGCGGACGAGGCCGCACGGGACGCCTCGGTGCTCCTGGGCGTGCCGCTGGCGGACCGGGTGCAGGACCACCTGCTGCAGCGCTGGGACGGCGCCCTGCCGCCGCCGACCCCCGCCTACCGGGCCGACGTCACGGCGCTGAGCGCCGCCGTCGGGCAGGTCCCCGGGCTCGCCGTGACGGGCGGCTGGGTGGCCGGCACGGGGCTGGCCGCGATCGTGGCGCACGCCCAGGCGGCGGTCAACGGGCTGTGACGCCGCGGGCCAGGTAGACCGTGTTGCTGGAGCGACCACCGGTGATCGGGTTGGGGAAGTCGACGGGGTGCGCCGAATGCTCGGCGAACACCTGGCCGAGCACGGCCTCGAACGGGGCGTCGGGAGGGTCGTCCGACCAGAGGGCGAAGAGGCCCCCGTCCGCCAGGTGCCGGGACATCGCCCGCAGCCCGTCCGCGGCGTAGAACGCCGCGTGGCTCGGGTGGAGCACGTGACGCGGGCTGTGGTCGACGTCCAGCAGGATCGCGTCGTACCGGACCTCGGGCTCGGCACGGACGCGGCGGAAGAAGTCGTCCTGGACGAGCCGGCAGCGCGGGTCGGTGGCGAGCCCCGCGGCCTCCGGCAGCAGCTCGCGCCGGTGCCAGTCCAGGACCGGCCCCGAGTACTCGACGACGGTCACGTCCCCGACGCGCGGGTCGGCCAGCGCCGCGAGCGCCGTGTAGCCGAGCCCGAGGCCGCCGACGAGGACGCGCAGGCCGCCGGCGGGTGCGTCGAGCCGGGCGAGGGCGAGGGTGGCGAGCTCGCGCTCCGCCACCGTGAACAGGCTGGACATGAGGTACTCGTCGCCGAGCCGGACCTCGTACACGTCCTGCTGCGCGGCCGGGTCGTACCGGCGGCGCAGGCTGATCTCCCCCATCGGCGTGGTCTGGAAGTCGAGCTCTTCGAAGCGCAGCGGCATGGCTCAGCGTCTCACGCGGCGTCGCCCCGCCCCCGGCGTGCCACGAGGGCGGCCGGGAGCGAGGCGTGCGGGACGGCCGTCAGTCGTCGAGGTCGACGGTGCGCGAGATCCGTTCGCCGGTGGAGGACCTCACCACCACCTTGACCCGGTCGTCGTCCGCGCCGAACGTCCGGCCGAGGGTGACGTTGCCGAACGAGTTCGCCCGCGAGGTGGTCGAGGCGACCCTGCTGCCGTCCCGGTAGAACGTGGCGGTCCACCGGGCGCCCTTCGTCGGGCCGTTGACACGAACCTGCGCCGTCACGCGGTCGTCGCCCGACTCCTGGACCGAGTAGCCGTACCTGCTGCCCTTCGAGCCCTTGCCGCTGCGGCACTCGAGATCGTCGTCGAGCTCGACCGTGCGCGCGGCCCGCTGGCCGCTGCTCGAGACGGCGACGAACCGGAACCGGTCGTCGTCGTCTCCGCGCACGGTCCTGGCGACGCTGATGTTCCCGTGACGGTTCGCCCGCTCGGTGATCCGGTAGGCCTTGCTGCCGTTGCGGTAGACCGTGACGGTCCACCGCTGGCCGGGCTTCGCGGCGTCGACCCGCATGGCCGCCCGCATCCGGTCGTCGTCGCGCTCCGCGAGCGTCACCCGGTACTGCGCGTTCTTCGAGGCGTACCCCGTGCAGCTGACCCGGTCGTCGTCGTCGGCGTGCGCCGCGCCCGCTCCCATGCCGACGCTCGCCAGTGCCAGGCACAGCGCGGCGAACGTCCCTAAGATCCTGTTCTTCATCACAGGTGCTCCCCGGTGAGAGTGCCGCGGGGCGCGGGATGCGCTGTGCGGCTCGTGCCTCGCACGCTAGGGACGGTCCATGAGGCCACCGTGGCAGCACCGTGAGAGAGGTCTCATGAAGCCTGGTGGCCGCACGTCACGGGACGGCGCCGCCCTCCCAGGGCCGCGCGCCGATCACGGGCCGGCTCGCCGCGTAGTCCTCGCGCATCATCGGCGAGGAGATCATCATGTCCGCCGTCGCGACGTTGCACGCCATGGGCACGTTCCAGACCGCCGCGAGCCGGAGCAGCGCCTTGACGTCCGGGTCGTGAGGCTGCGCCTCGAGCGGGTCCCAGAAGAAGATCAGCATGTCGATGAAGCCCTCGGCGATCTTCGCGCCGATCTGCTGGTCACCGCCCACCGGTCCGGACAGGAGCCGGTGGACCGGCAGGCCCAGCTCGAACTCCAGCATCGTCCCGGTGGTCCCCGTGGCCCAGAGCGAGTGCCCGGAGAGCGTCCCCCGGTTGAACTCTGCCCAGCGCAGGAGCTCGACCTTCTTGTTGTCGTGGGCCACCAGGGCGATGCTGTGCTGAACCGCGTCCATGGGAGCGCTCCTCACCCGGGCGCGCGCTGCACCCGTCTGCCTCATGCTTCCACGCGCGGGGCGGACCGGCAGCGAGTGCGCGATCAGCCTTCCGCAACACTCGAACGGGTGTTCGATTTCTGATAGTCTCGGTGCATGACAACGAGGTCCGCCGACACCCGCACCAGGGCAGATTCCGGTGCCCGACGGCGGCCCGCCGGCCGGGACGTGACGCTCGCACGCCTGGACGAGCTGTTGGCGGACCTGAGCGCGGCCCAGGCCGAGATCAACGCCCTGGAGGGCCGCCGGGCCGCGCTGCTGGCCGACATCGCCGACCTGGCCGAGGACGCCGAGTCGGCGGTGCTCGACACCGACGACCCGTCCCTGCGGCGGACCTCCTCGTCCCGCCGGCGGGAGCTGGTGCGGCGGGCGGTCGTCGCCGAGGTCGGGACCACGCTGCGCCTGGGCGAGCACGCCGCCGGAAGCCTTTGCGAGCAGGCGCAGACCCTGCGGCGCAAGGCACCCCGGTCGTTCGCGGCGCTGGCCGCCGGCCGGTGCTCCTGGGCGCACGCGGCGCGCCTCGCCCGGCACCTCGCCGACCTCGACCCGGCGGACGCCCGGCGCGTCGAGTCCTCCGTCGCCCCCGCGCTGGCCACGAGCACCCCGGCCCAGGTGGACGCCCGCACGCGGCGCGCACGCGACAACGTCCACCCCGAACCGGTCGAGGTCCGGTCCGCGAAGGCGTCGGAGCACCGGGCGGTCTACCTCGACGACGCCCGCGACGGGATGGCCTGGCTCACGGCGCACCTGCCCGTGACCCTCGCCCATGCGGCGTACGACCGGCTGACCCGCACCGCGACGGCGCTCCACGCGGAAACCGACAGCCTCACCGTCTCCCAGGGCCGCGCGGACGTCCTGGCCGCGCTGCTGCTCGACGACGGCACCCTGGACCGCGACGCGGTACCCGCGACGGCACCCGGTAGAGACTCCGGGACAGCCCCCGGTACGGCCCGCACGCGCCCCGTGCTGGGCATCGCGACGATCGCGCGGAGCATCCGCCCGCAGGTCACGGTGACCGTGCCGGTCCTGACCCTGCTCGGCGTCGCCGACATCCCCGCGGACCTGGACGGCCACGTACCGGTCGCACCGGACACGGCCCGCGAGCTCGCCGCCCTCGCGCCGTCGCTCCGGCGCGTGCTGACCCACCCCGAGTCGGGCGTTCCGCTGTCGGTGGGACGGGAGAGCTACACGGCCCCGTCGGCGCTCAAGGCCACGCTCAGGCACCGCGACGCCACCTGCCGGTTCCCGGGGTGCACGGTGCCGGCGGTCCGCGCCGACCTCGACCACACGACGGCGTGGGCCGACGGCGGCACCACCGGGGCGGACAACCTGGCCCACCTGTGCCGGCACCACCACGTGCTCAAGCACCAGACCGGCTGGACGGCACGGCAGGGTCCGGCACCCGGCGGCAACCTCGAGTGGACCTCACCCACCGGTCGACGCCACACCACCCGCCCGGACGGCGGCGTCGTCGCCAGTCGGCACGGCTCAGCGCCACGCGACTCGGCGCCACGCGACCTCTCGTCCGTGGGCTCCGGCGACCCTCCGTTCTGAACCGCCGCTGGCTTGCACCTCTGCCCCGTCAACCTCGGTCCCCTCACACTCGGTCCCACGTCACTCCGTGCCCTCGACGCCGCACCGCGCCCATGCGTGACAATGGACGGGTGACAACCCCCGCACCCGCCCCTCTGCGTCTCGGCACCCGCGGCAGCGCACTGGCGACCACCCAGTCCGGGCTCGTCGCGCGTCGGCTGGAGGTGCTCCTGGACCGCCCGGTCGAGCTCGTCCGCATCAAGACCGAGGGCGACGTCAAGACCGGCTCCCTCGCCTCCCTCGGCGGCACCGGCGTGTTCGTCACCGCGCTGCGCGACGCGCTGGCCGGGGACCGCTGCGACGTCGCCGTGCACTCCCTCAAGGACCTGCCGACCACCCCCGCGCCCGGGCTGACCTACGTCACGCCCGAGCGCGAGGACCCGCGGGACGCGCTCTGCGCCCGCGACGGACGCACGCTCGACACGCTGCCGCGCAACGGTCGCGTCGGGACCGGTTCGCCGCGCCGTGCCGCACAGCTCCAGGCCGCGCGTCCCGACCTCGAGATCGTCGACATCCGGGGCAACGTCGAGACCCGCCTGGCGCGGGCCCTCGGACCCGACCCGGACCTCGACGCCGTGGTGCTCGCCCTCGCCGGTCTTGCGCGCCTGCACCGCACCGAGGTGGTCAGCGAGATCCTCGACCCGCTCGTCGTCGCCCCCGCGCCCGGCCAGGGTGCGCTCGCCGTGGAGGCGCGCAGCACCGACCTGGTGCCCGACGGCGGCACGACGGGCAGCCCGGGGCTCGGCGCCGTGCTCGCCGAGGCGTTCGCCGAGCTCGACCACCGGCCCACCCGGCTCGCCGTCACCGCCGAGCGCGCCGTCCTGGCGCGGCTCGAGGCGGGCTGCGCCGCACCGATCGGTGCCTACGCCCGGCTGGAGGACGGAGTGCTGGTGCTGTCCGCCGTCGTCGCCTCCCTGGACGGCACCGAGCAGCTCAAGCACACCGCCCGCGTCGAGATCGCCCCGACGGCGACGCTCACCACAGCCGACGAGGCCGCCTACGCCCTGGGCGTCCGGGTCGCCGAGCGGCTCCTGGCCGACGGCGCTGCCCGGCTGGCGCCCCTCTCCCCGGCCGAGCCCGCTCCGCCGGAGCCCACCCGGGCCACCACCGGGACGGACGACCCGGAGGGGGCGTGACCGACCTGACCGGGCGCACCGTCCTGCTGCCCCGATCCCCCGCACGCGCCGCCGGGCTGGCCGGCCTCCTGCGCCGCGCCGGGGCCGAGGTGACCGTCGCGCCCGTCATCGAGCGGGCTCCCGCCGACGACGGCGCCACGCTCGCGGCGGCAGTCTCCGACGTGCTGGCCGGCCGGTACGCCTGGGTCGTGATCACCAGCGTCAACGCGGTCGAGGCGCTCAGCGCCGCACAGCACCACCCGACCGGCGCGACCAGCGCGACGCTGGCCGCCGCACCCGTCCGGTGGGCCGCCGTCGGGCCCGCGACCGTGCGCGCCCTGGCCGACGCCGGGATCGCGGCCGACCTGGTGCCCGACGGCGAGGCGTCCGCGGACGGCCTCGTCGCCACCTTCCCTGCTCCGTCGTCCGCGGCTCCGGCCTCCGCGGATCCGGCCGGCACCCGGGTCCTGCTGCCGCTCGGGGACCGGGCGCGCCCCACGCTGCGCGACGGGCTCCGGACCCTCGGGTGGACGCCGGACGTCGTCACCGCCTACCGCACCGTGCGCAGCGACCTGCCGGCGGACGTGGTGGGCGCACGCTATGACATCGTGGTGGTGACCTCCGGCTCCGTGGCCCGCGAGATCGCCACGCAGTACGGCACGCACGCGCCCGTCGTCGCGATCGGCCGACCCAGCGCCGAGGCGGCGCGCGAGACCGGGCTGACCGTGGCCGCCGTCGCCGACCGTCCCACCGACGCGGCGCTCGCCGCCGCCGTCACCACCGCCTGCGAAGGAGAACCATGAGCACCTCGGGGATCGTCCACCGGCCACGGCGGCTGCGCGCCACGCCCCGCATGCGCCGCCTCGTGGCGGAGCACCGGCTGCACGCGGCGGACCTCGTGCTGCCGCTGTTCGTCAAGGAGGGCATCTCCGCGCCCGTCCCGATCAGCTCCATGCCCGGCCAGGTGCAGCACAGCGAGGCCACCCTGCACGACGCCGTCACCGCGGCCGCGCGGGCCGGGCTCGGCGGCGTGATGCTCTTCGGCATCCCGGCGGTGCGTGACGCCCGCGGCACCCAGGCCGAGGCGCCCGACGGGATCCTGCAGCGCGGCATCCGTATCGCGCGCGAGGCCGTCGCCGCGGTCGAGTCGGAGACCGGAAGGCCGGGGCCCGTCGTCATGGCGGACACCTGCCTGGACGAGTTCACCGACCACGGGCACTGCGGCGTCCTCACGGACGGCCCCGACGGCACGGCCGTCGTCGACAACGACGCCACGCTCGAGCGGTACGCGACGATGGCCGTCGCCCAGGCGCGGGCCGGCGCGGACGTCGTCTCGCCGTCGGGCATGATGGACGGCCAGGTCGCCGCGATCCGCGACGCGCTCGACGACGCCGGGTTCGAGCACGTGTCGATCCTCGCCTACAGCGCCAAGTACGCCAGCCCGTTCTACGGTCCGTTCCGCGAGGCCGTCGACTCGGCGCTGCAGGGCGACCGGCGGACCTACCAGATGGACGCCGCCAACGCCCGCGAGGGACTGCGCGAGGCCGACCTGGACCTGGCCGAGGGCGCGGACATGGTGATGGTCAAGCCGGCCGGCTCCTACCTGGACGTGCTGCGCGGTGTCGCCGACCGCTCCGACGTCCCCGTGGCCGCGTACCAGGTGTCCGGCGAGTACGCCATGATCGAGGCAGCCGCCGCGAACGGCTGGATCGACCGGCGCGCCTCGGTGCTCGAGTCGGTCCTCGGCATCCGGCGCGCCGGGGCCGACGTGATCCTCACCTACTGGGCGCTCGAGATCGCCTCGTGGCTCGAGTGACCCCGGCCGACGACGCACGCCGCAGCAACCCCACGGAGGAACGACGATGACGGACACCGCAGGCTTCGGGCACATCGAGGCGGCACTGGTGAGCAGCACGCCCCCGGTCGACAACCACGAGGCCTTCCTGCGCGCCCGGCGCGCGATCCCCGGCGGCGTCAACTCGCCGGTCCGCGCCTACGGCTCGGTCGGCGGCGACCCTCGGTTCCTGGCGAGCGCGCGCGGCGCGTACGTCACCGACGTCGCCGGGCGCGAGTACGTCGACCTCGTCGGGTCGTGGGGTCCGGCGCTGCTGGGGCACGCGCACCCCGAGGTCGTCGCCGCCGTGCAGGAGGCCGCCGCCCGCGGGCTGTCGTTCGGGGCGCCCACGGTGGGCGAGATCGAGCTCGCCGAGGAGATCCGGCGTCGCGTCCCCGCCGCCGAGCGGGTCCGCCTCGTCTCCACCGGCACCGAGGCGACGATGACGGCGGTCCGCCTCGCCCGCGGCGTCACCGGACGCCCGCTGGTCATCAAGTTCGCCGGCTGCTACCACGGGCACGTCGACGCCCTGCTCGCCGAGGCGGGCTCCGGCGTCGCGACGCTGGCGATGCCGGGCACCGCGGGCGTCACCGAGGCCTCCGCCGCCGAGACGCTCGTGCTGCCCTACAACGACCTGCCCGCGGTCGAGGCGGCCTTCGCCGAGCACGGGGAGCGCATCGCCGCGGTCATCACCGAGGCCGCGCCCGCCAACATGGGCGTGGTGCCGCCGTCGGACGGGTTCAACGCCGGGCTGCGGCGGATCACCGCCGCGCACGGGGCGCTGCTGATCCTGGACGAGGTGCTCACCGGGTTCCGCGTCTCCGAGGCCGGGTACTGGGGCTTCGAGAACGCCGGCCAGGCGGCCGAGGACGTCTGGACCCCCGACCTGTTCACCTTCGGCAAGGTGGTGGGCGGAGGGATGCCCGTGGCCGCGCTCGGCGGGCCGGCCGCGATCATGGACCAGCTCGCACCGACCGGGCCGGTGTACCAGGCGGGCACGCTGTCGGGGAACCCGGTGGCGGTGGCTGCCGGCCTGACCACGCTGCGCCTGGCGGACGACGGCGTGTACGCACGCGTCGCCGAGGCGGCCGACGCCGTGTCCCACGGGCTGGGCGAGGCGCTCGACGCCGAGGGCGTGCCGCACCGCATCCAGCGGGCCGGGTCGCTGTTCTCGGTGTTCTTCGGCGAGGCCGCGGCCCGCGACGGCGTCGCCTCCTACGCCGACGCCCAGGCGCAGGACGTGTTCCGGCACGGACCGTTCTTCCACGCGATGCTCGACGCAGGGGTCAACCTGCCGCCGTCGGTGTTCGAGGCGTGGTTCTGCTCGGCGGCCCACGACGACGACGCGGTGCACCGCATCCTCGAGGCGCTCCCCGCCGGGGCACGGGCGGCGGCCGCGGCGAGCGCCTGACCAGCCGACTCAGCAGGTGAGACGGGTCGTCCAGCCCATCGGCAGCGCGGCGCCGGTCTGGCATGCTGTCCCCCGGCGACGTGGGGATCGGCGAGGGAGACGACGGATGGGTGAACGGCTGCAGCTCGACCTGGAAGCGGTGCGGGACACGTCCGCGCGGCTGCGGAGCATCGGGCGATCGCTCGCGGACGCGGAGTCCGCCGCCGACGACCTCGCCGCGATGATCCCGCACCGCGGGCTGGCTGGCGCGGTCGCGACGTTCGGCAAGAACTGGGACGTCGCGAGGACAGAGCTCATCGCCACGCTGGAGGGCCTGCAACAAGCCGCCGACGGCGTGGCGGACACGTTCGCCGAGGTCGACGGCGAGCTGGCCGTGGCGGTGGAGGGCAACCGATGACGACACGTACCGAAGCGCTCCAGGGCGTCTGGACGATGGAGCCGCTCGACGGCGACGCCGGCGGGATCCGACGGCACGCGACCCGCTACACCCGTCTCGCCGAGAAGGTCGGCACCGCCGTGACCGACCTCAAGCGAGCGATCGCGGACGCCGAGGCGCACGAGTCCGAGGCGATGACCGAGCTCGCCACCCAGTCGGACGAGGTGATCCCCCACCTCGCCGCCATCCAGGACCGCTACGAGACGGCGGGATCCGCCCTGAGCACGTTCGCGGACGTGCTCGACCAGGCACAGTCCGACGTCACCGGGGCGATCGCGGTCCGGGAGTCCACCGCCGACACCGTCTCGTCCTACGACGCGCAGATCACCGAGGCCGAGCACGCGATGCAGTGGGCCACGATCGAGGAACTGGAGTCGCGCCGCGACGAGCTGACCCGGCTCGAGAACGCCGTCGAGCCCCTCACCCAGACCCTCGTGGAGGCGCGGACGTCGTACGACGGTGCGCTCGCGGCCGTCGAGGAGGCGGGAGACGTCGCCCGACGCAAGATCGACGACGCCGTCGACGCCGACGGGCTCACCGACTCCCGCTGGGACAGCTTCAAGAGCTGGGTCACAGACAACATGGGCTGGATCAAGGTCCTCAAGGACGCTTTGTCGATCATCGCGACGGCCCTCGGAGTGCTATCGATCTTCTTCCCCTTCCTGCTGCCCTTCGCCGTCGCGTTCGCGGCGGCGACCTTGCTCCTCAGCCTCACGCTAGCGACGACGGGCAACGGGTCCTGGCTCGATGTCGGGCTCGACACGGTCGCGCTGCTGACCCTGGGCGTCGGCGCAGCGATCGGGTCCGGCGTCAAGGGCGCGACCGGGGCACTCCGGGTGACACGCTCCGCACGGCTCGCGTGGTCCGGCGCACAGCGTCCCGGCGTGTTCGGCACGCTCCTGCGCCCGTTCCGAGCCGCCATGCAGTACGGCGACGAGGCGGTCCGCGTCGCCGACGACATCTCGGGCGTCCTGCCCGACGGGATGATGCTCGAAGGCATCAAGCTCGCGGGTCGCCCTGCCTACCGGAGCCTCGACGACGTGTGGAGAGTGTTCCGTGGCGGCGGCACCGACGGAGCAGCCTTCGCTACTGCCGCACAGAACGCCCGTCTCGGTGCCGGCGGCCTGGTCGACGACGCGATCCTCGGCGCCGGGGGTGCGCTGCGGAACGCCGGATTCACCAACAACATCGTCGGGGTCGCCGGAACCGGCGTGAGCTGGCACGACGACGTGATCAACGGCGGAATCCTCGGTCTAGGGGGAGGCTTCCGGGAGGCACGCGGCTCGGCGGGCGATGCCCTCCGAGCATACGGCGACTGGTGGGCTGAGGTGGATGGTGCGACGTTCGATGTCGTCGGTGCATGGGACCCAGCAGGGAGATCCAAGTGACGCTCGAGAAGATGCTCGATCGCTGGGACGTGGTCGGCAGACTCACGTTTGTCATGGCGATGTGCTTCTGTGCCGAGATGTTCTGGGTGGTGGTGCAGATGTTCGTCGCACTAGCGATGGGCGACAACTTTGGATCGCTGGGTCTCCTCGCTACCGCGTTCCGTTGGCTCTCTTGGGTCCCGGCATCCATCTATGCTGCGGCAATATTCCTCAGCATCCGGCTTCCACGCGTCCGTCGAGACACGAGTTGGTCCGCTGACGGGCACCTGCGGATTCCACCGATCGGTCGCGGGATGCTCCTCTTCTTCGGAGTCCTGCTCTTCTTCAGCACAGGTGCGCACGCCGGGTCGCTCTTGCCCGAGGATTCTCCTCCCCCCACCGCCGGGTATGTCGTCACCGTGATGTTGTGCTTGAACGGCATCCTCCTGACGCGCATTGTCCTGGGCACCTTCCGACTGCTCCCACGCTCCTGGCGCGTCGCCCCGGCGTCAGCACCTGCGCCCGGCGACGGCATCGAGGTCCCCGAGCAGCGACTCGCACCCCCACGCACTACCCGAGAGCCACCTGCTCCGTGACCGAGACCGTGGCCCCCACACACCCCAGACCACCGGCATACGCCCTCATCCTGCCGCCGGGCTTCGTCCTGATCCCGGCGCAGGGCGACGTCGAGGCCGACGTCCGCGCCGTCGTCCGGCGTCACTACGGCACCCGGCTCGACGACCGGACGCGGGGGCGTATCCGCCGGCTGGAGCGGTCGCTGGTCGCGACGGTGAGATCGGCACGCGAGCGCGGCGTCGTCGACGTCGTCCTCCCGCTCGGCGTCCCGTGGCGGGCACCGGTGTCCCTGGCCCTGGCGTTCGCCCCGGCAGGGCCGGGTGGCGCACCCGACGCGGACGCGACGACGGTCGTGACCCGGGCGGGTGAGGCCCGCCGTCAGGTGGTGGAGCATCACGACGCGCCCGCCCCGGACGTCGACCTCCCCGGGGAGTCGCCGGGCGGCGCGGTGCGCACCGTGCACCACGTCTGGACGCCGCCGGTCCCCGGTGCGGCGGTGCTGGTCGGGACGTTCACGATCTCGGGCGCGCCCGACCCGGAGCTGACGCCGCTGGTCGACGAGCTCACGGAGCTGGGCGACACGATGATGGCCTCGCTGCGCTGGCGGGACGTTCCCGCCGGCCGGTCGACGGCCGACGACACCACCCCCGAGAGGCAGCCCGCATGACGCTCCGCGTCGACTTCGACACCGACCGATGGGTCTACGTCCCGGAGGCGTTCCCGTGGAACGGCTACCCGGACGAGGACGAGTGGGCCGGGACCGTCGCGCACCTCGCCGCCCAGGCCTTCGAGTACACCGACGACGAGCAGGCGGCCCTCCGTCGCATGCTCGACGCCCTGCTGGCCTATCCGCGCATGCTCGAGGGGATGCACCGGTTCGCCCTGCTCGGCACGCCCGACAAGGGGCTGGAGATGGTGCAGGTCGTCGACGCCCCCACCTCGCCCGAGACCACCGAGGAGAGGATGCTCGGCCTGCCCGACCCGGACGCCACCCGCGAGCCTCAGGTGACCGACGTCGTCGGCGGGCTGGGCAGCGGTCGCCGTGCGGTCCGGTACACGCGCGCCGACGCGCTCGAGGGCGAGATCGTCGTCTCCGTGAACTGGGCGTGGCGTGCCGGCGGGCGCGACGTCGTGGTCATGTACGGCACCTCGAACCTCGTGCAGCTCGACGCGCTGCTACCCGTCCTCGACGAGTTCGCGGCGTCGATCCGGCTCGCCGACTGAGCACACGGTCAGGACGGCGCGCCCGCGCGGTCGGTGACCTGCTGCGGGCTTCACGCTTCAATGGGGCATGGACTGGCACCGGTCGACACCCCGCTCGATGGACGCCGCCGCGTGCCGACGACGACACCGGAGGTACGCATGAACAAGGCCGAGCTCGTCCACGCCGTCGCCGAGCGCGCGGGCAGCAGCCCCGCCGAGGCCAGGCGGCACGTCGACGCCGTCCTGGCGTCCATCGTCGACGGCGTCTCCGCCGGGGAGCGGGTGTCCCTGGTGGGGTTCGGCACGTTCGACAGCACGTCGCGCCCCGCCCGGACCGCCCGCAACCCCCGCACGGGCGCCACCGTCGACGTGCCGGCCGCCGTCGTGCCCCGGTTCCGGATCGGGGCGGGCTTCAAGGCCAAGGTCGCCGACGCCGAGGGTCCGACGGCGGCACGCGCCACCGCCACGGCGCGCAAGCCGGTCCCGGCGGCCGGGACCGCGGCGTCGGCCGGTGGGTCGAAGGGCTCGAACTCGGACGGGAAGAAGAAGGCGAAGAAGGACGCGGCGAAGGCTTCGACGGCGAGCTCGAAGAAGGACGCCAAGGGCAAGAAGAAGTCGAAGAAGGGCAAGAAGTCCAAGAAGAAGTGACGCGCGCGCGTCAGCGGTCCGCGCGGGCCTCGCTCAGCAGCCGGACGGCCCTCGGTCCGACGCCGTGCAGGGCCAGCAGCTCGTCGAGCGGCTCGGGCAGCTCGACGAGGGTGGTGTAGCCCGCGCGCGACAGCGCCCTGGTGGCGGGGCGCCCGATCCGCACGCCGTCGAACTCGGGGCCGGCGTCCGCGTCGTCGTCCATGCCTCCATCCTCGCGGCGAGCGCCCGGGCTGTCGAGACGTCCCGCGAATTCGGTCGCGCCCCTTGACTTCATACCCCATGGGGGTATGTTGGAAGCATGACCGAGGCCATCACGCACCCCGACACCACCATCGGCGAGCACGACGCACCCCACGGGTACGCGTCCGACAAGGCGGCGTACCTCAAGCGCATGCGTCGCATCGAGGGGCAGGTGCGGGGCATCGCGCGGATGATCGACGAGGACGTCTACTGCATCGACATCCTCACGCAGGTGTCCGCCGTGACGAAGGCCCTGCAGTCCGTCAGCCTCGCCCTCGTCGAGGACCACCTCGGGCACTGCGTCGTCGACGCGGCCCGTGAGTCCGACGAGGCCGGGGCCGCCAAGGTCAAGGAGGCGTCCGCCGCGATCGGGCGCCTCGTCCGCAGCTGATCCACCCACCACCGACCGAGGGAGCACCCATGAGCACCGTCACCACGCTGGGCGTCACCGGCATGACCTGCGCCAACTGCGTCGCCCACGTGACCAGCGAGCTCGAGAACGTCCAGGGCGTCGAGCACGTCAGCATCGTCCTCGAGAACGGCGGCGAGTCCGAGGCCACCGTCTTCTCCGACGAGCCGCTCGACGAGCAGGCGCTGCGCGACGCCGTGGACGAGGCCGGCTACGCCGTCGCCTCGCTGACCGTGCAGCCGAACGCCCTGCGGGAGCAGCACGCCGAGCAGGCCCCGGCGCGCCAGCACGCCCACGACGCCGCCGCCCGTTCGTTCGGGCCGGGCGAGTAGCCCGGCCCTCCCTCGCGGACAGCCTGCCGAACCACGGTCCGACGCCACGCCGTCGGACCGTGCAGGCACTCCGCGCCGCGCCGGGCGGCATCCGCCCCGCGCCCCGACCCCGACGGCCGCCACCCCGGTCCGTCGCCGGTGACCTCCGCACCAGCTCTCCCCAGGAGTCACCCATGAGCACCCCGCACAACACCCACACCGCCCCGGCCGCACCGCAGGCCGAGGTCGACCTCGCCATCCAGGGCATGACGTGCGCCTCGTGCGTCGCCCGGGTCGAGAAGAAGCTCACGCGGCTGCCCGGCGTCGAAGCCACCGTGAACCTGCCGTTGGAGAGCGCGCACGTGCGCCGCCCCGACGGCGTCACCGACGCCGACCTCGTGCAGGCCGTCGCGTCCGCCGGCTACACCGCGACCGTCACCCGTTCGCGGTCCACGGCGCCCGCTCCCGACGGCGCGGCACACCCCGACGAGCACGCTGAGCACGACGCGCGCCCTGAGCAGGCAGAGCACGGCGAGCACTCCGGCGGCCACGTGCACACCGAGTACCGCGGCGACGACCTGCGGCGGCGCCTGCGCGTCGCCGCCGTCCTCACCGTGCCGGTCGTGCTGCTCTCCATGGTCCCCGCGCTGCAGTTCGCCGGCTGGCAGTGGGTCGTCGCGGCCCTGGCCCTGCCCGTGGTGACCTGGGGCGCCTGGCCGTTCCACGCCGCGGCGGCCCGTGCGGCCCGGCACGGTGCCTCGACCATGGACACCCTCGTCTCGATCGGCGTGGTCGCGGCGACCCTGTGGTCGCTGTGGGCGCTGCTGCTCGGCGGGGCCGGCGAGATCGGCATGACCATGCAGGTCTCCCTGCTGCCGTCGCGCGAGCACGGCGCCACGCCGGAGCTCTATCTCGAGGTGGCCGCCGTCGTCACGACGTTCCTGCTGGCCGGCCGCTACGCCGAGCACCGGTCCAAGCGCCGCGCCGGCGACGCGCTGCGCTCGCTCCTGGAGCTCGGCGCCAAGGAGGCCGAGCGGGTCGTCACCGGTCCGGACGGGCGTCCCGTGAGCTCCGACGGCGGCACCCTGGTCACCGAGCGCGTCGCCGTCGGGGCGCTGCGCACGGGCGACCTGTTCACGGTCCGCCCGGGCGAGAAGGTGGCCACCGACGGCGAGGTCGTCGAGGGGACCTCCGCGGTCGACACCTCGCTGCTGACGGGCGAGCCGGTGCCCGTGGACGTCGCCCCCGGCGACGCCGTCACCGGGGCCACCGTGAACACCTCCGGTCACCTGCTGGTCCGCGCCACGCGGGTCGGCGAGGAGACCACGCTGGCCCAGATCGGGCGGCTGGTCTCGCAGGCGCAGACGGGCAAGGCGCCGGTGCAGCGGCTCGCGGACCGCATCTCGGCGGTGTTCGTGCCGATCGTGCTGGCCCTGGCCGTCCTCACCCTGGGTGGCTGGCTGCTGGCCGGTGCCGGGGCGCAGTTCGCCTTCACCGCCGCCGTGGCGGTGCTGATCATCGCCTGCCCCTGCGCCCTGGGTCTCGCGACCCCGACGGCGCTGCTGGTCGGCACCGGGCGCGGCGCCCAGCTCGGCGTGCTCATCAAGGGCCCGGAGATCCTGGAGTCCACCCGCCGGGTCGACACCGTGGTGCTCGACAAGACCGGCACCGTCACGGCCGGCGCGATGGCGCTGGAGCGCGTGGTGCCCGCCGAGGGCGTGGACGCCGACGAGGCCCTGCGCTGGGCCGCCGCGGTGGAGGACCGCAGCGAGCACCCGATCGCCCAGGCGATCGCCTCCTCCGACCTGTCAGAACCTCGTGGTGGGGTACCGCGCGCTGGTTCTGACAGCTCCGCGGGAACCGGGGCCGACGGCGTCACGATCGGCGCACTGCAGGTCTTCGACTTCCGCTCCACGGCGGGCGGCGGTGTCGAGGCCGTGGTCCGGACGGCGCACGCGGGCCTGGGCAGCGAGGGATCGGGTGGGCTCGGCGCGCGCCGCGTCGCGGTCGGCCGCCTGACCTGGCTCGACGAGACGGGCGTGCGCGTCCCGGACGAGGTGCGCGACGCCGTCGGGCACGCCGAGCGGGACGGGGCGACCGCCGTCGTCGTCGCCTGGGACGGCAGCGCCCGGGCCGCGCTCGTGCTGCGCGACCCGGTCAAGCCGACCTCCGCCGAGGCCGTGGCCGAGCTGAAGGCGCTCGGCCTGCACCCCGTGCTGCTCACCGGCGACTCCGAGGGCGCGGCGCGCGCCGCGGCCGCCGAGGTCGGCATCGACGAGGTGATCGCCCGCGTGCTCCCGGCGGACAAGGCGGCGACGATCTCGCGCCTGCAGGGCGAGGGACGGACGGTGGCGATGGTGGGCGACGGCGTGAACGACGCCGCAGCGCTGGCGACCGCCGATCTCGGGCTCGCGATGGGCACGGGCACCGACGTGGCCATCGAGGCGAGCGACATCACGCTGGTGCGCGGGGACCTGCGGGCGGCCGCCACCGCCGTGCGGCTCTCGCGGCGCACGTTGCGCGTGATCAAGCAGAACCTGTTCTGGGCGTTCGCGTACAACGTGGCGGCGATCCCGCTCGCCGCGGCCGGGCTGCTCAACCCGATGATCGCGGGCGCGGCGATGGCGGCGTCGTCGGTCATCGTGGTGACGAACTCGCTGCGCCTGCGGCGAGCCGGCTGACCCCACCGCCCCCATCTCTCGCTGTGGGCGCGAATTCTGGCCCGTTTCATCCCCTTTGCGGGGATACTGCGGCACAGAATTCGCGCCCACAACGCTCGACGGGGTTCACAACGCTCGACGGGCTCAGCGGAAGCGGCGTCCCTCGTCGCGGCGGTAGGCCCAGGCCGCCAGCGCGGCGAAGACCGCCGTCCAGCCGACCAGCACCGGCCACGCCCACGGGTTGGCCGGTGCGCCGGTGAGCGCCTGGACCAGCAGGTCCCGGGCGGCCCGCGTGGGCGTGAGCTGGGAGAGGGTGTCCAGCCACGCCGGGAACATCATCGGCGGCAGGAACAGCCCGCCGGCGAACGCCAGCGGGAACAGGACGACCTGCACCACCGGCAGCGCCGCCTTGGCGGTCAGCGAGTAGCCCACCGCCATGCCCAGGAGCACGAACGGCACCGACGCCAGCAGGATCATCCCGACCCCCGCCGCGAGCTGCGTCGCCGTCACGGCCGCCGACGTGAAGAGCCACGCCACCGCGATGAGCGGGAGCAGCCCGACGAGCGTGAAGATCGCCCCGTTGCCCACGCGGGCGACCATCCGCGGCCCCGGACCCGCGGGCAGCGAGCGCACGAACGGGTCGAAGGGCAGCGCCCGGTCCTCGGCCACGCCGAGGCCGTAGGTGAACAGGCTCGCCGAGCACACCGCGAACATCGCCAGTCCCGCGACCGCCATCGTCGCGAACTGCGGGTTGCCGGCGACGGAGTCCTGCGGCACGACGAAGAACACCATCGCCAGCGCCGGGAACACCGCGTTGCCGATCACGGCCATCGGGATGCGGACGGTCTCGAGGAACTGGAACTTCAGGTGCAGCCAGGCGAACCGGAGGGGGCTGACGACCCTCGGGCTAGCCGATGCAGGGTTCGCGGTGGTCATCGGGTCGCTCCTTCCAGACGGGCCGGCACGTCGGCGTCCACCATCTCGGCGAACGCCTCCTCCAGGCTGGCGCCCCGGATCTCGAGGTCGCGGAAGTCGACGTCGGCACGCACCAGGTCGCGGACCAGGGCGTCGGCGTCGGGGGTGAACAAGGACTGCCGCGTGCCGCCGTCGGCCCCGGCCGTCGGAGCGACGGCCTCGGCGCGCGCGACGCCCGGCCACGCCGAGAGGTCGTCGGCGCAGGTCAGGACGACGCGCCGCAGCGCGACCCGGCGCAGGATCGCGCCGAGGGAGTCGTCGGCGCGGACGACGCCGTGGTCGATGACGACGACGCGCTCGGCCAGCGCCTGCACCTCCTCCAGGTAGTGGCTGGTCAGCAGCACCGTGCCGCCGTCCGCGTGATAGGCGCGGATCGCGTCCCACAGCGCCTGGCGGGCCCCGACGTCGAGCCCGGTCGTGGGCTCGTCGAGCAGGATGACGCGCGGGTTGCCGACCAGCGACAGGGCCACGGCCAGCCGCCGCTTCTGCCCGCCGGACAGCGCGCCGGTCTGCTTGCGGGCCATCTCGGTGAGGCCGAACCGGTCGAGCAGCTCGCCGGTGGGCACGGGGGCCGGGAAGTGGCCGCCGACGAAGTCGACGACCTCCCCCACCCGGAGCGTCGGGGGCAGGCCGGTCTCCTGCGGGGTGACGCCGAGGCCGATCCGGCTGGCCGCGTCGCGGGGGTCGCCGCCCAGGAGGCGGACCGTCCCCCGGTCGGGTCGGCGCTGCCCGCTGACGAGGGACAGCAGGGTGGACTTGCCGGCGCCGTTGGGGCCGAGCAGCCCCACGAGCTCGCCGGGTCCGACGTCGAGGGAGACGTCGTCGAGCGCGACCACGTCCCCGAACCTGCGGGTGACGCCGTCGACGGTGATGACGGTCATGCTCCTGTTCCCTTCAGCAGTGCGGTGAGGGTGGCGGTGTAGTCCTCGAAGGCGCGCCGACCCTCGGTGGTCAGCGCGAGGTAGGTGACGGGCTTGCGCCCGGCGTGCGCCTTGGCGACCCGGACGTAGCCGGCGTCCTCCAGCTTGCGCACGTGGGTCGAGAGGTTGCCCGCGGTCATGTCGAGCAGCTTCTGCAGCTTCGGGAAGACGATCTCGTCCCCGGGCGGCAGCGCCGCCAGCGTCGAGACCACCCGCAGCCGGGCGGGGGCGTGGATGACGGTGTCGAGCTCAGTCATCACCCACCCCCGGTCCGACGCCGGTGGTCGCGCCGGACGCGCGGCCGCGGTGGCGTCGTCGGGCGACGAGGACGGACTCGACGCCGCACATGACGAGGAACCCGCCGCCGCCGGCCAGCGCCATGACGAGGTACGTGGCGGGCATGCCGGCGATCGTGGCGACGCCGCCGGTGAGCAGGATCCACAGGCCGAGGACGTAGAGCCGGTTGTCGCAGAAGAACGTGCCGCCGGCGAGGTAGAGCAGGCCGACGACGGCACAGGCGAGGGCGTTGGCCACCAGGCCGATCACCTCGTCGGACGCCCCGGCGCGGGCGATGCCGCTGATGACGAACGGGTACGCGACGAACCCGAGCGCCCAGGACCAGCCGTACATCATGCCGACGCGGGCGCTGGGGCCACGGGTCCCGGCGCTGCGGACGCCGCTGTGCACGACCGTGATGGTGATCGCGGCGGCGAGCAGGGCGAAGAAGACGGCGAAGGCGACGCCGCCGGGTGCGCCGTCGGCCGAGCGGGCGCTCGTCCACAGCACCAGGTAGCCGGCGAGCCACGCGACGCCCCAGACGAGGTAGAGCAGGCGCCCGTCGGGCTCCGTCGCGGCACGGGCGCGCTGCTGGGACTCCTCGATGAGCCGCAGGGACTCGGCGGGGTCGAACGCCGAGCGCCCGTGGCCCCGGTGCTCGTCCGGCTCGCGACCGGCCGCGTCGTCGTGCTCGGGTGTCGTCATCTCTCCACCTCTCGGGACCTGCGAAGTAGTTTGTGCTGCAAACCTGTTTGTAGAGTCTCACGCCGATCGTGGCGGCACAAGACCTGCGACCCGACGGGGTCGCGTCTACGGTGCGAGGACACCGCCGCACGACCCGGGAGGTGACCTGGTTGGAGCTGCCGCTGCTGTACGCGACGGTCGGCGTCGCGAGCGTCGTCCTGGCCCTGGTGAGCAGACGGCTGCGCTCGCTGCCCGTCACCGAACCCCTGGTCGGCCTGCTGCTCGGCGTCGCGCTCGGCCAGGCCGGCGTCCTGGGCGGGTCCGGCGCCCTCGGCTGGGACGAGGCGCAGCGCGACACCCTCCTGCTCGAGTCGTCCCGCCTGCTGCTCGCCGCCTCCGTCATGGCCGCCGCGCTGCGCTTCCCGACCCACCGGCTGCGGGCGCTGGTGCGGCCGGTCGCCTGGATGCTGCTCGTCGTCATGCCCGTCGCGGCAGTGATCTCGGGCGGCCTCGCCCTCACCCTCGGGCTGCCGCTGGCGCTCGCCGTCGTCGTCGGGGCTTGCCTGAGCCCCACCGACCCGGTGCTCGCGGCATCCGTGGTCACCGGCGACGTCGCCGAGAGGTCCCTGCCGAGCCGCCTGCGCGCGCTGCTCACCGCGGAGAGCGGCGCCAACGACGGCCTCGCCCTGCCCCTGGTCGCCATCGCCGTCTCCCTCGCGCTCACCACGCGCGACACGGGCCACGAGCTGCTGATCCTCACCTGGGAGGTGCTGGGCGCCGTCGTGATCGGCGTCGTCGCCGGGCTCGTCACCGCCGCGGGACGCCGGCTCGCGACGCGCGAGCACGACCTGGCCGGCGGCCCCTCGCTCGTCCTGACGCTCCTGCTCGCCCTCGCCGCCCTCGGCGTCGCCCGGCTCGCCGGGACCGACGGCGTGCTCGCCGTGTTCGTGGCGGGCATCGCCTACGGGGCGCGCACCGACGAGTCGACGCGCGAGCACCAGGACATGATCGACGAGGCCGTGAACCGGTACGCCGTCGTCCCGTTCTTCCTGCTCGTCGGGGCCGCCCTGCCGTGGGCGGACTGGGCCGCGCTGGGACCCGTCGTCGTGCTCGTCACCGTCGGGGTGCTCGTCGTGCGCCGGCTGCCGACGGTGCTGCTGATGGCGCCCGTGCTCGGCCTGACCCGCCGCGACGCCGCGTTCGCCGGGTGGTTCGGCCCGATGGGCGTCTCCGCCGTGTTCTACCTCGCCCACGCGCGGGACCAGGGTGTGACCGACCCGCGGGTCTTCGCGCTCGGGATGCTCGTCGTCGCGGCCAGCACCGTGGTGCACGGGACGACGGCGGCCCCGCTCGTCCGGCTCTACGCCCGCACCGACGCCGACCGCCCGGCCCGTTCCTGAGCCCACGCCGCGCCCCGCGGCGGCGTGGCGGTGGGCCTACGCTGGACGCCGTGCCCGACTCAGCCCCCGCCCCGGCAGCCACCGACCGATGGGCTCCGCCCGCCCCGGCCGCACCGGTGCGCACGCCGCGCGACCGCCGTCGGACCGGCGCCGAGATCTGGATCGTCCTGGGCCTGAGCCTGGGGCAGAGCGGCGTCTACGCGCTGGTGAACATCGTCGCGCGGCTCACCGCCGAGACGTCGCTGGCCGAGCAGTCCGCCACGCTCAACGCGTCCCGCTCGCCCCGGCCGTGGCTCGACCTGACGTACCAGCTCCTCGGCATCGCGTTCGCGCTCGTCCCCGTGGCCCTGGCGCTCTACCTGCTCAGCGCCCGGGGTCCCGGCACCCTGCGACGCATCGGGCTCGACGCCGCACGGCCCGGACGCGACACCGCCTGGGGTTTCGCGCTGGCGGCCGCCATCGGGCTGCCCGGGCTCGCCTTCTACGCGCTGGGCCGGCTCCTCGGGATCACCGTCAGCGTGCAGGCCAGCGCCCTGGACGAGCACTGGTGGACGGTGCCCGTGCTGATCCTGGCGGCCCTGCAGAACGGGCTGCTCGAGGAAGTCGTCGCAGTGGCATACCTCGCCGAGCGCACCGCCGACCTGGGCTGGACGCGCCTCAAGATCGTCGCCGCCAGTGCGCTGCTGCGCGGGTCCTACCACCTGTACCAGGGCATCGGGCCGTTCGTCGGCAACGTCGTCATGGGCGTCGTGTTCGCCTGGTTCTACACCTCCCGGTGGGGCCGGCACCGCGTGCTGCCGCTCGTCGTCGCGCACACCGTGCTCGACGTCGTCGCGTTCGTCGGCTACGCGCTGGTGCCGGCCGCCTGGCGCGAGGCGCTGGGCATCACCTGACGGACGGCTCGGCGAGCGTCTCCCACGCCTGCCGCCGCTCCGCCTGGGCCACCGGGTCCGGCACGGGCAGGGAGGCGAGCAGGCGGCGCGTGTAGTCCTCCCGCGGTGACCCGAGCACCTCGGCACCCGTGCCCTCCTCCACGAGCCGGCCACGGTACAGCACCGCGATCCGGTCCGCGAGGAGGTCGACCACCGCGAGGTCGTGCGAGACGAACAGGCACGCGAAGCCGAGCTCGGCCTGCAGCTCGGTGAACAGCTCCAGCACCTTGGCCTGGACGGAGACGTCGAGGGCCGACGTCGGCTCGTCCGCCACCAGCAGCTCCGGGTCGAGCGCCAGACCCCGGGCCAGCGAGGCGCGCTGGCGCTGCCCGCCGGACAGCTCGTGCGGGAACCGGTCACCGTACGAGCGGGGCAGCTGCACCGCCTCCAGCAGCTCGTCGACCCGCCGGCGCGCCGCCTCCGGCGTCCGGGCCCGCCCGTGCACCACCAGCGGCTCGGCCACGCACTCGGCGATGGTCAGCAGCGGGTTGAACGAGGTGGCCGGGTCCTGGAACACGAACCCCAGCCGGGGGCGCATCGTGCGCAGCCGGCGCCCGCGGGCGCCGTTCATCTGCGCGCCGAGCACCTCGAGCGAGCCGCCGCTCACCGGGGTCAGACCGGCGATCGCGCGGGCGATCGTCGTCTTGCCCGAACCGGACTCCCCCACCAGGCCCAGCACCTCGCCCGGCCGGATGGCGAACGAGACGTCGTCCACCGCGGTGAACGACGGCTGCCGGAACCGGCCCGGATAGGTGATCGTCAGGCCCTCGGCCCGGACGACCGGCTCGGCGTCGTGCCAGCCTTCCGGTCGTGCCTCGAGCCGCGCTGCCGCGCGGGCCACACCCTCGCCGATCCGCGGGACCGCACCGAGCAGCGCCCGGGTGTACTCGGCCTGCGGGTCGGCGAAGAGGTCCTTGACCGGAGCGCTCTCCACCACCTCGCCCTGGTACATCACCGCGACCCGGTCCGCGAGGTCCGCGACCACGCCCATGTTGTGGGTGATGAGCACGATCGCCGTGCCCGTGTCGTCCCGCAGCCGCCGCAGCAGCTCCAGGATCTCCGCCTGCACGGTCACGTCGAGTGCGGTGGTGGGCTCGTCCGCCACGATGAGGCCGGGGTTCAGCACGAGCGCCATCGCGATGACGATGCGCTGCTTCTGCCCGCCCGAGAACTGGTGCGGGTAGTGGTCCACCCGCTCCTCGGGATCGGGGATGCCCACCGTGCCCAGCACCTCGATCGCGCGCCGGCGCGCCTCCTTCTTCGACACCTTGCCGTGGGCGCGCAGGCCCTCCGCGATCTGCCGCCCCACCGTGTACACGGGGTTGAGGACGCTCGACGGCTCCTGGAAGACCATGGCGACGTCCCGGCCGCGCACCTCGCGCAGCCTCGCCCCCGACACCGAGACGACGTCGGTGGTGGTGCCGTCCCGCGCCGTGAGCACCACGGCGCCACGGGTCGTCGCCGTGGCGGGCAGCAGCCCCAGGATCGCCTTCGCCGTGACGGTCTTGCCCGAGCCGGACTCGCCCACGACGGCGAGGACCTCGCCGGGCCGGACCTCGAGGCTCACGCCGTCGACGGCGCGCACCGGGCCGGCGTCGGTGGCGAACGAGACCGCCAGGTCGTTGATCGATGCGACGGCGCTCACGCGACGTCTCCCTTCTGCTGGTCGTCCGCGACGACGGACGTGGCCGCGACCTTCCCGGAGACCTGCTTCGAGCGCGACCGCGAGCGCAGCCGCGGGTCCGCGAGGTCGTTGAGCGACTCGCCCACCAGCGTCATGCCCATCGCGGCGACGACGATCGCCAGGCCCGGGAACAGCGCGGTCCACCAGATGCCCGAGGTCACGTCGGCGACGGCCCGCTGCAGGTCGTAGCCCCACTCGGCGGCCGCCGTCGGCTCGATCCCGAACCCGAGGAACCCGAGCCCGGCCAGCGTGAGGATCGCCTCGGAGGCGTTGAGGGTCACGATCAGGGGCAGCGTGCGGATCGAGTTGCGCAGCACGTGGCGGGTCATGATCCGCCAGTGCCCGGTGCCGAGCACGCGTGCCGAGTCGACGAACGCCTCGCCCTTGACCCGGACCACCTCCGCCCGCACCACCCGGAAGTACTGCGGCACGAACACCACGGTGATGGACAGCGCCGCCGCGAAGATGCCGCCCCACATGCTCGACTGACCGCCGGAGATGACGATCGCGAGCAGGATGGCGAGCAGCAGGGAGGGGAACGCGTAGACGGCGTCGGCCACCAGCACCAGCAGCCGGTCGACCCAGCCGCCGAAGTACCCGGACAGCAGCCCGAGGACCACCCCGACCACGATCGAGGACAGCACCGCGACGACGACGACGAACAGTGCCGTCTGCGCGCCCCACACGACGCGCGACAGCACGTCGTAGCCGCCCACGGTGGTGCCGAACCAGTGGTCGGCGCTGGGCGGCTGCTGCGCCCCGAACATGCCGTCGGGGCCGCGCAGCTGTGCCCAGCCGTACGGGGCGATCCACCGGGCACCGGCCGCCAGCACGACGAAGGCCACCGTGAGAACCAGGCCCGCCACCAGCATGCCGCGCTGCAGCCCGACGCTCTGGCGCAGCTGGTGCACCACGGGCAGGCGCTTGAACCACGCACCGCGACCGCGCAGGTGCTCCGGCGCGGCGCCGGCGGTGCCGACGCCCGTGATCTCCGGCGCAGTCATCAGTACCTCACCCTCGGGTCCACGAGGACCGCGATCATGTCGACCAGGAAGTTCGTCACGGCCACCACGACCGCCATCACCACGACGATCCCCTGCACCGCGACGAAGTCGCGCGCCTGCAGGTACTGGGCGAGCTGGAAGCCCAGCCCGCGCCACTCGAACGTGGTCTCGGTCAGCACCGCACCGACCAGCAGCATGGCGATCTGCATGCCCGCCACCGTGATGACGGGGATGAGAGCCGGGCGCCAGGCGTGACCCGTGACGAGACGGCGCTCGCGGACGCCCCGCGACCGGGCCGCCGTGACGTAGTCGGTGCCGAGGGTGCCGATCATGTTGGTCCGGACCAGCCGGAGGAAGATCCCGGCGGTCAGCAGCCCGAGCGCCATGGCCGGCAGGACGGCGTGGGACAGCACGTCCAGGAGGACGGCGGGGTCCCCGGTCTGCAGGGCGTCGATCACCATGAAGCCGGAGTCGGCCCCGGCCTTGCGCATCTCGATCTCGCCGGCGGTCGACACGCGGCCGGCCACGGGGAACCACCCGAGCCAGACGGAGAAGACCAGCTTGAGCAGCAGGCCGGCGAAGAAGACCGGGGTGGCGTACGCGAGGATCGCGAGCACGCGCAGGACGGCGTCCGGGACACGGTCGCGGAAGTACCCGCTGAGCATCCCGAACGGGACGCCCAGCACCGTCGCGACCAGCACGGCGTACAGGCTCAGCTCCAGCGTCGCCGCACCGTAGGTGGTGAGCACCTCGGTCACGGGCCGGCTGTCGCTGAGCGTGGTGCCGAGGTCGCCGGTGAAGACGCCGGACAGGTAGTCCCAGTACTGCACGAGGATCGGCCGGTCGTACCCGGCGGCATGGATGCGCTCGGCGAGCTGGTCCGGGGTGAGACGACCGCCGAGGGCGGCCGTGATCGGGTCACCCGTGGCGCGCATGAGCACGAACACGGTGGTGACCAGGATGAAGACGGTGGGGATGATCAGCAGGAAGCGCACCAGGACGTACCGTCCCAGTGCGCCTCCTGCTGCCGGTGCTGCAGCCACGAGCGGGGTACCGGCCCGTCAGCCCTTGGCCAGCGCCGCGTAGCGGAACTTGAACGACGCGTCGAGCGTGTCCTCGGCACCCGTCACGTCGGCCCCGACGACGGCGACCTGAGCACCCTGCAGGTACGGGACCGTGGACAGGTCCTGCGCCACGGTGTCCTGGATCTCCTCGATGACGGCGGTGCGCTCGTCCGGGTCCGCGGTGACGCTCTGCTCGAGGATGAGCTCGTCGACGGCCGGGTTCGAGTAGTGGTTGGCCAGGAAGTTCTCCGTGAGGAAGAACGGCGTGAGGTAGTTGTCGGCGTCCGAGTAGTCCGGGAACCAGCCGAGCTGGTAGGCCGGGTAGACGTCGGCCGTGCGGTCCTCGCTGTACTGGACCCACTCGGTGGTCTGCAGGTCGACCGTGAACAGGCCGGACGCCTCGAGCTGGTCCTTGATCAGCGCGTACTCGTCACCGGAGGACGGGCCGTAGTGGTCGTTCGAGTACTGCAGGCTCAGGGCGACCGGGGTCTCGACGCCCGCGTCGTTCAGCGCCTGCTCGGCAGCGGCCGCGTCGGGGCCGCCCTGCCCGTCGCCGTAGAGCTCCTTGAGCGACTCGGTGGCGCCGGTCAGGCCCGCCGGGACGTAGGAGTACAGCGGCGTGTAGGTGCCCTTGTAGACCTGCTCCGAGATCGCCTCGCGGTCGATCAGGTGCGCGACGGCCTGGCGCACGGCGAGGGCCTTGTCCTCGTCGGCCTCCGGCTGCGCGGCGCCGTACGGCTGGGTGTCGAAGTTGAAGACGACGTAGCGGATCTCGCCGCCCGGCCCCTCGACGACCTTGACGTTGTCGTCGCCCTGGAGGTCCTCGACGTCCGTCGAGGACAGCGAGCGGAACGCCACGTCGACGGAGCCCTGCTGCACCTCGAGCTTGAGGTTCGAGGAGTCGGCGAAGTACGACACGTTGATCTCGGGCGTCTCGGCCGGGCCGAGCAGACCCTGGTAGCCCTCGTAGGCCTCGTACGTGATGAGCTCGTTGAAGTTGTAGCTCGTGATCGTGTACTGGCCGGCGAACGCGTTGCCGTCGACGATCTCCTGGTCGGGCGTCAGCTCGTCGGCGGAGAAGACGTCCTCGTCCACGATCGGGCCGGCCGGGGACGACAGGATCTGCGGGAACACCTGGTCGTTCTCGCTCTTGAGGTGGAAGACCACGGTGGTGTCGTCCACGACCTCGGTGCTGTCGAGGTTGTACAGCAGCGAGGAAGGACCGTTCTCGGCGGCGATGCCCACCATGCGGTCGAAGCTGAACTTCACGTCCGAGGCGGTCAGGTCGTTGCCGTTGGCCCACTTCAGGCCGGGCTTGAGCGTCACCGTGTACTCGGTGGGCGCCGTGAACTCGGCCGACTCGGCGATGTCGGGCTCGACGTCGGGGCTCCCGTACGGGGTGTTCATCAGGAACGGGTAGACCTGGTTCATGACGGCGAACGAGCCGTTGTCGTACGAACCGGCGGGGTCGATCGTCGTGACCTTGTCGGTGGTGCCGATGGTCAGCGCGCCACCGGCCTCGCCGCCGCCCTCGGCGGTGCTCTCCCCGTCGCCGCCGCCGCTGCACGCCGCGAGCAGGACCGCGATGCCTGCCGCACCGGCGACGGCGGGCACGCCCCGTCGGTTGCCTCGAATGAACCTCATGGTTGATCTCCTCTGGATGCGTCCGCGGGTCGTCGCGGGCACGGAGTTGTCTAGCAGCCGCCTGTGTCGGGCAGATCACGTCGGTGTGACGCCATCAGACCTGCTCCGCGACGGTGCGGTAGTTGTGCGGGCACACTACCCCCCGGACACGGCACATTTCGACCAGCCCTCCGCGCCGCGCCCACCTAGACTCGCGAGCATGTCCCGCGCGCGTGAGGAGGCCCCCACGGGCCCCGCTGCACCGCGCTCCGTGGTGCACGAGGTCGGTTCCCTCGCGCCCGGGGACGTCGCGAAGCCGCCGACGGGCGCGCTGCGCGCGCTGTTCGCCCCGGAGGGTCCGTCCGACCGTGACGCCGGCCTGGTGCGCGTCGTCGACAACCCCGAGCAGCGCGTCCGCAAGCCGTCCGACCTGCTCGGGCTGGTCCTCAGCGCGCTGGGCGTCGCCCTGGTGCTGGTGCTGTCCGTGGTCGCGCACGGCACCACCGAGGGCGTCACCCAGGACGTGCGTGCGTTCAACACGCTCCTCGGCGAGCTGCTCTTCGTCCCCGTCGCCCTGCTCGAAGGGCTCGTCACGCTCATCGTGCCGGTCGCGGTGCTGCTCGAGCTCGGCATGCGCCGGCTGGGACGGCAGGTCGTCGAGTCGATCGTCGCCGCGGCGCTCGGCCTGGTCCTCGGCGTGCTCGCCGTGCTGGCGATCGACTGGCTCGGCAGCGACGAGCTCGTCCGGACGCTCTCCGTGCTCCGGGACGGCTCGTGGAGGATCACCATCCCCGGGTACGTCGCGGCCATCGCCGGGCTGCTGACGACCGCCGGGCCGCGCACCCGCCGACGGACGGTGCGGTGGTCGTGGAACGTGCTCTACCTGGCGCTCGTCATCGCGCTCATCACCGGGCAGGCGGCCCTGCCGGGCGTGCTCGTGGCCCTGCTGCTGGGCCGCATCGCGGGGCAGGCGGTCCAGTACGCCTCGGGGGTGCGCTCGGAGCGGGCCTACGGCGGCGACCTCGTCACCGCCGTCCGGCACGCAGGATTCCGGCCCACCGCCCTGGTCCGCGTCCGGGGCGTGTCCGCCCAGGTCGAGGACACCGACACCGACGGACCCGACCACGGCTCGGGCGGCGGGCTCCCCGACGACACGGTCACCCACGTCGACGCCGCCGGGGAGGTCACCGGACGCACCACCCTGCGCGCCATGCTCCGCCACCGCGGCCGGGTCGGCGCACGCGGGAGCCGCGGCGAGCCGCTGGACCAGCCCGACCTCCCGTCGTCGGGCACCCTCGCCGACCCCGCCACGATGGCGCTCACCCGGGCGGGCGACACCCGGGTGTACGCGATGTTCACCCCCGACGGCGACCGCCGCGACGTCGTCGTCCTCGACGGCGACCGGCACGTGGTGGGGATGCTGACGCGGGCGTGGCGGGCGCTGCGGCTGCGCGGCCTCGAGGGCCGCGCCCAGGTGTCGCTCAAGGCGGTCGCCGAGCGCACCGCGCTGCTCACCTACGCCGCGACCGCCGCCGGCGTCCGCACGCCGCACCTGCTCGGCGTCGGCGAGGCCGCCGACTCCATCGTGCTGGTCACCGAGCACGCCGAGGGCGCCGTCTCGTGGCGGGACCTGCCGGACGACGCGCTCGACGGCCCCGCGGGGGACGCGGTCCTCGCGGCCGCCTGGGAACAGCTCCGGCGCGCCCACGCGGCCGGCCTGACGCACCACGCGCTCACGCAGGACGTCCTCCTGGTGGGGCGCGACGACGACGGCGGCCCCCGGGTCTGGCTCACCGGCTGGGAGCAGGGCGAGATCGCCTCCACCACGCTCGGCCGCCGCCTGGACCTCACGCAGATGCTCGCGCTGCTCGCGCTCAAGGTCGGTCCCGACCGTGCCGTCGCCTCCGCCGTCCGGGCGCTGCCCGACGCGGACGTGACCGCCGTCGGCCCGCTGCTGCAGTCCGTCGCGCTGCCGGCCCCCACCCGGGTCGCCGTGCGCCACCGCAAGGGCCTGCTGGACGCGTTGCGCGACGCGCTGGTCGCACGGCTCCCGCAGGTGGACGTCCAGCCGCAGAACATCACCCGGTTCGGTGCGCGCACCGTCATCATGCTGACCCTGTTCATCGTGGTGATCACCGCGCTGGTCACCACGATGAACCTCGACGAGATCACCGCCGCGGTCAGCCAGGCCAACCCGTGGTGGATCGTCGTCGCGTTCCTGCTGGGCGCGGTCACCTGGTTCGGGGCGGCGCTGACGTTCGTCGCGTTCTCGCCGAAGCGGCTGCCGCTGTGGCGCGCCACCCTGACCCAGATGGCCGGGTCGTTCGTGTCGCTCGCCGCGCCGGCCGGGATCGGGCCCGCGGCGCTGAACCTGCGCATGCTGACCCGCCGCGGCGTCGCGGTGCCCATGGCCGTCGCGACCGTGGCGCTGGTGCAGGCGTCCCAGTTCGTGGTGACGGTCGTGCTGCTCGTGGTGCTCTCGATCTTCACCGGCTCCGGTGGTCTCATCGAGCTGCCGTCCATCACCGTGCTGCTGGCGATCGCGGGCGTCGCCGCCGCCGTCATCGCCACCCTGCTGGTCCCCGCCGTCCGCCGCTGGGTCTGGGAGAAGACGCGCCCCACCCTGGAGCAGGTGTGGCCCCGCCTGTCGCAGATGCTCGGGCGGCCGGACCGGCTCGCCCTGGGGATCGGAGGCAACGTCATCATGTCGCTGGGCTACGTGCTGGCCTTCGACGCGTCGCTGGCGGCGTTCGGGCAGTCCCTCCGGCTCATCGACGTCGCCGTCATCTACCTGGTCGGCAACGCCCTCGGGGCGCTCGTCCCCACCCCGGGCGGCCTGGGCGGCGTCGAGGCCGCGCTGACCGCCGGGCTCACCGCCGCGGGCATCCCGGCGTCGATCGCGCTGTCCACGACGATCCTGTTCCGGCTGGTGACCTACTGGGGCCGGGTGCCGTTCGGCTGGGTGGCCATGCGCTACCTGGAGCGCAAGGGCGACCTCTGAGCGTCCCCCGGCACGACGCGCGAGAGCCCGCCGTCCGGCATCGGACGACGGGCTCTCGAGATGCTGACCGGGGTCAGCGGGACGTCACTTGGCGACGGCCTTCTTCAGCAGCGAACCGGCGCTGATCTTGACTCCGTAGCCCGCGGGGATCTGGATCTCCTCGCCGGTGCGGGGGTTGCGGCCGGTACGGGCGGCACGCTCGACGCGCTCCACCGACAGCAGACCGGTGACCTTGACGGCCTCGCCCTTGCCGAGGGACTCGATGAGCACCTCCTGCAGGGCGTTGAGCGCAGCCTCGGCGTCCGACTTGGTCAGGTCGGCCTTGGCGGCGATGGCCGAGGCGAGCTCGGACTTGTTCAGCGACATGTGAATCCCTTCTCCGGATCACGACGTACGAGACCCGCACGTCGTCACGTTCTCGGTCGGTCCGGCGCGAACCGGTGGACCGGGAACACACTAAGGAACATCCGCACGTTCCTGCGACTTTTGCGCCCTTCGGCGTGGCTCGCAGTCCCCGCGGACGGTTGGTTCAGTCCTGCGGTCCGTCCTGCCGGCCGGGCTCGACGGACTGGTGCAGGCGGCGGCGCGACCGGGCGACGAGCACGCCCGCCGTCCCGACCAGGGCCACCAGGACAGCACCGTAGACCAGCGGCATCGCGCCGCCGGCCTCGGGGTCGGTGCCCGCACCGCCGCCGGCGGGCGAGGAGGACGGCTCCGGTGCCGCGGCACCGAGCCCCTCCAGCTCGCCCGACTCCTCCAGCTCCGCCTCCGCCGCACCGGCGTCCGCCGGCTCCGACGCCTCCGGGCTCGGCTCGGCGGGCGCGGCGACGTCGTAGGCGAGCTCGCCCTCGATCGGGTGCCCGTCCGCCGAGACGGCACGCCACTGCACCCGGTGCTCGCCGCCCTCCGCGGGCGGGTCGAACGTCGCGGTGACGGTCTCGCCGTCGACGGCGACGTCGGCGTCGACCTCGGCGGCCGGCGTGCTGACGCGCACCTGGGTGCCGTCCGGGATGATCGCCGCGCTGAAGGTCAGCGTGAGGGTGTCGACCGGCGCGTCGAGCTCGGCGCCGTCGGCGGGGTCCGAGGAGACCAGCCGGTCGTGGGCGCTCGCCGACGAGGCCCCCAGGATGCTCACGGCCGTCCCCCCGATCGCCGTCAGCAGCATCGCCAGGGCCACGATCGCCGCGACGACGCGGCCGCGGTTCTTGCGCACGGGCGTCCAGTCCGGTCCGGAGCCCCCCGACGAGCGGGGGGAAGGTCGGGGAGCAGGCTCGGAGCCCGCAGGTTTCTGCGCCACGGTGCGACCATATCCGGGCCGCGCCGCCCGCGGCGAACACGGAGGGCAGGACGTCGGGCACACTCGGAGGGTGGACTTCCGCAACGCCTACGCCCACGGCTTCGCCCGTGTGGCCGCCTGCACCGTGCCCGTGACGGTCGCCGATCCCGCCGCCAACGCGGCCGCCATCCTCGCCGAGGCACGCGCCTGCCACGACGACGGCGTCGCCGTGGCGGTCTTCCCCGAGCTGTCCGTGTCGGGCTACGCGCTGGACGACCTCCACCTGGCCGACACCCTCCTGGAGGCCGTCGCCGACTCCCTCGCCGAGATCGTCGCCGCGAGCGCCGACCTGCGCCCGCTGCTGGTGGTGGGCGCACCGCTCGAGGTCGGCGGACGCGTGCTGAACTGCGCCGTCGTCGTCCAGGGGGGCCGGGTGCTCGGCGTCGCCCCGAAGTCCTACCTGCCGACCTACCGCGAGTTCTACGAGTCGCGGTGGTTCGCCGCCGGCGCGGACCGCCGGGGCGGCAGCGTCCGGCTGCCGTTCGCCGACGACGACGTCCCGTTCGGCCCGGACCTGCTGTTCCGCGCCACGGACGTCGCCGGCCTCACGGTGCACGTCGAGGTGTGCGAGGACATGTGGGTCCCGGTCCCGCCGTCCGCCGAGGCCGCCCTGGCCGGCGCCACCGTGCTGCTCAACCTGTCCGCGAGCCCCATCACGATCGCGCGCGCCGAGGACCGGCGCCTCATGGTGCGCTCGGCGTCGTCCCGCTGCCTGGCCGCGTACGTCTACGCCGCCGCGGCGCAGGGCGAGTCGACCACCGACCTGTCCTGGGACGGCCAGACCATGGTCTACGAGGCCGGCGACCTGCTGGCCGAGACCGAGCGCTTCCCGGACGGGCCCCGCCGCGCCGTCGCGGACGTCGACCTCGACCGGCTGCGCCAGGACCGCCTGCGGCAGGGCACCTTCGACGACAACCGGCGCGGGCTCGGCGAGCGGGTCGCGGGCTTCCGCACCGTCGAGTGGGAGGTCCGGCCGCCGGCGGGCGACCTCGGGCTGCTCCGCAAGGTCGACCGCTTCCCGTTCGTGCCCGACGACGCGGCGCGCCTCGCGCTCGACTGCTACGAGGCGTACAACATCCAGGTCACGGGCCTGGAGAAGCGGCTGCAGGCCATCGGCCGGCCGAAGGTGGTCATCGGCGTCTCCGGCGGGCTGGACTCCACGCACGCGCTCGTCGTCGCCGCCCGGGCGATGGACCGGCTGGGGCGGCCCCGGACGGACGTCCACGCGATCACCATGCCGGGTTTCGCGACGTCGGCCGCGACGAAGGACCGCGCCACGCGGCTGGCGCGCGCCCTCGGCGTGGGGTTCGAGGAGCTGGACATCCGGCCCGCGGCGACCCAGATGCTGCGCGACCTCGGCCACCCCGCGGGCGACGGCGAGCCGGTGTACGACGTGACGTTCGAGAACGTCCAGGCCGGGCTGCGCACCGACTACCTGTTCCGGATCGCGAACCACCGCGGCGGGATCGTGCTGGGCACGGGCGACCTGTCCGAGCTGGCGCTGGGCTGGTGCACGTACGGCGTGGGCGACCAGATGTCGCACTACGCCGTCAACACCGGCGTGCCGAAGACCCTCATCCAGCACCTCATCCGCTGGGTGGCCGACTCCGGGGACTTCCCCGCCGAGGTGGGCGACGTGCTGCGCGAGATCGTGGTGCAGGAGATCTCTCCGGAGCTGGTCCCCGTCGGCGAGGGCGAGACGCCGCAGTCCACCGAGGCGATGGTCGGGCCGTACGCGCTGCAGGACCTCACGCTGTACTGGACGCTGCGGCACGGGCTGCGGCCGTCCAAGATCGCGTTCCTGGCGTGGCACGCGTGGTGCGACGCGTCCGTCGGGGACTGGCCGCCGAACTACCCCCACGACGAGCGTTCCGCCTACGACCTGGCGACCGTCCGGCACTGGATGCTCGTGTTCTACCGGCGCTTCTTCGCCGCGCAGTTCAAGCGCTCCGCCCTGCCCAACGGGCCCAAGGTCTCCGCGGGCGGCACGATGTCGCCGCGCGGGGACTGGCGGATGCCCTCGGACGCGTCGCCGGCGGCCTGGCTGCGCGAGATCGAGGAGAACGTCCCGGAGGCCTGAACCGGGCGGCAGCGCTCAGGCGGTGCCGGTGGTCCGCCGGCGGGCACGGCGGTACCCGACGACCGCCGCGAGCGCCAGGAGCGCCGTCGCGGTCAGCGACACCCCGGCCGAGACGACGGCGATCGTCCGCGTCACCTCGTCGCCGGTGACGCTCTCCACGTCGCGCACGGCCATGACCGTCTCGACGTCGGCAGGATCGTGCAGGACGTCGAACGTCCCGGCATAGGGCCCGCTGTCCACCGGACGCCATGCGCCGGACAGCTCCGCGCCGACCGACGCCGGTGCCAGGTCGGAGTCCGCGACGGTCGCTCCGTCGAGCCGGAGCCGACGGTCGCGGCCGGGCAGGGCGACCGACGCCTCGACCGCGCGCTCCCGGCCGCCCGACCCCTCGGCGTCGGCCGCGGTGGTGGCCTCCCCGTGGGTGGCGAGACGCTCGGCGGTCAGGACCGTGGATCCCGCGTCCCCGGCGACGAACGCGCCGCCGACGGCGAGGACGAGACCCACGCACACCGGCAGCAGCACCCGCCAGGGGACCGTCTCGGCACCGCCGGCGGTCACGGGTGCCCTCCTCCGACGAGAGCGACGACGCGCTCCGCTGACTTCCGCGGTGTCTGCCCAGCGGTCACGAGGACGCCGGTCGCGATCTCGCGGGCGCCCGGGTCGTCGTACCACTCGGCCAAGAAGTCATGGCCCCCGGAGATCCAATCGGTCCCCTTGTCGGCGAGCGACCTGTGTCGTAGCTCGCCCAGCGCCGTCCTCCGGTCCAGGGACGGCACGAGGAGCACGCGGTGCGGCACTCGTCGGAAGGAGGACGCCGCGCGCTCGATGCTCCAGCCGACCTCCGCGTAGCAGTCGGCCGCGACGGCGTCGAGGGCAAGGAACGGTGGGCGCAGCACGGACCGAATCATCGCACCGGGAGGCACGGCCGTCGCCGCGCACCTGCCGTCCGACCGATGACCCGGGCGACAGGACCGGGCAGGATGGGGTGATGACCTCTTCGACGCGACCCGGCACCCCGGGCACCACCCGCAGCTCCGTGGCCCTCACCAACGCCTACGTGGTCCCCGTGGTCGGCGACCCGGTCGACGGCGGGACCGTCCTGGTCACCGACGGCGTCATCACCGCCGTCGGCACCGACGTCGCCGTGCCCGACGGCGTGCGCACCCTCGACGTGGGCGGGCGGTGGGTGCTGCCCGGGTTCGTCGAGTCGCACGGGCACGTCGGCGTGCACGAGGAGTCCGAGGGCTGGGCGGGCAACGACACCAACGAGATGACCGACCCGAACGGCGCCGCGCTGCGCGCCCTCGACGCCATCAACATCGAGGACGAGGGGTTCCGTGACGCCCTCGGCGGCGGCGTGACGTCCGTGGTCGTCAAGCCCGGCTCCGGCAACCCGATCGGCGGGCAGACCGTCGCGATCAAGACGTGGGGCGGGCGCACCGTCGACGAGCAGCTCCTCGCGGAGGCCGTCTCGGTGAAGTCCGCCCTCGGCGAGAACCCCAAGCGCGTCTACGGCGACCAGAAGAAGCTGCCGTCCACCCGGCTCGGCGTCGCCGCGGTCATCCGCCAGGCCTTCGTCGAGGCCCAGCACTACGCCGCCGCCCGCGCCGCCGCCGAGGCCAAGGGCGAGCCGTTCGCCCGCGACCTCGGCAAGGAGACGCTGGCCCGCGTGCTCGCCGGCGAGCTCGCCTGGGACCAGCACGTCCACCGCGCCGACGACATCGCGACGGCCCTGCGACTCGCCGACGAGTTCGGCTACCGCCTCGTGATCAACCACGGCACCGACGGCGCGGCCGTCGCGGACGTGCTCGCCGAGCGGGACGTGCCGGTCATCTTCGGCCCGATGTTCACCACCCGCACCAAGGTCGAGCTGCGCAACCGGGCGATCTCCAGCCTCGCGCGCCTGGCCGAGGCCGGGGTGCGGGTCGCCATCACCACCGACCACCCCGTGGTGCCGATCAACTTCCTGGTGCACCAGGCGTCGCTGGCGGTCAAGGAGGGCCTCGACCGGCAGGTGGCGCTCGAGGCGCTCACCGTGAACCCGGCGGCGTTCCTCGGTCTCGACGAGCGCGTCGGGGCGCTGCGACCCGGGCTGGACGGCGACGTCGTCGTCTGGTCCGGCGACCCGCTCGACGTGACCTCCCGTGCCGAGCACGTGTTCGTCACCGGCACGGAGGTCTACACCTGGGACGCGGCGGCCGACGGCGGACGGGGCGCCGGACGCGTCGCCGAGCGCGGCGCACGGTTCGTCCGGGAGTGACCCTCGGCACAGTCGGGGGCTGAGGATTGCCTGGGCGTGGCACCTCGTAGTCGAATCGCCCCATGCGTCCCCTCGCCGCCGCCGCGGCCCTCTCCGCCGTCCTCCTGCTCGCCGCGTGCGCCCAGCCGGGCAGCGGCGGCCCCGCCGCCGAGTCCCCCACCGCCGCCGCCGGTCCGGCGGAGGCGGAGAGCGTCGACGTCGCGGCCACCTGCCGCGCGTACCACGTCGGCGGCAGCCAGTCGATCAACAAGCGCGTCAAGCGGTGGACCTCGGCGGTCGCCTACCCCGCGACCGCCGAGAACTCCGTGGAGCTGACCACCATCCGGGACCGTCTCGAGGGACAGATCCTCGACGCGCAGCCCGGGCCCGCCTCGATCCTCGAGGCCGTCCGCGAGCCGTTCGCCACCTCGCTCGCCGGCGGTTCGGCGGATCCCGCCGACGTCGAGTCGGCCGCCGACGTGGTGAAGCGGATGTGCGCCGACGCGGGCTACCGCTCCTGAGCCGCTGACCAGCGGCTGATGAGCGGCTGACCGGCGGCTGATGAGCGGCTGACCGGCGGCTCAGCGGCCCGCGAGGAATCTCTCCATCAGCGGGCCCGCCGTCGTCGAGCCGTACTCGCCGTCCTCGACGAACACCGCCACGGCCAGGTCGTCCGCGACCGCCAGCATCCACGCGTGCTGGCGTGAGCCGTCGCCGTACTGCGCCGTGCCGGTCTTGGCGCCCACCACGTCCGGGACGTCGGCGAGCACCGACGCGCTGCCGTCCGTGACCACGCCGCCCATGAGGTCGAGCAGGTCGGCGGCCTCCGTCTCGGTCAGCCCGTCCCCGGCCGGGCCGTCCTCCGGTGCCTCGGCGGAGGCGTCCGCCGAGGCCTCGGGCTCGGCGGACGTGTCCACCTCGGCGCCCTCGGCGTCCGTCACCGACCGGACGATGCGCGGCTCGACCCGCTCCCCCGCGGCGACGCTCGCCGCCACGGTCGCCATCCCCAAGGGGGACGCGAGCACCTTGCCCTGCCCGATGACGGACTCCGCGTGCCCCGTCTGCGACGCCTCGGACGGCACCGAGCCGGTGAACACCGGTGTCCGGTCGAACCGGGTGGAGGTGCCGAGCCCCAGGTCCGCGCCGGCCGCGGCGAGCTCGGCCTGCGTGACCGCCTCGGCCGTCCCGATGAAGGCCGTGTTGCACGAGTGCGCGAACGCCGTGGCGAACGAGACCTCGCCCGTCGCCGACGCCGGGTAGCCGGGCACGTTGGAGTAGGTGCGACCGTTCACCGTGATGGTCTCCGGGCACTCGACCGTGTCCTCCGGGAAGGTGTCGGCCCGCAGCAGGGCGAGCGCGGTGGCCACCTTGAAGGTCGAGCCCGGCGCGTACTGGCCGAGCGTCGCCGTCGACCACCCCTCGCTGCCCGGTCCGCTCGCGGCCGCCAGCACGTCACCGGTGGACGGCCGGATCGCGACGATCGCGCTGGCCGGCTCCACGCCCGCCAGCGTCTCCTCGGCGAGCACCTGCAGCGCGGGGTCGAAGGTGGTCCCGACGTCGGCGCCCTCGGTCGGCTCGACCCGGTAGAGCTCCCGGGGCTCCTCGCCGTCCTCGGCGTCCCCCTCCGAGGGGACCGCGCTCACCACGAGCCCGTCCGCCCCGCGGAGCTGCTCGTCGTAGTCACGCTGCAGCCCGGAGAGCCCGACGACGTCGCCCGCGACGACCGCGCCGTCGGACTCCTCGATGATCTCGGCCGTCGCCTCGCCGGACCGGCCGAGGATCGGCAGGGCGAACGACGACGTCGGCGCGAGCTCCATCGTGTCGGAGATGACGTTGACGCCCTCGATGCCCCGCGCCCGGCCGACCGAGAAGTCGATGCCCGGGTCCTCCTGGCGCACGGTGATCGCCTCGACGAACGCCTTGTCGCCCGCGGCCTCGACGCGCGCGACGTAGTCGGCGGGATCCGTCCAGATCATCTTGCCCAGGCGGCGGGCCTGCGCGGCCCACTGCGTGGACGCGATGCGCGTCTTGTCGATGCCGACCCGGTAGACGTCGCGCTCGGTGACGAGCGGTTCGCCGTCGACGTCGAGGATGTCGCCGCGCTCGGCGGGCAGCTCGTCGATCGCGAGCCGCTCGCCCGCCGCGAGCCCCGGCACGGCGAGATCGGTGTCCCACTGCGTCTCCCAGGTGCCCGGCTCCTCGGAGCCCTCGGGCGGCGCGACCCAGACCAGCTCCGTCGTGGTGGTGTACTCCCACGTCCGGTCGCCGTCGAGCGGCCAGGTCCACGCGAGGGTGACCTCGGCGGCGGGCGGGGCGTCGTCGGACCCCTCGTCCACCTCGGTGACCTCGGCGACGGTCACGGTGGGCTCGACGCCGGCCGCCTCGGCAGCCTCGACGAGCGGCTCGGTCACCTCGACCAGGTGCGCCTGCGGGTCCGCCGAGGTGCTCGTGGCGACCCGGACGCCCGTCAGGTCGAGGGAGGCCAGAGCCGTGGCGAGCGTGTCGGCCGCGTCGGACGCCGGTGGTCGGTCCGCGCCGGTGCAGGCCGCCAGGGCGAGCACGACGGCAGGCGAGAGGAGGGCGGTCACGGTGAACGTTGTCCGTCGGCGCACGCTGGGAGGGTAGCGCGCGCCGTCCCGATACCGTCGAACGTGCCACGAGCGAGCCGTCTGCTCGTGTGGCCAAGGTGGCGGGACGCCTGGCAGGCTGTCGTCCGTGCCCCGCCCAGCCTCCCGACGTCGCGCCGCCCGCACGCTCCTGGCGGCGGCGGTCCTGGCTGCCCTCGGGTGGCCGACGACGGCAGGCGCGGCCGAGGTCTCGCCGGCCGGCCCGCCCGTGGCCGCCCGGCACGTGCCGCTGCCCGAGGCCACCACGATCACCGGGTGGCGGCCGGCGGAGTCCGGCGTGGCCGGAGAGCACCTCAGGGACGTCGTGCTGGTCTCGCCGGCCCGGGGCCGTGAGCTCGAGGTGCAGCAGCAGGTCGGCGGCACCTGGGTGACGCGCCAGGTCCTCCGGCTCGCGGACGGCGAGGTGGACGTCACCGACGTGCCGCTCACCCGGCACTGGACGCACGACCGCGCCACCCGCTGGCGTCTCGCCGTCGGCGGCAGCGGGTCCGCGGCACCCGCCGTGAGCGGCGTGAAGGTGGTCACGGCCTCCTGGGAGGCTGCCGCCGACCCGCGCGACCCGGCCGTCCTGGTCAACAAGCGGCACCCGGTGCAGCCCCGGTCCTGGGAGCCGGACCGGCTGGTCCGGCCCGCGCTCGCCACCGCCGGGTCGCGTGTGCGGCTGCGGCCCGTGGCCGCCGACGCGCTGGCCGGGCTGGCGACCGCCGCCCGGGAGGCGACCGGCAAGGAGCTCGTCCTCGTCTCGGGCTATCGGTCCGCCGGCTACCAGGAACGGCTCCACGACCGGTACGTGCGCGGGCACGGGGCAGCGGCGGCAGAGCGGTTCTCCGCCCGCGCCGGGCACTCGGAGCACCAGACCGGGCTGGCGGCCGACGTGACCCAGGCGGGGGTGGACCTCACGCGCTTCGGGGGGACGCCGTCGTCGGACTGGGTCGCGGCCCACGCCTGGCGCCACGGGTTCGTGGTGCGCTACACCGCCGGCGACGCGGACGTGACCGGCTACGCGGCCGAGCCGTGGCACCTGCGCTACGTGGGGCCGGACCTGGCGGCGTACGTGCACCACACCGGGCTCACGCTCGAGGAGGCGCTCGGCGCCGAGGCGGCCCCCGACTACCTCGGCTGAACCGGTACTACCTCGGCGCGCGCGGTACTACCTCGGCGGGAGGGCCTTCGTCAGGCGCGACACCGCCTCCGTGAGGGTCTCGGCCGACGCCGCGAGGTTCAGCCGGAGCCGACCCTCGCCGCCGGTGCCGAACTGCCGGCCGTCCCCGAGGGCCAGGCGTGCCGTCCGCAGCACGTGGTGGTGCGGGTCGGCGCCCTCGGGCACCGCACCTCGCACGTCCAGCCACATCAGGTAGGTGCCGTCGGCCGGGTGGACCCGCACCGCCGGGGCGTGCTCGGCCAGCAGCCCCGTCACCAGCTCCCGGTTGCGCACGATCCCCGCCCGGAGCGCGTCGAGCCACTCGTCGCCCTCGGTGTACGCCGCGGCGTGCGCGATGACGGCGAGGTGGTTCACGGCGTGCCCGGCGATCTCGGGCATGCGCCGCAGGTCGCCCGCCGCGCCGGGGCCACCCACCGCCGTCGCGGCCCGCAGGCCGGCGAGGTTGAAGGCCTTCGACGCCGAGTGCACCGCGATCGCGCCCTCGCTCCCCGCGACCGAGAGGAGCGGCGTGAACGGTATGGCGCCGTCGGCCAGGTCGGCGAACGTGAAGGGTGCGTGGATCTCGTCGGCCACCACCCGGACGCCGTACCGGTCCGCGAGCGCCAGCACCGCCTCCAGCTCGGCGCGCGTGTGGACGGTGCCCGTCGGGTTGTGCGGGCTGCACAGCAGCAGCACGGCGCGGCGGCCCGAGCCGGGGCCGCGGCCGTGCCCCGAGATGCCCGTCGCGACCTTGAAGGCCGCCTCGAGCGTGCCGAGGTCGAGGCGGCCGGCGGCGTCGAGCGGCGCCTCGACGACCTGACGGCCCTCGTTGCGCGTGTACGCGTAGAACGGCTGGTAGACGGGCGGGGTGACGACGACGGCGTCCCCGGGGCCGGTGAGGACTCGCAGCACCTCGACCACGGCGACCATCACGTCCGGCAGCGTGCGGCTCGTGCCGACGTCGGGCGTCCAGCCCCACCGCCGCGCGGCGAACGGTGCGAGCGCCGCGGCGTACCCGGTGCCGTGGTCGTAGCCGGTGTCGCCGAGCTCCAGAGCGCGCTGCACGGCGGTCACGAGGAACGGCGCCTGGGGCACGTCCATCTCCGCGACGAACAGCGGCAGCACGTCCTCGGGGTAGGCGCGCCACTTGACGGAGGTACGACGGCGCAGGTCCGCCAGGGAGAGCTGGTCCAGGGGGTTCTCGATCACCCCCTCGGTCTACCAGACGCCGAGGGGGTGCACGGTCCTCAGACCTCGGCGGGCCGCACGACGTCGACCCACTGCTCCGCGCGCAGCTCCTGCGAGCGCTCGTCGAGCCCCGACCAGCGGCGCGCGTCCTCGATGGTGGCCTGCAGCAGCTCCCGCAGCCGCGCGTCGGAGTCGGGCACGTACGCCTCGCTGATGCCCTGGACCGCCGTCGACACCACGGACGGCGCGGCGTCGCGCACGAACCGCTTCGGCTTGACGTGCGTCCCCGCGCAGAACCGGCGGGCCCAGTCGGCCGTCTTCGGCGCGCTGGCCAGCGCGGCCACGCTCTCGGGTCCCAGCGTCCCGTCCGGCCTGCCGTCGAGCGCGTCGAGCATGCGCTCGGCGCCGAAGACGGCCACGGCCAGGGTCTGCTGCCGGTCGGCGGGTGCCACCGGCAGCGCCGTCCGGGCGGACCGCAGCGCGATCCGGACGTCCCAGCGCGGGTCGTCGCTCGTCAGGCCGATGACCGACGGGATCATGGTCGACAGCCGTGGCCGCGCCTGGTCCGAGGTCAGGTCGTTGACCGCACGTGCCAGCATCGCCAGGAGCGGATGCGTGCACTGCGGATGGTCGCTCCAGCGCTCACCGGCGAGGAACGACGCGAGCTCCATGAAGCACGCGCCCTTCTTCGGGTTGCGGTGCTTTCCCCGCCCCAGCATGGGCAAGGCGTCGAACGTTCCAGCGGTTCCCACCACGAGTCCACCCCCGTATCGGTTCCTGCTCCCAGTGTGCGCGCGGTGTGACGTAGGTCGCAACGGGTAGCGCGAACCCTGCTGCCGCGCCCTGCCGGAGGCGCGACGCGTCGAGCCACCGGAGGAGGCACGCGATCCGGGAGATGGGGGCCATACTGGGTCCGTGCCCGCGACCAAGGTCCTGGGTTCGCTGCTCCGTGGCGCCCCGGACGAGTCCATCGCCGACGAGGTGTTCGACCGCATCGTGCGGCTCGTCCACCGCAACCTGGGCGTGCCCGCAGCCGCCTTCGTCGTGCTGGCCGACGGCGTGCAGCTCCTGCCCGGTGCGGTCGGCATGCCCGCGGCGCTGCAGCGCGAACGGGCCATCGACGTCGCGGACCCCGCGACCGGGATCGTCGTCGCGGAGCGGTCGCCGCTCGTCGTGGACGACACCCGGACCGACGAGCGCTTCGCCCACCGGTACATCTCCCAGGAGATGGGGACGCTGGCCGTCGCGGGGTTCCCCGTCGAGGACGGCCGGGGACAGGTCGTCGGCGCCCTCTGGGCGCTCGACACGGCGGTGCGCCGCTGGACCGAGGACGAGCTCGCCACGCTCAGCGACCTGGCGGCCTCCTGCACCGGCGAGCTGCGGCTCCGGGCCGAGCGGGAGCGCGCCCGCCGCGCCGAGCAGGTCGCGTTCCGCGCCCACCAGCGGGCGCAGTTCCTGCTCGGGCTCTCCGAGCAGTTCGCCGGGGTGACGACGCTCGAGGAGGTCGAGGAGACCATCGCCCAGGTGGTCGGCACCGGCATGGGGGCACGCTGGTGCTCGCTCGCCCTCGTCGACGCGGACCGCCGGCACCTGCGCTACGTGACCGTCGGGCACCAGGAACCCGGGTTCCCCGACACCATGCGCTCGACGCGGCTCGACTCCCCCCGGCCGGACACCGCCGTCGTGCGCGAGCGCCGGACCCTCTTCTACCGCGACCAGCGAGAGATGGGCGAGGCCTACCCCGCCATGGCGGGCGTGGGCCTCATGACCACCGGCGCGCGGTCGTTCCTGCCGGTCGTCGCGGACGACGACGTCATCGGCGTCGTCGTGTGCGTGTGGGAGGAGGCGCGCGAGCACGACGCCGGGACGGCCGCGCTGGAGACCACGCTCAGCCGGTACGTGGCGATGGCCCTCGAGCGCGTCGCGCTGCTGGAGGCCCGGCGGCGGGTCGCGACGACGCTGCAGGAGTCGCTGCTCTCCGACGCGCCCGAGGTCGCGCACCTCGACATCGCCACGACGTACGCGCCCGCGGCCCGCACCGACCAGGTGGGCGGCGACTGGTACGACGCGGTGGTGCGCGACGACCGCACCGCCGTGCTGACCATCGGCGACGTCGCCGGGCACGACGTGAACGCCGCCGCGCAGATGGGCCAGCTCCGGTCCATGCTGAGGGCCCTCGCCTGGAGCCACGACGAGTCGCCGGCCGCGCTGCTGAGCCGCCTCGACCGGGCCAACGCCACCCTGGGCCCCCAGGCGCTGGCGACCGCCGTCGTCGTGCGGCTCGACCACGACGAGCACCCGCAGGGCGACACGGGGCAGGACGGCACCCCCGAGCGCGGGTACACGCTGACCTGGTCCGACGCCGGGCACCCGCAGCCGCTGGTGCTGCGCCGCGACGGGACGGTCGAGCAGCTCGACGCCCGCACCGACATGCTGCTCGGCGTCGACCCCGGCACCGACCGGCACGACCACGTCACCCGCCTGCTGCCCGGCGACACGCTGCTGCTCTACACCGACGGCCTCGTCGAGCGGCGCGGCGTGATGATCACCGACCGCATGCGCGACCTGCGCGAGGCGCTCGCCGACGTGCACGGCGAGGCGACGGCGGCCCTGCCCCGGGCCCTCGTCCGGCGGCTCGTGGGACGGGCCCAGCGCGACGACGTCGCCGTGCTCGCGGTGCGCGCCCGCGTCCCGGCGCCGTCCGGCCCACCCGGGGAGGACGGTCCCGCCACCGCCGAGCGCAAGGTCGCTGAGGCCCTCAGCGACCTGGGGCCCGCCCGGCGCTGGGTCGACGACGTGCTGGAGTCGTGCGACGTCGACGGCGAGCAGCGGCGCACGGCGATGCTGCTCGCGAGCGAGATCCTCACCAACGCGCTGGAGCACGGCCGGGGACCGATCGTGGCGACCGTCGAGGTGGACGACCGCCGGCTGCGCGTCGGGGTGCGGGACGGCTGCACCCGCCCGCCGGTGCTGCGTGCCCCGGAACCCCAGGATCTGTCCGGCCGGGGGGTGCAGTTCCTCGAGAAGCTCGCGTCGCGGTGGGGGGTCCAGCAGCACCAGGTGGGCGACGTCGTCGGGCGGCACGCCGCCGTCGGCGCCGGCAAGACGGTCTGGTTCGAGATCGACCGGACGGCGCGGCCGCTGAGCGGCAACGTGCCCGTGGTGCGGCGTTCGTCGCCCACCACGAGCTCGGTGCCGCTCGTCGAGCGCGTGCTGCCGTGGACGCGTGACGAGGCGCGACGTCGGCGGACGTGAGCCGGCGCTGCCCGTGGCGCGCGGGTGTCGGTACCTCGTCCTACCGTGTGAGGCATGACACAGACCGTGACGGGTGTCGGCGACGTCCCCGACGTCGGCGCGCGCCTCGAGGAGTACCGGCGGGAGCTCACGGGCTACTGCTACCGGATGCTCGGCGGGGCCGGCGACGCGGACGACGCCGTCCAGGAGACGATGCTGCGCGCCTGGCGCGCCTACGACCGCTTCGAGGGGCGGTCCTCCCTGCGGTCCTGGCTCTACCGGATCGCGACCAACGTGTGCTTCGACGCGCTCGGCGCGTCCAAGCGCCGCGAACGACCGATGGGGCTCGGCGGCCCCCAACCGGCCGAGATCGAGAACTTCGGCGAGACGCTGCCGGAGGACCGCTGGGTCGAGCCCGTGGCGGACGACGCCGTGCTGCCCCGCGAGGGGGACCCGGCGCAGATGGCCGTGGGGCGCGAGTCGGTCCGGCTCGCGTTCGTCGCCGCCCTGCAGCACCTCCCGCCCCGCCAGCGCGCGGTGCTGGTGCTGCGCGAGGTGCTGCGCTGGTCGGCGGCGGAGACGGCGACGCTGCTCGACACCACCGTGGTCTCGGTGAACTCCGCGCTGCAGCGGGCCCGCGCCACCCTCGGCACGAAGGCGCTCGAGCGCGACGAGGCCCGGTGGGGCACCGTCGACGACGAGCTCCTGGAGCGCTACCTCGACGCGTTCGAGCGCTACGACATGGAGGCCCTGGTCGCCCTGCTGCGCGAGGACGCCGTGCTGAACATGCCGCCGTACACGCTGTGGGTGTCCGGTCCGCGGGAGATCGCCCGGTGGATGCTCGGCCCGGGGCACGGGTGCCGCGGGTCGCGGTGCCTGCGGGTGCGGGCCAACGGCTCGATGGCGTTCGGGCAGTACCGCGCGTCCCCGGACGGCGGGTGGGCGCCGTGGGGGCTGGTGGTCCTGGAGGACGACGGCGTCGGTCACATCACCGGCATCACGACGTTCCTCGACACGGCGACGTGGTTCCCGCGCTTCGGGCTCCCCGACCACCTGCCCACCGAGCCCGCGAGGTAGGGCGGGACTCGCCGAGGTAGCGCGGGACACGCCGAGGTAGGGCGGGACACGCCGAGGTAGTGCTGGACTCGCCGAGGTAGTGCCGCTCGCGGCGAGGTAGCAGCGCGGCGCGTCCGCCATGATGGTGCCCGTGACCTCGCCCCGACCCCCGCACCGCGACCTGCGGCTGCTCGGGCTCGTCGCGGTCGGCGGGGCCGTCGGCTCCTGCCTGCGCTACGCGGTGTCGCTCGCCCTCCCGGCCGAGCCGGGTGGCTGGCCGTGGGCGACGTTCGCCGTCAACGTCGTCGGGGCGTTCGCCCTCGGATGGCTGCTCGAGGCCCTCGCGGTCCACGGTCGCGAGACCGACCGCCTGCGCCGGCTCCGCCTGTTCGGGGGCACCGGCGTGCTCGGCGGCTTCACCACCTACTCGTCGCTCGCGCTCGACGTCGAGACGTTGCTCTCCGGCGGTCAGTGGCACACCGCCCTGGCGTACGGCGGCGCCACGCTGCTGCTCGGCCTCGTGGCTGCGCTGCTCGGGGTGCTCGCCGGCCTGCGTACGTCCCGCGGCCCCCGCGGCCCCCGCACGGGGCGGGGCCGATGACCGCCACGGTGTCCCCGCTGCTGGGGATGCTGCTCGTGGGCCTCGGCGGCGGGATCGGCGCGGCGGCCCGCTTCTGGCTCGCCGACAGCATCAAGGCCCGCCGCCCGACCGGGTTCCCGTGGGGGACGTGGATCGTCAACGTGCTCGGCTCGCTGCTCATCGGCGCCGTCACGGGGTGGCTCGTCCTCGCCGGCCCGGGCGGGGAGCCGTGGCGGCTGCTGCTGGCGACAGGTCTCTGCGGCGGCTTCACCACCTTCTCGACCGCCACCGTCGAGACCGTGACGATGTTCCGCGGCGGGCGCCACGTCGCCGCCGTGCTCCACGCGCTGAGCACCCTCGCCGTGACGGTGCTCGCCGTCGTCGGCGGGATCGCCCTGGTGGGTGCCGCCGTGGGTGGCTCCTGAGAGGCTGGCCCCATGCGCCTGATGCTGCTGGACACCGCGAGCCTCTACTTCCGGGCCTACTTCGGCCTGCCCGGCTCCCTGCGCTCCCCCGACGGCCGCCCCGTCAACGCGGTGCGCGGCCTGCTCGACATGATCGCGTTCCTCGTCACCGAGCACCGGCCCGAGCGCCTCGTGGCCTGCTGGGACGACGACTGGCGGCCCGCCTTCCGGGTCGACGCGATCGGATCCTACAAGGAGCACCGCGTCGCCGAACGGCGCGACGACGGCCCGGACGTCGAGGAGGTGCCGGCGGACCTGGTCCCGCAGGTGCCGGTCATCGTCGACGTCCTCGCCGCGCTCGGCATCGCCCGCGTCGGTGCGCCGGGCTTCGAGGCGGACGACGTCATCGGCACGCTGGTAGCCCGCGAGCTCGCCGCGTCCGCCGCCGACGGCGGCAGCCCGGCCGGGACCGGCGGCACCGGGCCCCAGGTCGCGGTCGTCACCGGCGACCGCGACCTCTTCCAGCTCGTGGACGACGACGCCGGGGTGGCGATCCTCTACCCGGCGCGCGGGGTGCGCGATCCCGACGTCGTGGACCAGGCGCTGCTCGCCGAGAAGTACGGGGTGCCGACCGGCGCCGCCTACGCCGAGATGGCGGTCCTGCGCGGGGACCCGTCGGACGGCCTGCCGGGCGTGCGCGGCATCGGGGAGAAGACGGCGGCCAAGCTGCTCGCGGCGTACGGCTCCCTGGACCGCCTGCTCGAGGCTGCCGCCGCCGGCGACAAGGGCGTGACCCCGACCCAGCGGGCCAAGCTCGCCGAGGCGGGCGACTACCTCGCGGTGGCTCCCGCCGTCGTGCAGGTCGCGGCGGACGCCCCCGTCGGGACGTTCGACGACGCCCTGCCGCGCGAGCCGTACGACGCCGAGACCCTCGACGCCCTGGCCGACCGCTGGGGCATCCGCTCCAGCGTGGACCGCGTGCTGACGGCGCTCGCGCGGCGATGAGTTCCGCCGTCGGGCACCGTCTGTCCTGACGAGCGCCGGCCGCCGGCCGGCGCCGAGCCGACACCACGGAGGACGACATGCCCGCACGCGGAGACCTGCCGGACGGCGCGCCGATCTGGATCGACCTGGGGACGGACGACGTCGACGCCGCCATCCCGTTCTACACCAAGCTCTTCGGCTGGGAGCACGTCGGCTTCGGCGAGGAGTTCGGCGGCTACGGGCAGTTCCTCCACCGGGGAGAACCGGTGGCGGGCGTCGGCCCGAGCATGCGGCCGGGCGGGCCGAGCGAGTGGTCGGTCTACCTGGCCACCGCGGACGTCGACGCCGTGTCCGGGCAGGTCACGGAGCACGGCGGCACGCTCCTCATCGGTCCCGACGACGCGGCCGGGCAGGGTCGGTTCCTCGTCGCCGACGACCCGGTGGGCGGGTCCGTCGCGTTCTGGGAGCCGCACGGCCACGACGGGTTCGCGCGCGTCATGGAGCCCGGCGCACCGTGCTGGTTCGAGCTGTGGACGACGGACTTCGACGCCGCGACGGCGTTCTACCGCGACGCCGTCGGCTGGCGGATCACGCTCGTGCCGTCCGACGGCAGCATGCGGTACGCCACGAACGACACCCAGGAGGCGGCCACGGCCGGCGTCTACGACGCGGCCGGCGAGGAACGGACCGACCGGTCGTCCTGGCTCGTCTACCTGGGTGTGGCCGACGTGGACGCGGCGGCCGCGAGGGCCGCGGAGCTCGGCGGCACCGTCCTCGGCGAGCCGGCCGACTCGGCGTTCGGCCGGCTGGTCGACGTCCGCGACCCGGTCGGGGCCGTGCTCCGCCTCATCACCGTCTGACGGCCGCGGCCCCGGCGACGGCAGCGGCCGCGGCGGCCGCCACGTCGGGGTCGGTCACCTCGTAGCCGGAGCCTCCGCCGCCGCCGGGCCCGCCGTCGTCGGCCACGGTGCGCTTGGCGGACAGGTGGACCGCGTCGACGCCGGCGGCACGCAGCGCGGCGACGTCCTCGACGCGCACACCGCCGCCGGCCATGACCTGCACCACGCCACCGAGCCGGCCGCGGGCGTGCGCCGCGCAGGCGCGCAGCTGCTCGACGCCGTCCGCGCAGCGGGCGGCCCCGCCCGAGGTGAGGACGCGGGCGACGCCGGCCGCGGCGAGCGCGTCGAGGCCGGCGACCGGGTCGGCGAGCTGGTCGAACGCCCGGTGGAACGTCACCTCGGCCTCGCCCGCCGCGGCGACGAGCGCGCGCAGCGCCACCCCGTCGACCTCACCGGCGGCGGTGAGCGCACCGACGACGACGCCGCTCGCTCCGGCGTGCACGGCCGCCTCGACCTCGCGCACCTGCACGTCCAGCTCACCGGCGGCCAGGACGAACCCGCCCGGCCGCGGGCGCACCAGCACGTGGACCTCCACGGGGGTGCCCGACGGCGGAGCAGCGGCACGCTCGACGGCCGCGGCCAGCAGACCGGGGCCCGGCGTCACGCCGCCGGTGGCACCCAGGGCGGTGCAGAGCTCGACCCGGCGCGCGCCCACGGACGCCGCGACCGCCACGCCCGCGACGTCCTGCACCGCCAGCTCGAGCGCGACCGCGGCGTCCGGCGTCATCACCCGGTGTTCTGCAGGCCGGCGCTCACGCCGTTCACGGTGAGCAGCAGCAGGTGGCGCCAGCGGTCCTTGTAGCCGCCGTCGACCCACTCGCCGTCCTCGATCGTCAGGCCCTCGCTGGCGCCCTGGGTGCGCAGCGCCCGCAGCGCACGCACCTGGAGCAGGGACAGCGCGTCCACGTACGGCGAGCGGAGCTGCACGGCCCGACCGAGCACCCGGCGGCTGGCCAGCGGCCAGTCGTTGCCGGTGATCTTCAGGACCCACTCGCGGGTGAGGCGCAGCTCGTCCAGGACCATGGCCGCCAGGTCGTCGCGGTCGCCGAGCGCCAGGTACTTGGCGGCGATGCGCTCGTCCGTCTTGGCGAGCGACATCTCGATGTTGTCGAGCAGCGTGCCGAACAGCGGCCACTCGCGGTAGGCCGCCCGCAGCTCGTCCAGGTCGCCGAACGTCCGCAGCGCCGTGCCCAGGCCGTACCAGCCGGCCAGGTTGATGCGCGCCTGCGACCAGGAGAAGACCCACGGGATGGCGCGCAGGTCGTCGAGGGAGTTCACCGAGAGGCCGCGCTTGGCCGGGCGGGAGCCGATCGGCAGCAGGCCGACCTCCTCCAGCGGCGTGACCTCGGCGAACCACTGCGGGAAGCCCTCGGACTTCACCAGCTCGTGGAACCGTGCCCGCGACGTCGCGTCCAGGGAGGAGGCGAGCGCCGAGAACCGCTCGGCCGTGGTGGCGTTGCGCTTCTCCGTCGACGGCGCCGAGGCGAGCAGCGTGGCCGCCGCGACCTGCTCGATGTGCCGTGCCGCGATGGTCGGGTCGCCGTAGCGGGCCAGGATGACCTCGCCCTGCTCGGTGAGCTTGAACCGGCCGTCCACCGAGTGCGGGGGCTGGGCGAGCACCGCACGGTTCGCGGGGCCGCCGCCGCGGCCCAGGGCGCCGCCCCGGCCGTGGAACTGCGTCAGCGTGAGGTCGTGGCGCTGCGCCCACTCCGCGATCCGCGACTGCGCGGAGTGCAGCGCGAGGGTCGCCGCGACCGGTCCGACGTCCTTCGACGAGTCGGAGTAGCCGAGCATGACCTCGACGCGCCGGCCGTTCTGCGCCAGGCGCCGCTGCACCTGCGGCATCTCGAGCATCGCCTCGAGGATGTCGACCGAGTTCTCGAGGTCCGCGAACGTCTCGAACAGCGGGATCGCGTCGATGATCGGTGCGTCGTCCGCGCCGTCGAACGCCAGCTCGGCGAGCTGGTAGACGGCCGCCATGTGCTCCGGCGCCTGGGTGAACGACACGATGTAGCGACGGGCGGCCCGCTCACCGAACCGCTTCTGCACCGCACCGAGGGCGCGGAAGGTGTCGAGGACCTCGCGGGTGCGGTCGCTCAGCTCGCCGTGGACGCCCTTCTCGGCGATCTCCTCGAGCGCGGCGGCGTGCACCTGCGAGTGCTGACGCACCTCGATCTCGGCCAGGTGGAACCCGAAGGTCTGCACCTGCCACACCAGCTTCTGCAGGTCGCCGAACGCGGCACGCTGCGCCCCGGCCTCGACCAGCGACGCCTGCACGGTGCGCAGGTCCGCCTCCAGCTCCTCCGGACGCTGGTAGGCGAGGTCGGCGTCCCGCGTGCGGGTCGCGGCGATCCGGCCGGCGATCGCGAGGACCGCCGCGCGGTGCGGCTCGTTCGGGGAGTCCGCGGCGGCGGCGGTGGTCAGGTCGTCCGAGAGCTGGCGGATCCGCTGCCACAGGGCCTTCAGCTCGGCCGACGCCGGCGTGGTCGCCTCCTCGAGCGTCAGCTTGCGCCCCGTGGTGCGGGCGGCCTCCTCGAGGGCGGTCAGCGCGTGCTCCGCGGCGAGCGTGGCCGCCTGACGGGTGACCTCGGCGGTCACGTTGGGGTTGCCGTCACGGTCGCCGCCGATCCAGGAACCCAGGTAGACGAACGGCTTCGCGATCGGCGCGCGCGCCCCGGCCTCGCCGTTCAGCAGCCAGTCGTCCAGCCGGCGGTACACCTCGGGGAACGTGCTGAACATGGTGGCGTCGAAGACGCCCATGGCGGTCTTGACCTCGTCCAGCACCGTGGGCTTCGACGCCCGGATCGGCGAGGTGCGCCACATGGTGTCGATCTCGGCGAGCATGCGCCGCTCGTTCTCGGTGCGCGACGTCCCACCGGGACGCATCGTGTCGCGCTCGGCGAGCAGCGTCGAGATGCGCCGCACCGCGCCGGAGACCGCACGACGGCGGGCCTCGGTCGGGTGGGCCGTCAGGACGGGGCGGAACTCCAGCTCGCCCAGGCGTCGGACGGCCTCCTCTCGACCCACCTCCTCGGTGAGCTGTGTGAAGGCCGCGGGGAGCGACTCCTCGATGGCGGCACCCGACTCCGACTCGCGGTGGTGCAGCACCCGCACGCGGTGGTACTCCTCGGCGAGGTTCGCCAGGTGGAAGTAGCACGTGAAGGCCCGGGCCACCTGCTCGGCCCGCTCGAGGCTGAACCCCGCGACGACCTCCGCTGCCTCCTCGAGGCTCGCTCCGCCGTCGTCCACGCCGTAGGCGCGGATGGTCAGCTCGCGCAGGCGCTCGACGTCGTCGAGCAGGCCTTGTCCGCCGGCCTCGCGCAGCACGGTGCCGAGCAGTCCGCCGAGCAGGCGGATGTCGTCGCGCAACGGGTCGGGCATCTCGTGCCGGGCCACGACGCGCTCGATCGCGCCGGTGCTCGGGCTCTGCTGTCCGTAGTTGTCGCTCACGCCCTAGAGACTAAGCCGAACCCCGCTTGATACATAGTTTGCGTCCGCCGTACGGACCGGCAGGTGCCGCAGGCGACGCGAGCAGCCGGGGTTCAGGCACCCTGCGGTGCGTACGCTCCCTGCCACACGGTGTCGAACGGCGTGTGCGCGGCCACGCGCGCACGGATCCCCTGGGTCACGACGTCCTTGGCGGTCCGGACCGCCGTCGGGACGTCGGTGCCCTTCGCGAGCTCGGCCGTGATGGCCGCCGCGAAGGTGCAGCCGGCACCGGAGACCCGCTCCTCGCCGACCTTGGGCGTGCGCAGGACGGTGACGTGCTCGCCGTCGTACAGGACGTCGACGGCGTCCGGCCCGGGCAGCTCGACGCCGCCCTTCGCCGCGACGTACCGCGTCCCGTCCCCGGCGCCCTCCGTGGTGCCGAGCCGGCCGTGGATGCGGCGCGCCGCCTCGACCAGGTCGTCGACCGTCTCCACGGAGTCCATGCCGGCGAGCGTCTTCGCCTCGAAGAGGTTCGGGGTGACCACCGTGGCGAGCGGCAGCACCTGCGCGCGCAGCGCGGTGTCGGTGTCCAGGGCGGCGCCCGGCTCCTGGCCCTTGCAGATGAGCACCGGGTCCAGCACGACGTGCCGCCACGGCCGGGAGGCGAGGGACCGCGCGACGACGTCGATCGTGGCGGGTGTGCCGAGCATGCCGATCTTCACGACGTCGAGGTCGTGCGTGGCCGTGGCGGCCTCGAACTGGTCGGCGATCACCTGCGGCTCGACCGGCACGAACCGGTGCCCCCAGTCGTTCTCCGGGTCGAACGACACGATGCAGGTCAGCGTGCCGACGCCGTAGGTGCCGAGCTGCTGGAACGTCTTCAGGTCCGCCTGGATCCCGGCACCGCCGGTGGCCTCCGAGCCGGCGATGACGTAGGCGAGCGGTGGTGTGCTGGGCATGCGTTCCAGCGTACGACGGGTGCCTGCCGTCGCGATCCGGGTCCTCGGTCACCCGGGTGGCGTCACAGGGTACCCAGCAGCCGGGCCCGGGCCTCGGCGCGTTCGTCGTCCGTGATCCGGCCGGCGTCGTGGAGGCGGTCGAGGTGGTGCAGCCGCTGCTCGAGGAGGCCGGGCCGGTCCGTCGGCGCTCCGGCCGCCCGCGCCGGCGAGCCGCCGCGGACCATGGTCACGGCGATCACCACGACGGCGACCGCCGTCGCCAACGGGAGGAGCACCTGCAGGATCACCATGACCAGCCCGCTCAAGCCCATCGAGAACATTCGTCCTCCTCGTCGACTGCGGGCACCGTAGCAGCCGGGCCACCACCGTCGGGGTCTCGCCCTACGCTGAACCCATGAGCCTCAGGATCGGTGCCCACGTGAGCCTCGCCGACACCGTCGCGGACGCGGCGGCCATCGGCGCGGACGTCGTCCAGGTCTTCGTCTCGGACCCGCAGGCGTGGAAGGTGCCGCCGCTCGCCGACGGCGAGGCCGAGGCGTTCCGCACGGCGACGGCGGCGGCCGGCCTGGACGTCTACGTGCACGCCCCGTACGTCATCAACGTGGCGTCCACCAACAACCGCATCCGCATCCCCAGCCGCAAGCTCCTGCAGCAGGTCATGGCGCGCGCCGGCGAGATCGGCGCCCGGGGCGTGGTGGTGCACGGCGGGCACGTGACCGCGAACGACGATCCGGCAAAGGGCTTCGACAACTGGCGCAAGGCGATCGACTCCCTGGAGACCGACGTCCCCGTCCTCATCGAGAACACCGCGGGCGGCGACCACTCGATGGCGCGGCGCCTGGAACGGATCGAGCAGCTCTGGGCCGCCGTGCAGCAGGCCGACGGCGGCTCGGACGTCGGCTTCACGCTCGACACGTGCCACGCCTGGGCGGGTGGGATCGACCTGGCCTCCGCGGTCGCGGACGTCCGGGCGATCACCGGGCGCATCGACCTGGTGCACGCCAACGACTCCCGCGACGACGCCGGCTCCGGTGCCGACCGGCACACGAACTTCGGTGCGGGCACCATCCCCCCGGAGCTGCTGGTGGGCGTGGTCCGCGAGGCCGGCGCGCCGGTGATCTGCGAGACCAAGGGAGACGTCGGCACCGACATCGCCTGGCTGCGCGAGCGTCTCTGAGCGCCGCGCGCCGCGCGGCGACCGACCCTGTGGACGACCGCCGTGCGGGGACGGGACGGCACGACACTGCTGCCATGCGGAGATTCTTCGATGTCCCCGACCTCGAGCTGGTCCTCGACGTGGACGACGGCGAAGGCGGCCCCGAGGGTGGCCGTGGAGCGACCGGGCGCGCGCGCCCACGACCCGCTCCCCGGATGGCGCGCGACGGGCTCAGCAGGGTGGCGGCCGGCGCCGTCCGCCTCGAGAGCGCACGGCGCGGGCTGTCCCAGCAGCAGCTCGCCATCGAGCTCGGGCTGTCGCGCACGGCGGTCTCGGCCCGGTTCCGGGAGCGCGTCCCGTGGTCCCTCGACGAGATCGGTCGCCTGGCGCAGCTCTTCGGCTGTCGCGTGATCGAGCTGGTCAGCGAGGCGCCCGACCGGAACGGGCGAATCCCCTGGTAGATCCCGCACGTGCCGCGGGGCGCGGCACTGCGAAACAGGGGTGACCGGCGAGCGGGATCCTGACGCGAGTCGCGCACGCCACTCACGCTGTGCGTGAATCTCACGCGGAGCGTGAATGGCGTGCGCTGCGGTGGCTCGGATCCCGCTCACCGGACACGTGCGAAAAAAGCAGCCTCGACCGGCGGGCCGTGCATCCGGCCGGGCAGCTCGCGGACGGCGCGCGAGCGCTCTACCTGCCGCCCGACGCGGCGTCGTGGACCGCGATCGCCGCCTGCACCCGGTTGGCCGCCCCCAGCTTGTCGAGGATCCGCGACACGTGCGTCTTGACCGTCGGCACGCTCAGGTAGAGCCGGGCCGCGATCTCCGCGTTGGACAGGCCCTCGGCCAGCACCGCGGCGACCTCCCGCTCCCGGTCGGTCAGTGTCGCGAGACGGCGCCGTGCGAGCAGCCGCGCGTCGCGGGCGCCGTCCGCCGGGTCCGCCGAGAACTGGGCCATCAGCTGGCTCATGACCGACGGTGACAGCGTCGGCTCCCCGTCCGCCGCCGCCCGGACCGCGGCGACCAGCCGGTCGGGCGGGGTGTCCTTCAGCAGGAAACCCGCGGCCCCGGCACGCAGGGCGCGCAGCACCATGTCGTCCGTGTCGAACGTGGTCAGCACGATGACCCGCGGCGCACCATCACTCGCACCACCACCGGTGACACCACCCCCGGCACCACCCGCGGCACCTCCGGGTGCGACGATGCGCCGGGTCGCCTCGATCCCGTCCATGCGCGGCATCCGGATGTCCATGAGGACGACGTCGGGGCGCATGCGGCGTACCAACTCCACGCCATCGTCCCCGTCGCCGGCGTCGCCGACGACCCGCACCTCCGGGGCGCCGCCGAGGATCAGGCCCAGCCCGGCGCGTACCAGCGCGTCGTCGTCGACCACGACGACGGAGATCGAGTCGGTCATGGCGCCCACGGTAGCCAGGCACGCAACGTGAAGCGGCCGTCCGTCGCCCGGGCCGTCAAGGTGCCCCCGGCCAGCTCGGCCCGCTCCGTGAGTCCGAGCAGCCCCAGGCCCGACGGCGGCACCGACGGTGCGTCGTCCCCGCCGGCGTCCGTCAGCGCGGTCGGGTTCGTCACCGTGATCCACAGCCCCTGCCCCGGCGCACCGTGCAGCACCACCGAGGCGGAGAGCTCCGGCGCGTGCTTGCGCACGTTCGTCAGGGCCTCCTGGACGATCCGGTACGCGGTGCGGGACGCCGCCGTCGGCAGCTTCTCCGGACTGTCCCGGCGGTCCTCCAGCCGGACCGGGGTCCCGGCGTCCGTGGTGGAGCGGGCCAGCGCCGGCAAGTCGACGAGCGTGGGCTGGGGACGCTCCGGATCGGCTGCGTGGGGCCCGCCGACCGCGCCCGGCGGCGGACCGTCCAGCCCGCGCAGGACGCCGAGCACCTCGCGGAGCTCGCCGAGCGCCGCGTGGGCGCTGTCCCGCACCAGCGCGGCCGTCTCGGCGACCTGCTCGCGCGGCAGGTCCGTCCGGTACGCCAACGCGCCCGCGTGCATCGCCACCAGCGACATGCGGTGCGCCAGCACGTCGTGCATCTCCCGCGCGATCCGTGCGCGCTCGTTCGCCCGTGCCTGCGCAACCCGGCTCGCCTGCTCACGCTCCGCCGTCGCGATCCGCTCGTGCAGGCCGGCGAGGTACTCGCGCCGCAGGCCGATGTACGCCCCGATCCACACCATCAGCGAGTAGAGGACGACTCCCCCGCCCAGGGCGACGGGCCACCCCACGCTGTCCACCGGCGGGTAGAGCCGTTCGTACGTCCAGCCGCTGAGGACGTACACCACCCCGACCGCGACGATGCGCCACCACTGCCGGTGCGTCGCCAACGACACCACCGCCAGGGCCACCGGCCCGACGGCGAGCACCGACACGGCAGCACCCGCACAGACGAGCAGGGCGATCGTCGTCGGCCACCGCCGACGCAGGAGCACCAGGCCGAAGCAGACCAGCCCCACCAGAACGTCGAGGGCGACCTGCTGCTCGGAGATCGGCTGCTGCGCCGACTCGGCCTCCACCGCCATGCCACCGAAGACGATCGTGCTGAACACCAGCGCCACCGCCAGCCGCCACGTCTCGCCCCACACCCGACGCCAGACCCCCCGGGTGCGTGCCCTGTCCCGCGCTACGGGGTCGGTGTCGAGCACGGCCGGGTCGGGCCGGTACGGGTCGTCCGTCGGGGTGGGCACCCAGCGAGCGTAGGGCGATCGCCCCGGCCGGGCATCCGCCGTCGGACGCTGCCTGGCCCGGCCGGCATCCGCCGAAGGGATGACACGGACGAGCCCGACGGCGGACACGGACCCACCCTGCGGGCGATGCGCGGGCCCCTGCTCGCGCGGCAGCCTGGAGGCATGATCACCGTGGAGCACCTGACCAAGAGATACGGGCCGGTCTCGGCCGTGAACGACGTGTCGTTCACCGCCGAGCCAGGCCTCGTCACCGGCTTCCTCGGGCCGAACGGCGCCGGGAAGTCCACCGCCATGCGCATGATGACCGGCCTGACGCCGCCCACCAGCGGGACCGCGCGCATCCTGGGCAAGCCGTACGGCGCGCTCGCCAACCCCGGCCGCCGGGTCGGCGTCCTGCTCGACGCCGCGGCACAGCACGCCGGACGCACCGGCCGCGAGACGCTCGCCCTGTCCGCGCTGCTCACCGGCGTGGGACGGCACCGCGTCGACGAGGTGCTCGACGTCGTCGGCCTCACCCCGGCCGAGGCCGGCCGCCGCGTGCGCACCTACTCCCTCGGCATGCGCCAGCGGCTCGGCATCGCCGGGGCGCTGCTGGGCGAGCCCGACGTCCTCATCCTCGACGAGCCGGCCAACGGCCTCGACCCCGCCGGTATCCGGTGGATGCGTGACCTGCTGCGCGACTTCGCGGCGGACGGCGGCACAGTGCTGCTGTCCTCGCACCTGCTCTCCGAGATCGAGCACGTCGCCGACCGGCTCGTCGTCATCGGACGCGGCCGCGTCGTCGCCGAGGGCACCAAGGACGACCTGCTGCGCGCCGCCGGGACGTTCGTGCGCTCCACCGACGACGCCGCGCTGGCCGCCGCGTGCCGCGAGGCCGGGATCGACGTCGAGCCGCAGCCCGGCGGCGGGTTCACCACCACCGCCGGTGCCGAGCAGGTCGCCCGGACCGCCGTCGCCGCCGGTGTCCTGGTCGTCGAGCTGCGCGACACGTCCTCCCGCGGGCTGGAGGAGCTGTTCCTCGAGCTCACCGCCGACGACGCCCGAGAGGCGGTGTCCGCATGACCGCCGTCCAGCAGGCCGCGCCTGCCACCCGCACCCGGAAGCACGACCTCAAGCCCGTGCCGTTCACCCGGCTCGCGGCGTACGAGTGGCGCAAGCAGCTCGACACCCGGGCGGTGCGCTGGCTGTTCGTCACCATCGCCGTGATCACCGCCGGAGTCCTGGCCGTGACCGGCCTGGTGGGCGACGGCAACGTGTCGTTCGAGGCGTTCGTCACCAACACGTCGACGCCGCTCGCGATGCTCCTGCCGATCGTCGCCATCCTCGCCACCACCGCCGAGTGGTCCCAGCGCACCGGGCTGACGACCTTCACGCTGGAGCCGCGCCGGTTGCGCGTCGTGTGGGCGAAGCTGGTCACCGCGGTCGGCTCCGGGCTGGCCTTCTTCCTGGTCGCCGTCGCGATCGCCGCGATCGCGCACCTGGCGGTCATCACCTTCCGCGACGCCGACGCCGATTGGGGCCTCGGCGCGATGACGGCCGGCATGGTGCTGATGCTCGCGATCTGGATGATGCAGGGCGTGGCGTTCGGTCTGGCGCTGCAGAGCACGCCGGGCGCGATCGTCGTCTACCTCGTGGTGCCGACCATCGTGGGAGGCCTGACGGCGCTGGTGCAGTCGTGGCAGGACGTGTGGCCGTGGCTCGACCTGCAGACCGCCTCCATGCCGCTGATCACGGGTGGGTCGATGGGTGGCGAGCAGTGGGCGCAGCTCGCGGTCACCACCGCGATCTGGGTCGGCCTGCCGCTGCTGGTCGGAGTCCTGCGGGTCCAGCGCGGAGAGATCAAGACCGCCTGATCCACCCCCACTCCCGCCGCCTCCCGCCGCCGAACGTGTCGATCCGGACCGCTTTGACTCCGC
>NZ_JALKAT010000014.1:0-76097 GCF_023015685.1 Isoptericola sp. S6320L
GCCGTCGGACCTGGTGTCCGGCGGCGGCCGTCGTGCGCCTGCGGGCGTCAGTTCTGCTGCTGGCCGTCGGACGCGGCGGCGATCTGCGCGCGCACCTCGTCCATGTCGAGACCCTTGACGGCCTCGACGACCTGCTTGAGCTGGGGAGCGGGCAGGGCGCCGGCCTGGTTGAACACCAGCACGCCCTCGCGGAACGCCATGAGCGTCGGGATCGCCGTCACGCCGGCGGCCGAGGCGATCTGCTGCTCCGCCTCGGTGTCGATCTTGGCGTGCACGACGTCGGTGTTCGCCTCGCTCGACGCCTCGAACACAGGCGCGAACTGGCGGCAGGGCCCGCACCAGGAGGCCCAGAAGTCGACCAGCACGATGTCGTTGTCCTTGATCGCCTGCTCGAACGTGGTGTCGGTCAGCTCGACGGTAGCCATGCGTAGTCCTCTCGTGGGGGTTTCCTCTCTGGCACAGCGCACGCACCCGCCCAGGTATTCCGCCGTCACCCGGCTGCCGCGCGCCGGGGCGGGCCGGCGTGGTCCACGTCACCACCACTGGCCCGCCAGCGCACGCCGCGACCGCCGTCAGGCTGGTAGAAACGAAGGGTGACCGACACCGCCGAGTTCCCTCCGGACGACGAGAACGACCACCCGACCGGGCCGGCCGGGTGGCTGACGCCCGAGGAGATCGCCGCCGTCAGGGCGCAGCTGCCGCTGGTGTACGTCGACGCCGTGCCCGTGCGGGTCGACGAGTCGGGCGACGTGGTCTCGGTCGGGCTGCTGCTGCGCGCCAGCCCGCTCGGCAGCATGACGCGTGCGCTCGTCACCGGCCGCGTCCTGTACCACGAGCGCGTCCGCGACGCCCTGCTGCGCCACATCGAGAAGGACCTGGGCCCCGTCGCCCTGCCGCAGGTGCCGACCTCGCCCCAGCCGTTCACCGTCGCCGAGTACTTCCCGACGCCGGGCATCACGCCCTTCCACGACCCGCGCCAGCACGCGATCTCGCTGGCCTACGTGGTGCCCGTCAACGGCGACTGCCGGCCCCAGCAGAACGCCCTCGACCTGGCCTGGCTCACCCCCGAGGAGGCGTGCAGCGACACCGTGCAGGCCGAGATGGTCAACGGCCAGGGCGCGCTGGTCCGTCAGGCGATGGCCCACGTCGGGCGTCTCGACTGACCACGTCGAGGTAGCGCACGGCCCGTCGAGGTAGCGCAGGGCACGTCGAGGTAGTGCTCACCCCAGGTCGAGGACGGGCCAGGCGGCCAGGTCGGCGCGCATCCGGCGGTCGTGCGTGGCGACCACGACGGCCGCCGACGTCCGCTCGAACGCGATCGTCAGCGCGTCGACCAGGTCCACCGACAGGTGGTTGGTCGGCTCGTCGAGCACCAGCAGGTGGGGCGCGTGCAGCAGCGCGAGCGCGATGTCGAACCGGCGGCGCTGGCCCACGCTCAGCTCCCGCAGGGGGCGGTCCAGCTCCTCCTCGGTGAGCAGGCCCAGCGCCGCCACGGGGACCAGGTGCTCCGGGTCCAGCTCGCCCCGGTCCAGCAGCGCGAGCGCCTCGGCCGCGTAGGCGTCGAACCCGGACTCCGACGAGCGCCGGGCGTCGGCGCCGCCGTCGGGCACCCTGCCCTCCTGCCCGACGACGCCGATCCGCACCCCCTCGCTGGAGGTCCTCGTCCCCCGCGCCAGAGGCAGGGTGCCGGCGAACGCACCGAGCAGGGTCGACTTGCCCGTGCCGTTGGGGCCGACGACGAGCAGCCGGCCCGACGGCGGCACCGCGAGCCGCGTGCCGGGCAGGTCGAGCCGCACCCCGCCGTCGGGCGACTCCACCCGCGGCGAGCGCAGGTCGACGAGCGGCTCGGCCGGGTCCCAGCCCGGCGACAGGGCGGGCAGGTCCGGGAAGGCGAGCTCCAGCGGCGGGGGCGGTACGTCGACCGCTTCGGCCTTCAGCTTCTCGACGAGCCGGTCGGCGGCCTTGACGTGGATGCGTGCGCGCGTCCCGCGGCGGTGCTTCTGGGACCCCTTGGGCGGACGCCACTCGTCCGAGAGGCCCTCGTAGGACCGGTCGAGCCGGAACGCGAGCTCGTCGGCGCGCTGCTGCTCGGTCCGGTAGCGCTGCTTCCACCGCTGCAGGGCCTGGTTCTTCGCGAACCGGTAGGAGAGGTAGCCGGGCTGCCCGTACAGCACCGGCACCCCGTCCATCGACGGGTCGAGGTCGAACACCGCGGTGACGACGTCGTCGATGAGCTCGCGGTCGTGCGTGACGAGGACGACGCCGCCGTGCCACCCGACCACCGTCTCGGTGAGGTAGTCCAGGCCGGAGTCGTCGAGGTGGTTGGTCGGCTCGTCGAGGAGCAGCAGGTCGGCCCGCTCCGCGAGCCGGCAGGCCAGCCGGACGCGGTAGCGCTGCCCGACGGACAGCGTCTCGAGCGCCCGGTCCCGGTCGCGGACGGCGCCGAGCCGGGTGAGCGCCTCGTCGACGCGGCGATCGGCGTCCCAGGCGGCGAGGTGCTCGGCGCGCGAGAGCAGCGCGCCGAGTGCGGCCAGGTCGCCCGACTCGTGGTCGAACGCCGCAGCGGCGGCCTCCAGGTCGGCGGCGAGCCGCCGTAGGTCGGCCAGCGTGGCGTCGACCAGGTCGCCCACCGTCACGCCCGGCGGCGCGGTGAGCTCCTGCTCCACCATCCCGACGGACCCGGTGCGTCGCACCTCGCCCGACGACGGTACGAGGTCGCCGGCGAGCAGGTGCAGCAGCGTGGACTTGCCGGACCCGTTCTCCCCGACCACGCCGAGCCGGACGCCCGCCGAGACCCTGAGGTCCACCCCGGCGAGGACGGGACGGCCGGGGTACGCGAACGCGAGATCGGTGGCGACGAGATGCACCGCACCAGGTTAGGCGCGGTCGACGTCCCGACCCGACCACAGGTCTCCGCACTCGACAGCCAGCGCGCCGTGGCCGGCCAGGTATCGGCCCGCTCCGGTGTCGCCGGCCAGCACGGCGCGTACCCCCGCCCAGTGCGCGCGACCCAGCAGCACGGGGTGTCCGGGGCGCCCGCCGTACACGGCGCGGGCCAGGACGTCCGCCGGCGTGGTCGCCACGCGCGCGGAGCGGTCGAGCACGCGCCGCACGGCTTCCGGCGACGCGTCGGGAGTGTCGACGGGCGTGAGCACCAGGGCGTCGGTGTCGCTCGTGGCGGCGGCGTCGAGGCCGGCGCGCAGGGTGGCGGCGAGCCCGTCGGCCCAGTCCTCCACGCCGAGCGCGCGGGCCGGCGGCGGCACCAGGGCGGCGACCTCGTCCCCGCGCGCGCCGACGGCCACCAGCACGTCGTCGCACCCGGCGTCCTGCAGCATCCGCACGGCGCGGAGCACCCAGGGTTCACCCGTCGTCGTGCGCGCCAGGCCCTTGGGTCCGCCGAACCGGGACCCTGCTCCCGCGGCGAGGACGAGCCCTTTCACCCGCACGGGCTCTCCCTTCGTTGCCGCGTCATCGCAGCGTAGCCCGCCGGAAACATGCTCTCGGCACACTTCAGTCCATGCTTGACATGGCGCGGGACCTGCTCCCCCTCGTGCGATCCGGGACGGCGGTCGCCACGGTGACGGTGGCACGCGTCGCCAGCAGCGCCCCGCGCGGGGTCGGCGCGGCGATGGCGGTCACCGGTGACGGCGCCGTGCTCGGGTCGATCTCGGGCGGCTGCGTCGAGGGCGAGGCCGTCGTGCTCGCCCACGCGGTCCTCGCCACGGGCCGGGCGCAGACCGCGCGGTTCGGGTTCGACGACGCCACCGCCCACGCCGCGGGCCTCGCCTGCGGCGGGCAGGTCGACGTCGTCGCCCAGCGGCTCGACCTCAGCGACACCCGCACGATGCGGGCGCTGGAGGACGCCGCGGCCGACCGGCACGCCGCCGTCGCCGTCGTCGTCTCCGGACCCGAGACCGGCCGCACGCTCGACGTCGCGACGGCCATCGACGCGACGGCGGCAGCCGCGCTCTCGGACCGCGCCAGCAGGCTGCTGCCCGGCGCGTCCCGGGGCGAGGACCTGCTCGTCCTGCTGCACGCACCCCGCGCCCGCCTGATCATCCTCGGCGCCGGTGAGCACGCCGCCGCACTGTGCCACGTCGGGGCGGCGGCCGGGTTCGCCGTGACCGTCTGCGACCCGTGGGAGACGCTGCTGACCACCGCGCGCTTCCCGGCCGCGGACCAGCTCGTGACCGCCCTGCCCCACGAGTACCTGGACCGGCTCACCGGGTCGGAGACCGACGCCCGCACGGCCGTGTGCGTCCTGACGCACGACGAACGCCTCGACGTCGCCGCGATCCGGCGCGCCCTGTCCCTACCGGTCGGGTTCGTGGGGGCGATGGGTGCCCGCGCCACGGTCGCCCGCCGCGCCGCACGGCTGCGGGACGCCGGTATCGACGACGTCGACCTCGCACGCCTGCACTCACCGCTCGGCCTGGACCTGTCCGGCTCCTCACCCGAGGAGACCGCGCTGTCGGTCCTGGCGGAGATCGTCGCCTCGCGGCACGGCGGCTCCGGCCGTCCGCTGCGCGAGGCGACCGGGCCGATCCACCGCGACCGGGTGACCCCGTCCCCCGCCGGCCCCGTCCCTCGCGACGGCGCGCTCCCCGACGGCTCCGCGCCGTCCTGCACCGGAGGTACCCGCCCATGACCCGCACCGTCCTCGAGAACGGCTACGTCGCCACCGTCGACGCCGCGCGCACCGAGCACGCCGTCGGCCACGTCGTGCTCGACGGCGGCGAGATCGTCGCCGTCGGTGCCGGCCGGGCGCCGGAGCACCTGCGGGCGGGCGCCGAGGTCGTCGACGCCTCCGGTTGCCTGGTCACGCCGGGGCTGGTCAACACCCACCATCACCTGTACCAGTGGCTGACCCGGGGGTACGCCCAGGACTCGATCCTCTTCGACTGGCTGACCGCGCTGTACCCGCTGTGGTCACGCATCGACGCCGGGCTGACCGGCACCGGCGCGGCTGGGGCGATGGCCGTGCTGGCGCGGTCGGGCTGCACCACCGTGGGAGACCACCACTACGTGTTCCCGCAGGGTTCCGGCGACATCGTCGGCGCGATCGTCGAGGCCGCGTCCCGCGTGGGCGTCCGGCTGCACGCCACCCGGGGGTCGATGGATCTCGGCGCGTCCCAGGGCGGGCTGCCGCCGGACTTCGCCGTGGAGACGACGGACGCGGCCCTCGCCGCGTCCGCCGAGGCCGTCGAGCGGTACCACGACGCCTCGCGGGACGCGATGGTCCGGGTGGCGATCGCCCCGTGCTCGCCGTTCTCGGTGACGCCGGACCTGCTGCGCGAGGCCGCGGTGCTCGCCCGGTCGCTCGGCGTGCGCCTGCACACCCACGCCTCGGAGACCGTCGAGGAGGACGCCTACTGCCTCGAGCACTTCGGTACGTCGCCGACGCAGTACCTCGAGGACCAGGGCTGGCTCGGCCCGGACGTGTGGATGGCGCACTGCGTGCACCTCGACGCCGCGGCGATCGGGCGGTACGCAGCCACCGGTACCGGCGTGGCGCACTGCCCGTCGTCGAACGGCCGGCTCGCGGCGGGCATCGCGCCCGTGCGGTCCCTGCTCGACGCCGGGGTCGCGGTGGGCCTCGGCGTGGACGGTGCCGCGTCGAACGAGTCGGGACAGCTCGGCGTCGAGATCCGCGAGTCCGTGCTCATGAACCGGCTGCGCACCGGAGCAGACTCGATGAGCGTGCGCGACGGGCTGCACGTCGCGACCATGGGCGGCGCCCGCGTGCTGGGTCGCCAGGACGAGATCGGCTCGCTCGAGGTCGGCAAGCTCGCCGACGTCGCCGTCTGGCGGGTCGACGGGGTCGAGCACGCCGGCATCCTCGACCCCGTCGCCGCGCTGGGACTGGGTGCCCTGCCCCCGCTGAAGCGCCTGTACGTGGGCGGACGCACCGTGGTCGAGGACGCCACGCTCGTCACGACCGAGGAGCCGAAGCTCGCCCACGAGGTGGCCCTCGCCTCGCGCGAGCTCGCCGAGCGGCTCTGATGGACATCACCTCCGTCACCGGGTTCCGCACGGCCCGCACCCGGGACGACCTCGCCCTCGCCCCGGGCGAGGTGTTCCTCGGTGGCGGCACCTGGCTGATGAGTGAACCGCAGCCCGGCACCACCGGGTTCGTCGACCTCACCACGCTCGAGTGGCCCGCCCTGGAGGTCCGCGACGAGGGCCTGCGCATCGCGGCGACCTGCACGATCGCGACGCTGCGCGCCTGGGCCGAGGGACGCGGGCCCGTCGCTGTCCCGGCCGACTGGTCGGCGGTGTCGATGATCCCCGTCGCCGCCGACGCCCTGCTGGCCTCCTTCAAGATCTGGAACACCGCGACCGTCGGCGGGAACGTCTGCCGAGCGTTCCCCGTGGCCGCGATGGTGTCGCTGGCCGTCGCACTCGACGGCGTCGCGGAGGTCTGGGCGCCCGACGGCCGGAGCCACCGCCTGCCGGTCGCCGAGCTCGTCACCGGCGCCGGGCGGACCGCGCTGGGACCCGGCGAGGTGCTGCGCGCGATCGAGCTGCCCGCCCACGCCCTGCGGTCCCGCGCCGGGCTGCGCAAGATCGCCCTGGCCGAGCTCGGACGCTCCGGCGCCGTCGTGACCGGCCGCCTCGACACGGACGGCGCCGCCGTCTTCACCGTGACGGCCGCCGTCGAACGCCCCGCCGTGCTGCGCTTCGCCGCGCTGCCCGACGCCGACACGCTCGCCGCCGCCGTCGGCGGCCTCGCGGGTTACTACTCCGACTCCCTCGGCGCGGCGGACTGGCGCCGCGGGGTGAGCGTCGTGCTCGCCGCACGTCTGCGGCGAGAGCTCGCCGGCCCCTCCGCCGACCACGACACCGAGGACCCCGAGGACCACGCATGAAGATCGACGTCAACGGCACCGTGCACGACACCGCGCCCCGTCCCGGGCAGTGCCTGCGCACCCTGCTGCGCGAGCACGGGCACACCGAGGTCAAGAAGGGCTGCGACGCGGGCGACTGCGGGGCCTGCGCCGTGCTGCTGGACGGCTCCCCGGTGCACTCGTGCGTCGTACCCGCCCCGCGGGCCGATGGCGCCCGCGTCACCACCGCCGCGGGCCTCGCCCCGGGTGGCGAGCTGCACCCCGTGCAGGAAGCGCTGATCGAGGAGTTCGGCTTCCAGTGCGGGTTCTGCACGCCCGGCATGAGCGTCACCGCCTCCTGCCTCACCGCCGACGACCTGCCCGACCTCGACCGGCGGCTCAAGGGCAGCCTGTGCCGCTGCACCGGCTACCGCCCGATCCGCGCGGCGATCCGTCACGCGCTGGGCGACGGCGGCGCGACCCCGCCGGGCGCGGACGGCCGGGCCGCGCAGGAGGGCGGGGCCGACGACGGCGGTCCCGCGGCCGGCGTCGGACGCTCCGTCTCCCCCGAGCCCGCCCGGCGCGTGGTCCAGGGGCGCGAACCGTTCACGTTCGACACACCGGAGGCCACCGGCACCCTGGTGCTGCGCGTCCTCGGGTCGCGCCATGCCCACGCGCGGATCAGCGCGATCGACACCGCCGCCGCCCGCGCGCTGCCCGGCGTCGTGGCCGTCCTCACCCATGCCGACGCTCCGCAGAAGCGGTTCTCCACGGCGCGCCACGAACACCGCACCGACGACCCCGACGACACCCGGGTGCTCGACGACACGGTTCGGTTCGTCGGCCAACGGATCGCCGCCGTGGTCGCCGAGACGGCCGAGATCGCCGACGCCGCGCTCGGCCTCATCGACGTGACCTACTCCCCGCTGCCGTCCGTGCTCGACCCGGAGGAGGCCCGGCGACCCGACGCCCCGGTGATCCACCCCGACCGACCCGCCGAGGCCCTGGCCGACCCCGACCGGCCGAACGTGCTCGGGAGCCTGCACGCCGGCATCGGCGGCGACGTCGGGGCGGCCCTCGCCGCGAGCGCCGTCACCGTCGGCGGCACCTGGCACACGGGCCGCGTGGCGCACGCCCAGCTCGAGACGCACGGTGCGCTCGGGCGGCTCGACGACGACGGACGGTTGGTGATCCGTTCCAGCACCCAGGTGCCGTTCCTCACCCGTGCCGAGATCGCCCACGTCTTCGACCTGCCGACGGAGCGCGTGCGGGTGTACGCCGCCCGGGTCGGCGGCGGGTTCGGCGGCAAGCAGGAGATGTTCGTCGAGGACCTCGTGGCGCTCGCGGTGCTCACCACGGGCCGGCCGGTGTCGTACGAGTTCTCGCGCACCGACGAGTTCCGGCGCGCGGCGCTGCGCCATCCGTTCCGGGTGGAGGTGACGCTCGGGGCGACGGCGGACGGGGTGCTGACCGCGATGCAGGTCGACGTGCTCAGCAACACCGGTGCGTACGGCAACCACGGCATCGGCGTGCTGTTCCACTCGGTGGCCGAGTCGATCAACGTCTACCGCTGCGCCGTGAAGCGCGTCGACGCCGAGTCCGTCTACACGAACGCGGTGCCCTCGGGAGCGTTCCGCGGGTACGGGCTCGGACAGGTGATCCTCGGTGTCGAGTCGGCGATGGACCTGCTCGCCCAGCGTCTGGAGATCGATCCGTTCGAGCTCCGCCGCCGCAACGCGGTCCGCGACGGTGACCCGCTGCTCACGGTCGACGACGAGCCCGAACCAGACCTGCGGTGGGGCAGCTACGGGCTCGACCAGTGCCTGGACCTGGCCCAGGACGCGCTGCGGCGCGGCAACGGGGTGGAGGCGCCGGCCGGCTGGCACGTCGGCGAGGGCATGGCGATCGCGTTCATCGCGGGCGCGGCCCCGGGTGGCCACCACGCGCACGCCTCGGCGTCGCTGCGACCGGACGGCACGTTCGCGCTCTCGGTGGGCACGGCCGAGTTCGGCAACGGCACCAGCACGGTGCACCGGCAGATCGCGGCGTCGACCCTGGCCGCGACGCCGGACCGGATCGAGCTGCGCGCCTCGGACACCGACCTGGTGGAGCACGACACGGGCGCGTTCGCGTCGGCGGGCACGGTGGTGGCGGGCAAGGCGCTCTCGCGCGCCTGCACGGCGCTTCGCGGTCTGATGGTCGACGTCGCCCGGCAGGTGACCGACGACGGTGCACCAGCAGCGGGGGCGGAAGCGCGGGCGGAGCTCACCGCCGAGGGCGTCCGGGTCGGCGAGCGGCTGGTCGGCTTCGCCGAGATCGTCGCTGCGGCGGGCGGCCCGGGCCACCAGGAGCTGACGACCCACGGCAGCGACGACGGCAAGGAACGCAGCCTGGCGTTCAACGTGCACGCGGTGCGGGTCGCCGTCGACCCGGACACCGGATCGGTGCGGGTGCTGCAGTCGGTGCAGGCCGCTGACGCCGGGTTCGTCATGAACCCCGCCCAGTGCCGCGGCCAGGTCGAGGGTGGCGCCGCGCAGGGTCTCGGCAGCGCCCTGTACGAGGAGGTGCTGCTCGACGAGTCGGGCGCCGTGGCCAACCCGGCGTTCCGGACCTACCGCGTCCCGCAGTCGGCGGACGTCCCGGACACCGAGGTCTACTTCGCGGACACCTTCGACGCGATCGGACCGTTCGGGGCGAAGTCCATGAGCGAGTCGCCGTACAACCCGGTGGCTCCTGCCGTCGGCAACGCGATCGCGCGGGCGATCGGCCGACGGCCGTACCGCCAGCCCTTCACCCGCGAGCGGGTGTGGCGGCTGGCCCAGGAGGACGCGGACATCCACGCCACAGGGTGAAGTGATCGCTTAACCGACCGGTAACGCCGTCACGCTCGGGGCGAAACGTCGGCTGGCTACGTTGCCGTTCGTCCCTGTCGGTCGAGGTCGAGCGGAGTTCCACCCCATGGCAGTTCACAGCACCCCTGCACGACGTGCCCGAGCCGGTGCCGTCGCCGCGATCGCCGTCGGCGCCCTCACGCTCGGCGCCTGCGCCGGCGAGGAGCCGGCCGCGTCCACCGCCGAGGGCGACGACGTGTCGTACGGCGAGATCAGCGTCCAGTACTCCTGGATCAAGAACGAGGAGTTCGCCGGCGAGTTCTACGCGGAGGAGAACGGCTACTACGACGAGGCCGGCTTCGACGAGGTCGTGGGGATCTCCGGCCCGGACACCGGCGTCGCCAAGCTCCTCTCCGGCACGGTCGAGGTGGCTCTCAGCGACGCCGCCTCCATCGGCGCCGCGATCGCCGAGCAGGAAGCGCCGCTGAAGATCATCGGTGCCACGTTCCAGAAGAACCCCTTCACGATCCTGTCGCTGGCCGAGGGTGCCGACATCTCCTCCCCGGAGGACCTGGTGGGCAAGACCATCGGCGTGCAGGACTCCAACGCCTCGGTGTTCGCCGCGCTGCTGAAGGCCAACGACATCGACGAGAGCGAGGTCACGGTCGTCCCCGTCGACTTCGACCCGACGCCCCTGATGAACGAGGAGGTCGACGGGTTCATGGCCTACCTCACCAACGAGGCCCTGACCGTCGAGCTCGCCGGCTACGACGTCACCAACCTCGCCTACGCCGAGAACGGCGTGCCGTACGTCGCCGAGACCTTCAGCGTCACCGACCAGTACCTGGCGGAGAACCGCGATCTGCTCAAGGCGTTCCTGACCGCCGAGATCAAGGGGTGGACGGACGTGTTCACCGAGCCGGCCGACGACACCGTCGCGCTCGTCGAGAAGTACTACAGCGCCGCGGCCAGCGAGTCCGAGGACGGCCTGGAGGCCGTCTTCGGTGCCCTCGACCCCGAGAAGACGGCGATGGGCCTGGAGGCCGAGAAGGAGCTCATCTCCACCTCCGAGACCGAGGCGAACGGCCTGTTCACCATCTCCGAGGAGCTCCAGCAGGAGACGGTCGACTCGCTCGCCGCCGCCGGGTGGGACGTGAGCACCGACGAGCTCTTCGACACCTCCATCATCGACGAGATCTACGCCGAGCAGCCCGACCTCGTCGACTACCTCCCGTAGGGAACCATGAGCCACGACACCACGTCGAGCGCCCTCTCCCCGGGGCTGCCGCAGGAGCCTGCGGCAGCCCCGGGGGGCACGGGCATCCACATCGACGGCCTGACCAAGACGTTCCGCACCGGTCGCCGCGAGGCCGTGACCGCACTGCAGGACGCCCACCTGCACACCGAGAAGGGCTCGTTCCTCGCGCTCCTCGGGCCGTCCGGGTGCGGCAAGTCGACGATCCTGCGGGTGCTCGCCGACCTCGAGCACCCGACGTCCGGCGAGGTGTTCGTCGACGGCAAGACCCCGGCACAGCTGCGGCGGGACAGCGAGCTCGGCATCGCCTTCCAGGACCACGCGCTGCTGCCCTGGCGCAGCGTGCTGACCAACATCCGCCTCGTCTTCGAGATCGCGGGCCGCACGGTCGACAAGGCCTACGTCGACGAGCTCGTCCAGCTCGTCGGGCTGACCGGCTTCGAGAAGGCCAAGCCGGCCCAGCTCTCCGGCGGCATGCGCCAGCGGGTGTCCATCGCCCGCGCCCTGGCGCTCAAACCGTCGGTGCTGCTGCTCGACGAGCCCTTCGGCGCGCTGGACGACATGACACGGCAGAGCCTCAACCTCGAGCTGCTGCGCATCTGGACCGAGAAACCGGCCACCACACTCCTGGTCACGCACGGCATCTCCGAGGCGATCTTCCTCTCGGACCGTGTCGCGGTCATGTCGGCCCGCCCCGGGCGCATCAAGGAGATCATCGAGGTGGACCTCCCCCGCCCCCGCACGCCCGAGATGATGCGGACCCCCGAGTTCCACGCGCTCGTCGACCGGGCGTCCGAGATCCTGTTCGGCACACGCGGCGCTGCTGCGGAGGTCTGATGCCACAACGCACCCGCATCCCCGGCTGGCTCGCCGGTCTCATCGGCGCCGTCGCCCTGATCGGCGCCTGGTGGGTCTTCTCCGCCACGATCTTCCAGCCCCCGCCCGGGACCACGTTCACGCCGGTCCCCTCGCCGTGGGTCGTGTTCGCCACGATCGCCGACGACGGCCTGGCTGCCTACCGCGGGGTGTTCTCGGTGACGATCACCGAGGCGCTCATCGGCTTCGCGTGGGGCAACGGCGTCGCGCTGCTGCTCGCCGCGACCGTGCTGCTGGCGCCTCGCATCGAGACCGTGGTCACCCAGATCGCCGTGGTCAGCTACTGCCTGCCGGTCGTGGCCGTCGGCGGCATCGCGATCGTCGTCCTCGGCGGGGCACCGCGGCCCGGCGAACCCAGCGCGACGGCGATCTTCCTCGCCGCGCTCGCCGTGTTCTTCACCACGGTCGTCGGCGCGCTGCTCGGCTTCAAGTCCGCGGACTCCGCGAGCCTCGACGTCGTGCGGGTGTACGGCGGCACCCGGTTCACCCAGCTGCGCAAGGTACGGATCGTCGCCGCGACCCCCGCGATCCTCAACGCTCTGCAGATCGCCGTCCCCTCGGCGTTCCTGGGCGCGGTGCTCGGGGAGTACATGGGTGGGATCGACCAGGGAGTCGGCATCACGCTGATCCGGCTCCAGGGCGAGCTCGACTCGCCCCGCGTGTGGGCCGTGTTCCTGCTCACCGCCGCCGTCGCCCTCGTCGGCTACGGCATCGTCGGCCTGATCTCACGACTGGCCACCCCGTGGGTGGCGGGACGGAGCACCTCATGAGCGCCGTGTCCTGGCGCCCCGTCGGCCGCGCCGTCGTCAACGCCCTGCTGACCTTCGCGATCGTCCTGGCCCTCTGGTGGGCCGTCGTGAACCTCACGGGGATGTCGCCCTACGTCGCGAAGGGACCGGGGCAGGTGTGGGAGTTCCTCGTGGCGGGCGAGGACGCCGCGGCGAACCGGGCCGACCTGACGCCCCTGCTCGTGCGCACGCTGCAGGACGCCGCCCTCGGCTTCGTCGCGGGCATGGGGGTCGCCGGCGTGCTCGCCGTGACGTTCTCGCTGTCCCGCACGGTCGAGGCGGGCGTGATGCCCCTGGCTCTCCTGCTGCGCGCGATCCCCCTCGTCTCCATCGCGCCGGTGATCATCCTCATCACGGGCCGCGGGACCCAGGCCTCGGTCGCCGTCATCGGCTCGATCGTCGTGCTGTTCCCCGCCCTGGCCTCGATCCTCTTCGGTCTCAACCGGGCGAGCGGGCAGAGCCTCGACCTCGTGCACGTCTACGGCGGCACCCGCCTGACCGCGATGCGCAAGGTCAACGTCCCCGGCGCGCTGCCGTCGCTGTTCGCCGCGGCGCGCGTCTCCGTCCCGGGAGCGGTCACCGGTGCGCTGCTCGCCGAGTGGCTGTCCACCGGCACCGGCATCGGCGGGTCCATCGTGAAGTTCACGGCGTCCGCCCGCTTCGACGACCTGTGGGCCTCCGTCGCGCTCATCACCATCGTGACGCTGCTGCTCTACAACCTGGTCCAGGTCATCGAGAACGTGGTGCTCTCCCGGATGGCGATGACGACGGCGCAGCGCTGACCTCAGCCGCGGGCGGCCGCGAGCTGCAGCACCGCCTCGGCGAGCGCCCGGGTGCCGGAGGCGACGTCCGCGGCGGAGACGTCCTCGTCCGGGTGGTGACTGATGCCGTCGGGGTTGCGCAGGAACAGCATGCCGACGTCGGCCACCGCGCCCAGGGCCATGGCGTCGTGGCCGGCTCGGCTGAAGATCGTGGCCGGGCCGTCGACGCCACGGTCCAGCGTGGAGACGATGCCCTCGCGCACGGCGTCCTGCAGCAGGGGCGCGCAGAACACCGCGGGGGCGCTGTGGATCTCGCGGGCCCGCCAGCGCAGACCGCGGCGTCCCATGATCGTGTCGAGCTCGCGCTCGATCGCGCCCCACACACGGTCCCGATCGCCGTCGAGCTCGCCGCGCAGGTCGAGGCTGAGGTGCGCCTCACCGGGGACCACGTTCACGGCGCCCGGGTAGGTCTCGAGCTGTCCGACGGTGCCGATCATGTGGTGCTCGGCGCGGCAGATCCGTTCGACCGCCAGGGCGGCCTCGCTGGCTCCCAGCAAGGCGTCGCGACGGCGGTCGTACGGCGTGCCGCCGGCATGGCGCGCTTCCCCTTCCACGACGAGCTGGAACCGCCGTGCCGACGCGATCGAGGACACGACGGCGAGGGACTCGCCGCGTTCGTCGAGCTCCGGTCCCTGCTCGATGTGGGCCTCGAGGTAGCCGGCGAGCTCCTCGGGGCGGCGCGCCGCCTCCCCGACGCGGGCCGGGTCGAGGCCGAACCCGACGAACGCCTCGTGCAGCGTGACGCCGTCGTCGTCCGTCAACGACCACCAGTCGGGGTCCCAGGTCCCCGCGACGGCGGACGACCCGAGCAACGCCTTGCCGAAGCGGGTGCCCTCCTCGTCCGAGAAGGCCACGACCTCGAGCGCGAACGGCAGCGGGGACCGCCAACCCGTCCCGTCGGGGCAGGGCGCGCGCAGCATGCGCACGACCTCCAGCCCCATGAGCACGCCGACGATCCCGTCGTACCGCCCGGCGTCGGGCACGGTGTCGAGGTGCGAGCCGAGCATCAGCGCGGGCACGTCGGGATCCGGTGTCCCGGACGGGGTGACGCGGTCCAGCCGCCCGACCTGGTTGCCGGCGGCATCCTGGCGCGTGGTCATGCCGACCTCGCGCATCCACCGCGCGGCGAGCCGGTTCACGCGGGCGTGCTCCTCGGAGAGGTAGACACGTTCGATGCCGTCGTCCGTGGCGGTCACCCGTGCCAGCTCGTCGCAGCGGTCCATGACCCGCCGGGCGGCGGCGGCGACGGCGCCCGGGTCGGTCCGCAGCAGCGCGGCCATCACGCCCCCCGGTAGACGTCGGCGGCGGCCTCGGTCCCGCCCCCGGCGGGCACGGTGCACCCGAACCTGCGCAGCACCACCTCGAGCGCGGCCAGCGTGGTCAGGACCGCGTCCTGGCGGGCGTTGTAGCCCATGGTGCCGATGCGCCACACCCGCCCGTGCAGCGGGCCGAACGACGTGCCGATCTCGATGCCGAAGTCGGTCAGCATCGCTGCGCGGGCGGCGTCGCCCGGCACACCCTCGGGGATCTCGACGGCGACGACGTTGTGCATCTTGTGCGCGACGTCGCCGAACACGTCCAGCCCGAGCCCCCGCACGCCGGCGAGCATCGCGTCGCCCGCGAGCCGGTGCCGCTCGACGACGGCGTCACGCCCCTCGCCGACGACGACCCGGGCGCACTCGCGTGCCGCGTACAGCATGGAGGTGGCCTCGGTGTGGTGGTTGAGGCGGCGCGGGCCCCAGTAGTCGAGGATCATGCCGAGGTCGAAGTAGTTGGACCGCACGAAGTCGGTCGCGTCCGGGTCGCCCTCCTCGCGGATGCCGGCCTCGACGCGCTTGCGCGACTGCACGACCTCGACGGCCCGCGGCGACAGCGTGATCGGCGCGGAGCCCGAGGGCCCACCGAGGCACTTCTGCAGGCCGGCCGTGGCGGCGTCGAGCCCCCACGCGTCCGCCTCGAACGGGTTACCGCCCAGGGAAGCGGTCGCGTCGGAGTAGAACAGCACGCCGTGCCGGGCGCACAGCGCCCCGATCTCGTCGAGCGGCTGGTTCATCGTGGTCGACGTGTCGCCCTGGACGAGCGCGAGCAGCGTCGGGCGGACACGCCGGATCGCCTCCTCGATCACCGAGACGGGGAACACCTGCCCCCACGGCACCTCGATGGTGTGCACCTCGGCCATCGCGCGCTCGGCGACCTCGGCGAGCAGCAGCCCGAAACGGCCGAACACCGGCACGAGCACCCGGTCCCCCGGACGCACCAGCGAGACGACGGCGGCCTCGATCCCGGCGCGCGAGGTGCCGTCGACGAGCACGGTGGCGTCGTTCGTCGTGCCCCACACCTGGCGGTACAGCTCCTGCGTCTCGGCCATCGACGCGGTCATGAACGGGTCGTACTGGCCGACCAGCGGCGCCGACATCGCGCGCAGCACGCTGGGGTAGGCGGACACCGGCCCGGGCCCCATGAGGAGACGGGTCGGGGGATCGATCGGCCCGGGCAGACTCGATCCGGGCACGCTGGTACCGGTCATGCGGGGAGACCTCCGGTCGTGGTGGTGGTGTCCGTGGCGGGGCCGAGGGCGCGGGCGAGGCGACGGGCCAGGCGGACGAGGGCGACGTCGGCCCCCGCACGCGCGACGAGACTCACGCCCACGGGGGCGGCGCCGAGCGGCGAGATGACGGTGAGCAGGGGGACGGACAGTGCCGGCAGGCCGGCGACGGCCGCCGGAGTGGTCAGGCGCAGGGTCGCGGCGCGGACGGCATCGACCTGGTCGCCGCCGCCGGCACGCGACGGCGCCGGGCCCGGCACGGTGGGCAGGAGGAGGACCGCGTCCTCGACGATCCCGCGCAGCAGGTCGCCCCGGGGCGTCAGGGCCGCCCGGGCATCGGCCTCGTCCTCGGCCGTGATCCGGGCGGCGGCACGGAACCGTTCGGCCACGGCGGGTCCGAGCGCCCCCGGGTGCTCCTGGATCCACGGGCCGTGGTGGCTCCACGCCTCGGCACCCTGGACGGTGCGGAAGGCCGTCAGGTAGGCGTCGGGGTCCCCGATCGAGACGGTGCCGAGCTGCGGCGCCTCGGCGGTCTGCGCGAGCGTGTCGAGCATCTGCTCGAACGCCGCGCGGGTCTCCGGCTCCGCCAGCGCGAGCAGCTCGGTGGGCACGACGAACCGCCAGGGCACGTCGTGGCCGGAGTCGCCGTCCACGCTCTCGGCGGCCCGCGCTCCGGCATCGCCCAGGCACCAGTCGACGACCCGCTGCAGCGCATCGCCGTCGCGGGTGAGCCAACCGACGGTGTCGAACGACGGCGCCAGCGGGAGCAGCCCCTGGCGTGGCACCAGGCCGTGCGTCGTGCGCAGCCCCCACAGGCCCTGGTAGGACGCCGGTACCCGCACCGATCCCGCGGTGTCGGTGGCCAGGCCGATCTCGGCCTGGCCGGTCGCGACGGCGGCTGCCGGCCCGCTGGAGGAGCCACCGGGCAGCGCACCGGGCAGCGCACCGTGGGGCGGGGTGCCGTAGTGGGCGTTGTCGCCGGCGATCGAGTACGCGAACTCGTCGGTCCGCGCGATGCCGCGCACCACCGCGCCGCCGCGCAGCAGGTCGCTGACCGCAGGAGCCGTCGAGGTCTCCGGGCGGCGGCCGTCCAGGTAGGTGGGGTTGCCGGCGCCGACGGGGTGGCCCGCGATCGCGAAGAGGTCCTTGACCGCCACGGCCAGTCCGGCCAGCGGGCCGTCCGACGCGCCGGGGACGAGCGGGTCGCCGACGGTGCGCCAGATCCGCCGGTCGAGCGCCGCCGCCCGGGGGGTGACGTGCGCGGCCGTGATGCGCCAGGAGCCGTCCGTGCGCTCCCACACCTGCGTCTGCAGGCCGGTGCCGCCGGCGTCGTAGCGCGACACGGAGACCAGCAGGGCGACGTCGGGCCCCAGCTCGCGGTACTCGATGCGCTCGATGTGTCGTGGCGGCACTCCCCCACGGGTGCCGCGGAACGCGGAGATCGCCGCATGGCCCACGAGCAGCCCGGCGCCGTCGCCGCGCATCGTGGCCTCCCCGGGGGCGAAGGCGGCGTCGAGGTGGTCGAGGTCGTTCGCGACGACCGCCGCCTCGTAGCGCGTGAACGCCGCGAACAGGTCGGCCGGCACGGCGTCGGCGCCCATGGTGCCGTTCACGCCCCGCTCCCGTCGCTCGGGTCTCCGGAGCGGTCGGCATCGCCGACGGGCACGCCGTCGAAGTCGGACTCGCGGATGCGGGCGTGGACACCGCAGACGACGTCGACCACCTGGGAGATGTCGAAGTCGGTCGCCGCGCTGAGATACGCGTAGGCCAGGTGCTCGTCGAGCCCCCACCGCGCCCGTAGCAGCGCGACGGCGGCACGCACGGCCCGGCGCATCGCCTCGTCGAGGTCCTCGTCGAGCCCGGTGGGCACGAGGTAGCCGCCGGCGCGCGCCAGCGGCCCGGTGACCTCCCCGAACTCTGCGAGCGCCTCCGCCCGCGGGACGACGTCGAACCGCAGCGTCGCGCGCAGCGACGCCTCGAGCGCGGTGAGCGCCACCTCGCCGTCGCCCTGGGCGAAGTGCGGGTCGCCGACGTAGACGAGCGCGCCGTCGACCTGCACCGGCAGGTACAGCTCGGCGCCCTCGACGAGCAGGTTGATGTCGATGTTGCCGCCGTGCGGGCCGGGCGGCACGGAGTGCGGCCGTTCGTCGCCGGGCACGGCGACGCCCATGATCCCCAGGAACGGCGCGAGCGGGAACTCGACGTCCCGCGGGCCGCCCTCGGTCACGGGCAGCGTGCCGACGAGCCGTCCGTCGCGCGCGGCGACGGGACAGAACACGCTGACGTTGCCTGCCCCGCGCGGCAGCTCGCCCGCGAGCGCCCCCTTGCCGTGCCGGTTGGAGACGACGCCGTAGGGCACCCGGGGTGCGAGACGTTCGACGGTGATGCGCAGCAGGTCACCAGGCCGCGCGCCGGTGACGTGGACGGGGCCGGTGACGAGGTGCGGGCCGTCTCGGTCCGGGTCGCGGGCGAGCTCGGTGGCGATCGTGACGGCGTCGTCCAGCACGGCCTCCGGCGGCACGCCGTGGGCGGCGAAGTAGGCGCGTGGATCCTTGCCCTGGTCCTCGAGGAGGCCCTCGTGGCTCACGGTGTCGAGACAGACCGACTCGCCGGGCAGGATCGTCAGGACGGGGGCGTCGGCCGCGCAGGGCAGTCGTCCCCAGGTCACCGTGCGGGGTGTGGCGGGCAGGTAGTGGTCGCCGGGCCGCTCGCCGTGGCCGGGCTGCAGGATCGGTGTCGTCATGCCGCGACTCCCGTCCGCGCGGTGAGCAGCCGTCCGGCCGGCGGGCCGGTGACGCCGTGCGCGTCGGAGTACACCTGCTGCCCGCGCAGCCACGTGCGGCGGACGCGGCCGCGCAGCGCCCGGCCGTCGTAGGCGGTGAGCGGGTTCTTGTGCAGCAGGGCGCGCGCGTCGACGACGAACCGGTCGTCGACGCCGAGCTCGGTCAGGTGGGCGGGCGCCCCGGGTGCGATCGCTCCGAGGCCCTCGAGCCCCGCGACGCCCGCAGGCCCGGTGGTGAACCAGGGCACCACGGTCTCCAGGTCGATGCCGCGGGTGCGGGCCTCGGTCCACACGGCCGACAACCCGACCTGGAGACCGGAGATCCCGCCCCAGGCGAGCCCGAAGTCACCGTCGCCGGCCTGCTTGCGCTCCACGGTGGAGGGCGAGTGGTCGGAGACGACGGCGTCGACGGTGCCGTCGAGCAGGCCCTCCCACAGCAGGTCGCGGTTGGCGGTGTCGCGGATCGGCGGGCAGCACTTGAACTCGGAGGCGCCGTCGGGGATCTCCTCGGCCGTCAGGGTGAGGTAGTGCGGGCAGGTCTCCACGGTGAGGTCCACGCCGTCGGCCCGGGCGGCGCGGATCGCGGGCAGGGACCCCGCGTCGCTGAGGTGCAGGATGTGCGCGCGGGCACCGTGGCGGCGGGCGGCGGCGACGACGGCCGCGACGGCGGCGGCCTCGCTCGCCGGGGGCCGGGAGCGCAGGAACCCGTCGTAGGCGCGGCCGAGCGCGCCGTCGCCGTGGATCAGGGCCGGATCCTCGGCGTGCACGATGAGTCGCGAGCCGAGGCGCGCGACCTCGGCCATGGCCGCGTCGAGCCCTGCGAGGTCGAGGTGCCCGAACTCCGCCACGCCGGACGGGGCGAGGAAGCTCTTGAACCCGTAGACCCCGGCCTCGTGCAGCCCGGTGAGCGAGCCGAGGTTCTCGGGGACGGCGCCGCCCCAGAAGCCGACGTCGACGAGCGCGGCGGGAGCCGCCACGGCCTGCTTGGTCGCGAGCGCCGCGACCGTCGTGGTGGGCGGCAGCGAGTTGAGCGGCATGTCGACGATCGTGGTGACACCACCGGCGGCCGCGGCGGCGGTGGCCGTCCCGAACCCCTCCCACTCCGTGCGGCCCGGGTCGTTGACGTGCACGTGGGAGTCGACGAGCCCCGGCAGCAGCACGGCGTCGCCGGGCACGCGGAGCTCGTGCGCACCCGGCACGGCGGCCTCCTCGGAGAGCACGTCGACGATCCGACCGTCCTCCACGACCACCGCCGCGGGCCGGAACGCACCTCCGACGAAGGCCCTCTCGGCGCGGACGACCTGACGAGGTCCGGTCATGGCGGCGTTCGTGGCGACGTTCATAGGGCCACATCGTGCCGTGAAGTTATTGCTTAACTTCGGCGTCCGGGTTTCGAGCCGGTAACACCGCAGGCCCTGCACCCCCGGGAGAGGCCTCGACCGTGAGCCAGAGCGCGACCGCCACCACCCCGGTGTCGTTGACGACCCGGTGCGGGCGGGTGGCGGCGAACGACAGCGAGCCCCCCGGACCGAGGCGCACCGCACCGTCGGTGAACTCGAACACGAGCTCCCCGGCCACGACGTGACCGCTCTCGTACCCCGCGTGCACCAGCATCGAACCGTCGGCGCTCGACGACGAGCCGGGCGGGTACGTCGACTCGAACCAGGTCACTCCCCGCAGTGGCGCCGGCGAGAGCCTGCGATACGTGACCCCCTGCTCCAGCTGGGCCGGGGTCGTGTCCTCGCCGTGCGCGACGAGCACCCCGGGAAACGGCTCGGCCACCTGCGCACCGTCGTCGTCGGGTCGCCCCACGACCACCTCGACGTCGTCGAAGATGGCCGACATCGGCACCCCCAGCACGCCGACCAGCTCGACGAGGCGCGAGACCGACGGCTTCATCACCCCGGTCTCGATCTGGGACAGCGCGCTCGAGGAGATGCCCAGCTCCTGGGCCACCGAGGCCAGGGACCGGCCGGACGCGGTGCGCAACGCGCGCAACCGGGCACCGATCTGTCTCGGCAGGGGCGGGTCGTCCACGTGGCCTCCAGTCGTCACGGGTGCCGACATCGTAGGCATGGCCCGCGCCGTCAGTGACCACTTCACGAGATGGTGACACGGATGTCACCTCCCGCGTGATCGCCCCGACTTCAATGAGGCCGTCGCCCGCACCCGACGCGAGGAGCAGTGTGCACATCGACGAGTTCGACCACCTGACGGCCACGGCAGCCCGGTCCGACGTGGCCGTGTGGGCAGCCGTGCCCACCTGGGTCGACGCCGTGGTCGCGGGCCGCCCGTACGGTTCGGTCCGCGCGCTGGCCGCGCACGCCGAGGAGCTCGCCGCCCGGTGGGGCCGGACCGAGCTCGACGCAGCCCTGGCCCACCACCCGCGCATCGGCGAGAAGCCTGCCGGGACCGGCGCGGAGGCCGCGGCGTCCCGCCGTGAGCAGGCGAGCATGGCTCACGCCGGCACGGACGTCGAGTCGCGGATGGCCGCCGGCAACCGGGCCTACGAGAAGCGGTTCGGGAGGGTCTTCCTCGTCCGGGCCACAGGCCGCACGCCGGCCGAGATGCTCGCCGAGCTCACCCGTCGGCTCGAGAACGACGAGCCCACCGAGGTGGCCGAGGCCTGCGACCAGCTCGCCCAGATCGCCCTGCTGCGCCTGCGGGCCACCGTCAGCGACACCCCCGAGGCCTCCGAGGAGCACCCGTGAGCCACCTGACCACCCACGTGCTGGACACGACCGCCGGGGTCCCGGCGTCCGGCGTCGAGGTCGTGCTGACCGACTCCGGCGGACAGCACCTCGCGCACGCCACGACGGACGCCGACGGCCGCACGGGGCTCGGCCCCGAGCCGCTGCCGGCCGGGCGCTACACGTTGACCTTCGCCACCGGCCCGTACTTCGCCGAGCGCGACGTGGAGACGTTCTACCCCGAGGTGACCGTCACGTTCGTCGTCGCGGTCGCCGACGACGGCACGAGCCGGCACCACCACGTGCCGCTGCTGCTGAGCCCCTTCGCCTACTCCACCTATCGCGGGAGCTGACCACCGTGAAGATCATCGTCATCGGGGCCGGCGTCGGCGGGACGAGCGCAGGCATCGCCCTGCAGCGGCTCGGCCACGACGTCGTCGTGCACGACCGCATGCGCGAGAACAAGCCGGTCGGCGCGGCGCTGTCGCTGTGGTCCAACGGTGTCAAGGTGCTCAACTGGCTCGGTGTGGGCGACCAGGTCGCCGCGCTCGGAGGCGCCATGGACGACATGGCGTACCTGGACGGGCCGTCCGGCGAGACCCTGTGCCGGTTCAGCCTGGCCCCGGTCACCGAGGCCACGGGGCAGCGGCCCTACCCCGTGGCGAGGGCCGACCTGCAGCAGCTGCTCATGGAGACGTTCGGCACCGAGAACATCCACCTGGGCAAGCAGCTGGTGGCGGTCGCCGACGGCGGCGAGCAGGTCACCGCGACGTTCGCGGACGGCTCCACCGATACCGCCGACCTGCTCCTCGGCGCGGACGGTGCCCGGTCCGTGGTCCGCGAACACGTCACCGCCGCGACCGACGGCGGGGCGCGTCCCCGGCGCACGTACTCGGGCTACACCAACTACAACGGCCTGATCGCGGCGGACGCCGCCGTCGGCCCGCCGAACCAGTGGACGACGTACGTCGCCGAGGGCAAGCGTGCCGCCGTGATGCCCGTGGCCGACGATCGCTTCTACTTCTGGTTCGACGTGCCGCAACCGTCCGGGCTGCCGTACGGACCCGCCGACGGCACGAGCCCGCTCGTGGACGCGTTCGGGCACTGGGCCCCCGGCGTGCAGCGCCTCCTCGCGGCGATCGAGCCCGAGCGGTCGCTCAACCGGGTCGAGATCTGGGACATCGACCCGTTCCACACGTGGGTCCGCGGCCGCGTCGCGCTGCTCGGCGACGCGGCGCACAACACCGCCCCCGACATCGGCCAGGGTGCCTGCCTGGCCCTCGAGGACACCTTCGCGCTCGCCATCAGCCTCGCCACGAACACCGTGAGCGTCGAGGACTCCCTGCGACGCTACGAGCGCAGCCGCACCGGACGAGCCGCCGACCTGGTGCAGCGGGCTCGCGCCCGCGGCCACGAGACCCACGGCTACGACCCCGCCCGGACCGCGAGCTGGTACGAGAGCCTGCGCGGCACCGACGGCACCGACATCCTCCGCGGCATCATCGGGAACATCACCGGCAGCCCGGTCAACCTGGGCGTCGGCACCCTCTGACACCCACCGGTCCCGGACGGGACGGACGGGGTTCCCTGCGGAGCGGGGAACCCCGTCCGTCACCGGGACTACTCGGGAGCAGGCGCCTCCACCCGCGCGGCCGGGTAGCGGATGCCCTCGACCATCTCCTGGACGTGCTCCGACGGTGGCGCGGTGAGCTTCGACACCACCACGGTGACGATGATGTTCACCAGCGCACCGATCGCACCGATGCCCTCGGGCGAGATGCCGAAGACGTGCTCGTGCGCCGACGTCCCGAACACGTCGAGCGTGTAGATCATGTACGACGCGGTGAACACCAGGCCGGAGATCATGCCGGACGCGGCACCGATCGCGTTGGCACGCTTCCAGAAGATCCCCAGCACGAGGATCGGGAAGAACGTCGACGCGGCCAGTCCGAACGCGAAGGCGACCACCTGGGCCACGTACGCCGGCGGGTTGATGCCGCCGTAGATGGCGACCACGACGGCGAGCCCCATGGCGATGCGGCCCACGAGCAGGCGCCGCGACTCCGAGGCCTCCTTCTTGACGACCCGGAAGTAGAGGTCGTGCGAGACGGAGGACGAGATGACCAGCAGCAGGCCGGCCGCCGTCGACATCGCGGCCGCCAGGCCACCGGCGGCGACCAGTCCGACGATCGGCGCGGGCAGCCCGGCGATCTCCGGCGTGGCCAGCACGAGGATGTCGTTGTTGACGATGAGGTCGGCACCCGACTCCGGGTCGTTGCTCAGCGAGGTGATCGTCGACGCGCTGTCGGAGACGGTGACCAGGCCGGTCGCGGCCCAGTTGTTCACCCAGGCAGGCAGGGAGGCGACGGCCACGCCGTCGACCGACTGCATGAGGTTGAGCTTGGTGAACGCGCCCACGGCCGGTGCCGTGGTGTACAGCAGGCCGATGAAGAGAAGCGCCCAGAACGCGGAGAAGCGCGCACCGCGCACCGACCTGGTCGTGTAGAACCGGATGATCACGTGCGGCAGGCCGGCGGTGCCGATCATCAGCGACATCGTCACGAGGAACACGTCGAGCTGCGGCCGGGCGGCGAACGCGTCGGTGTACTGCGACAGCCCGAACTGCTCGCTCAGCGCGTCGAGCTCGGCGAGGATCTGGCCGAACGTCACCTGTGGCACGGGGAAGCCCGTCATCTTCTGCGCGATGGTCCACGCCGGGATGAGGTAGGCGATGATCATCACCGTGTACTGGGCCACCTGGGTCCAGGTGATGCCCTTCATGCCACCCAGCACCGCGTACAGGAAGATGATGGCCGCGGCGACGGCCACGCCGCCCTCGATGGACAGGTTGAGGAACCGGCTGAAGACGATGCCGCCACCGCGCATCTGCCCGACCACGTAGGTGAAGGACACGATGATCGCGGCGACCGCGGCGATGAGCCGCACGTACTCCGAGTACCGGTCACCGACGAACTCCGGCACGGTGAACTTGCCCCACTTGCGCAGATAGGGCGCCAGCAGCAGGGCCAGCAGCACGTAGCCGCCGGTCCAGCCCATGAGGTAGACCGAGCCGTCCGACCCCATGAAGGCGATGAGCCCTGCCATGGAGATGAACGACGCCGCGGACATCCAGTCCGCCGCGACGGCCGCACCGTTGGCGACGGCCGGGATGCCCTGGCCGGCCACGTAGAAACCCTTGGTCTCCTTGACGCGGCTGCGCCACGCGATGGAGAGGTAGATCGCGAACGACAGCCCGACGAAGACGAGGGACCAGACCTGGATCTCGCTCACAGCCGATTCCCCTCTCCGTCGCGCTCGGCGACGCCGTACTCGTCGTCGAGCCGGTCCATGCGCAGCGTGTACACCAGGATCAGGATGATGAAGGTGTAGATCGAGCCCTGCTGGGCGAACCACAGCCCGAGCGGGAAGCCGAGGATCACGATGTTGTTGAGCTGCTCGATCAGCAGGATCCCGCAGACGAACGAGACCACGAACCAGATGCTGAGCAGCACCACCATCAGCCGGAGGTTCTTCTTCCAGTACTCCTGCCGCCAGCCGTTCGCCGGCGGCGGCCCCGGATCTGGTGAGCTCTCGCGCACGCTATCGGTCATCGGACGCTCCCTTCATCGCGTTCACCCCGGGCGCCGTCGCCCGGAGAACGTCCCCGTACCGGTCGAGCGAATCGCACCGTTCGTGCTGCTCACAAGGTTTCGCCGCCCGACGGCGGGGACCGTCCCGCGAGCGGCTCCCCACGCCCCGTGACCGGTACGAGGCCTCCTGGTGACCGTTCGCGGGGCGTGACGGACCGCTCGCCGGACGAACGGGACCGTTCGCCGACCTGCGGGGTCGCCGAGGGGCGGGCGCGCCTACAGTCGGTCCATGGCCTCGACGACGAGCACCCCCCTCGGCAACCTGCTCCGCGCAGGCGGCCGGGCCGGGAAGCCGCGCAAGCAGATCCTGCACCCCGGCAGCGTCGGGCTCCTGGTCGGCGCCCTGACCGTCATCGTCGGGAGCATGCTGCCCTGGGTGATCACGCCCGTCGGGACCATCAACGCCCTGGCTGGACCTGGCTGGTTGACCATGTGCGCCGGCTTCATCGCCGTCGCGGGCGCCCTGATCCCCCGGCGCTGGGTCGCCCTGTCGCACAGCTTCATGGCCGGCGGCACCGCCGCCTTCGTGGCGGGCTGGCAGCTCCTGCGGCTGGTGCAGGTCAGCGAGGCGACGGACGCCTGGGGGCAGGCGATGCCGGGCATCGGGCTGGTGATGACCGTCGGTGGCGCCGTGATCCTCCTGACCACCGGCGTCCGGCTGGTCCGGACGCCCGCCGTCGCGCCGTCGTCGTGAGCGGACGCCCGCCGAGCGGGGGGCCCGGGGCGGGTGCGGGACCCGACGTACCCCTGTCGGCGGGAGCCCAGGCTCCGTAAGGTGCTTGTCCATGGACGACGACGTCGATGCCCGGCACACGCCGGCAGAGGTGGACGCCACCTTCCGCACGCTCCGGCGCGTGGCGGTGGGCTACTTCGTCGTGTTCCTCCTGGGTGTCGCGGCCTTCCCCGTGCTCTCGCTGACGCTGGACTGGTGGTCGCAGGCCCGGCTCGTGGGCGGCATGAGCCCCGGGTTCCTCGTCGCGGCGTTCGGCCTCTACCTGTTCTTCGCCGTCCTCGGCATCGCGGTGTCGCGCCTGACCTCGGCGGTCGAGCACCGCATGCTCGACGACACGCGCGACGAGGGCTTCCCTGTCACCCTCGAGCCGCCCGGCGAGGTCCCGTGACCGGACCGAGCGCGCTGACCCTCGCCGCGGTGCTCGTCCTGCTGACCGTGGTGGCCGTCGTCATGCGGCCGCGCGGCGCCTCGACCGTCGACTTCTACCTGGCCGGGCAGCGCGTCGGCGTGGCGACGAACGCCTGGGCCATCTGCGGGGACTACTTCTCGGCGGCGTCGTTCCTCGGGGTGGCCGCCGCCGTCTACGCCACCGGCCTCGACGGCGCCTGGTACGCCGTGGGGTTCGCCGCCGGGTTCGTGCCGGTGCTGCTCTTCGTCGCGGCGCCGCTGCGCCGGTTCGGCGAGTTCTCGATCCCGGACTTCCTCGGCCGACGGCTCGGCTCGGAGAAGGTCCGGCTGGTGGCCGTCGGCGTGGTCCAGCTCGTCATCCTGTCCTACCTCGTGCCGCAGGCCGTGGGATCGGGCATCACGTGGGAGCTGCTCGTGGGTTCCGGCCTCCTCGGGCTCTCGCCGTACGCCACCGGGATCCTCGTCTCCACGGCGGTGGTCACCGGCCTGGTCGCGTTCGGCGGCATGCGCGGCACCACCTGGACGCAGGCGGTGCAGTTCCTGCTCCTGCTCGGCGCGCTCGTCTGGCTCGCCGCCACCGTGCTGGGCGAGGGCTTCCACTACGGCGACGCCGTCGCCGACCTCTCGACGGAACCCCTGGTCAACCCGGCGGACGACGGCGGCCTGGCCACCGAGCAGAACGCCCTGCACCCCGGCGACGCCGCCGTCTTCGGCCAGCCGGGCGCCCGCTACGGCGGTCTCGGACAGTTCGCCCTCATCGTGACCCTGGCGATGGGCACCGCCGGGCTGCCGCACGTCATGAACCGCTACTTCACGTCCCCGACCGGCGCCGCCGCCCGCACCACCACCGTGTGGGTGCTGTGCCTGGCCGGAGTCTTCTACTCCCTGGCGGTCATGCTCGGCACGGCGGCACGCGAGATCGTGCCGGCCGCCGTCGCGGACCACCCGTGGCTCGCCGAGCTCACGGTGGACGGGGTGCTGCGCGTCCCGGAGCACGCGCTGCCGGTGCTGGGCCGGATCTACGGCGGCGACGCCGGCCTCGGCGTGGTCGCCGCCGGTGCGCTCATCGCGGTGATGTCGACCATCGCGGGGCTGCTGCTCGCCGCCGCGGCGTCGTGGGGGCACGACGTCTACGAGCGGCACATCAACCCCCGGGCCACCCAGCGCCAGGCGGTCCTCGCCGGCCGGATCACCACGCTGGTCACGGCGTGCGCCGCCGCCTGCCTGGGACTGGCGCTGCGTCCCGAGACCTTCGCCGCCGCCACGCCCTCGATCGTCGCGACCATGGTGACGTGGGCCTTCGCGGTGGCCGGGTCGGCCCTGACGCCGGTCTTCCTGCTGGCGATCTGGTGGCCCCGCACGACGGCCCGGGGGGCGGTCGCCGGCATGATCACCGGCATGGTCGTCGCGGTGGCAATGTTCACCGCCGGTCTGTCCGCAGACGGCGGGCTGCTGCGCGACGCGCTGGTCACCCCGACGCTCGTCGCGGCCCCGCTGGCCGCCGCCGTCACCGTGCTGGTCTCGCGGCGCACCACGCCGCCGCCGGACGTGGAGAAGTCGTGGCTGATCATGCACGGCACGGCCGCCGACCGGCACGCCGAGCGCCTGGCGCGGCTCGTCGTGGCGGAGAACCGGCGGCGACGTGACGCCCGGAGGACGCGGCGTGCGCGGGGGTAGCGCGCTGCTGGCCGGTGTCCTGGTCGCGGCCTGGGCAGCGGTGTACCTGATCACGCAGGTGCTGGTCGCTCCCCCGCTCGGGGTGCTGCCGACCCTGGCGTCGGGTCTGGTGGTGAGCACCGTCGTCGTGCTCGGCTACCCGTCCGCGCTGCGCGGACCGCGGGGCGGCCCGCTCGGCGGCTCCACCGCCCGCACCCCGTCGTGGCTCCCTGCCCGCCGGCCCCGGGACCCGCGGGGCATGCGCGACGGGCTGACCATCGCGGCCGCCGGCCGGTCGATGCCGCTGCGCAACGGGCTCACGCCCGACGCCGCCCGCCGCACCGCCCAGCTCATCCGGCCGCTGCTCGGCGGCGACGCCATCGCGATCACCGACACCGAGCAGGTGCTGGCGTTCGTCGGGCCCGGGTCCGACCACCACCACGTGGGCGGCACGCTGCAGACCCGGGTGTCCCGCCTAGCCCTCGGCAAGAAGCGCACCGTCGTGGTGCACGCCCGCGACGGGATCGGCTGCCCGGAGCCGGGCTGCCCGCTGCGCACCGCCGTCGTCGCGCCGCTGGCCGTGGCCGACCGCGTGGTGGGCACCCTGAAGGTCTACCGGGTGCACGACGAACCGGCGCCGCGCGTGCTCGTCGACGACATGGCCTCGATGCTCTCCCTGCACCTGGAGCTGGCCGAGATGGACCGCGAGCGCCACCTCGCCTCCGACGCCAAGCTCGACGCCCTGCGTGCGCAGATCAACCCGCACTTCCTGTTCAACATCCTCAACACGATCGCGTCGAAGTCACGCACCGATCCCGACGAGTCCCGTCAGCTGCTGCTGCGGCTGAGCGACTTCTTCCGCTACGCGGTGCGTCAGGACGGTCACTTCGCGGAGTTCAGCCAGGAGTACTTCTTCGTGCGGACGTACGTCTCGCTGGAGCAGGCCCGGTTCGGCGACCGGTTGCGGGTGCGGTACGACCTGGACCCGCAGGTGCTCACGTCGCGGGTGCCCGTGCTGGTCATCCAGCCCCTCGTGGAGAACGCGATCAAGCACGGGATCGCGGACTCGGTCACCGGGGGCACGGTCCAGCTGCGCGCCCGCGTCGACCCGTTGACGCGCACCACGTCGATCCGGGTCAGCGACGACGGCGTCGGCATGGCCCCGGAGGTCCTGGACCGGCTGCTGGCGGGCAAGCGTCCCGGCACCGCCGGTCCCCGGCACTCGGGCGTCGGGCTGTGGAACATCTCCCAGCGGCTCGACTCGCTGTTCGGCGACCGCTACTCGTTCGACGTCGCCTCGACCCCGGGGAAGGGCACCACCGTGGACCTGCAGATCCCGCTAAGGTGACGCCCGATGCGACCCAAGGCCCTGATCGTCGACGACGAGGCCCCGGCACGGGCCGAGCTGCGCTACCTGCTCGAGGAGATCGGGCAGGTCCAGGTCGTGGGCGAGGCCACGAACGGCGAGGAGGCCCTGCTCCTGCTGGGCTCGCTCGACTACGACCTCGTGCTCCTCGACGTGCGCATGCCCGGCGGGTCCGGCCTGGAGGTCGCCGCGGCGCTGCGCCGGCAGCCTGACCCCCCGAAGGTCATCTTCACCACGGCCTACCCGGACCACGCCGTCGACGCCTTCGACCTCGCCGCGGCGGACTACCTCCTCAAGCCGTTCGACGCCGACCGCCTGCGGCGGGCGCTCGAGCGCGCGCTGCGCCCCGACGACGGCACGTCGGCCGGTGCCGGCCCCGGCAGCGCGGCGTCCGCCCCGCCGTCGGGCGGCGCGGTCCCGGGTGGCGACACCGCGGGCTCCGCCGCCGGCGCCGCGGGCTCGGCCGGGACGGCGGACACCCCGACGCGGGGCGACGTCGAGCCGTTGGTGCGCATCCCGGTGCAGAAGGACGGGCGCACGGTGCTGGTCGACGGTGCGTCGATCGTGTACGCCAGCGCGGCGCGCGGGTACTCCTACCTCAAGCTGGCCGACGAGCGCCTGCTGGTGACCATGTCCCTCAACGAGCTGGAACGACGGCTGCGCGGGCACTTCTTCCGGGCGCACCGCTCCTACCTGGTCAACCTGGACCACGTGCGCGAGCTGGTGCCCGACTTCCAGGGCGCGCTGGTGGTCGTCATGGCCGACCGGCAGCGCTCGCGCGTGGAGGTCTCGCGACGGCACGCCCGCGAGCTGCGCCGCCGCTTCGGCATGTGATCCCCCCACTCCGCCCCCGGTGCCGAGCGTCGAGGTCCGGACCGTTTTGCGGGCCCATTGCGGGCCGAACCTCGACGTTCGGCGGGCCCGGATAGGGTGTGGCGCATGACTTCCCCTCGTTCTGACGGCCGCACGCCCGACCAGCTCCGCCCCGTGACCTTCGCCCGCGGCTGGAGCGAGAACGCCGAGGGCTCCGTCCTCGTGGAGTTCGGCAAGACCCGCGTGCTGTGCACCGCCTCGTTCACCGAGGGCGTGCCGCGCTGGAAGAAGGGCTCCGGCGAGGGCTGGGTCACCGCCGAGTACGCGATGCTGCCCCGCGCCACCAACTCCCGCAGCCAGCGCGAGTCCGTCAAGGGCAAGATCGGCGGACGCACCCACGAGATCTCCCGGCTCATCGGCCGGTCGCTGCGGGCCGTCGTGGACGTCACGGCGCTGGGCGAGAACACCATCGTGCTCGACTGCGACGTGCTGCAGGCCGACGGCGGCACCCGGACCGCGGCCATCACCGGTGCCTACGTGGCCCTGGTCGACGCCGTCGCCTGGGGTGCCCGCCACGGGCACGTCAAGGGTGGCAAGCAGGTGCTCACCGACTCCGTGGCCGCCGTGAGCGTCGGCATCATCGACGGGGTGCCGATGCTGGACCTGCCCTACGTCGAGGACGTCCGCGCCGAGACCGACATGAACGTCGTGACCACCGGCTCCGGCTCCTTCGTGGAGGTCCAGGGCACGGCCGAGGGCGTCCCCTTCCACCGCAGCGAGCTCGACGCGCTGCTCGACCTCGCCACGGCCGGCACCGCCGAGCTGACCGCGCTGCAGCAGGCGGCGCTCGCCCAGGAGCTCTGAGCGTGGCCACCGTCGCGGTCCCGCCGTCGGCCCGGGTCGTCCTGGCGACCCACAACCGCAAGAAGCTCGTCGAGCTGCTGGCGATCCTGCGGGCCCAGCCCGGGCTGGACACCCTGCCGGACGACGCGGTGGTGACCGCCGGCGACGTCGGAGCGCCCGAGCCGGTCGAGGACGGGGTGTCCTACGCCGAGAACGCACTGATCAAGGCGCGGGCGCTGGCGAGGGCCACCGGGCTGCCCGCCGTCGCGGACGACTCCGGGCTGAGCGTCGACGTGCTGGGCGGGGCCCCGGGGATCTTCTCGGCGCGCTGGGCCGGCCGGCACGGGGACGACGTCGCCAACCTGGGCCTGCTGCTCGCCCAGCTCGGCGACGTGCGCGACGAGCACCGAGGAGCGGCGTTCGTCTGCGCGGCGGCGCTGGTCACCCCGGACGGTCACGAGGAGGTGTGCCTCGGCGAGATGCCGGGCGTGCTCGTGCGCGAGCCGCGCGGGACGAACGGGTTCGGCTACGACCCGATCCTCGTCCCCGCAGAGCAGGAGCCGGGGCCGGACGGCCGGCCCGGCACGCGCACGTCGGCCGAGCTGACGCCGGAGGAGAAGAACGCGATCAGCCATCGCGGCAAGGCGTTCCGTGCGCTGGCCCCGGAGATCGCCGCCGCGCTCTGACCCGCCCCCGCCCGCCCGCTCATCGCTGTGGGCGCGATTCTTGGGCTCGATACCCGTACAGAACGGACATCACGGGCCAGAGATCGCGCCCACAACGCTCAGGGGCGACGGCGGGCGAGCCTGGCTACCAGACGCCAGCCGAGCATCGTCACGCCGAGGAACACCGCCGTCACCAGGGCGAAGGACCACGCGAACCCGCCGCCGAACAGCGGCCGCAGCGCCAGCCCCAGCAGCACGGTGGCGAACCAGACCACCACACCGGTCGGCCAGGGCCGCGCCGGCGTCCGCCAGGCGCGGCTCGCCGCCCACCCGGCCGCCAGCCCGACGCCGAACGGCGCACCGACCGCCAGCACGTGCGCCGCGGAACCACCCGAGTCGTGGTTCGCCGTCCCCACGAGGGCGAACACCAGGACGCAGGCGACGTCGGCGACCACGGCGGGCCAGACGCGCAGCCGCCGCGCGGTCACGGCACGCTCGGGCGACGTCACAGCTCGTAGACCACGCCGGTGCGGGCCACGTCCAGCGGCCCGTCGTACTCGCCGCGCGCCTCGGCCAGGGTGTCCGCGGAATCGGTCCAGACCGTCAGGTGGGTCAGCAGCAGCCGCCCCGCCGCGGCCTCGGCCGCCACCTTCCCGGCGCGGCGCCCGGTCAGGTGGATCCCGCTCACCCCGTCGTCGCGACCCTCGAGGAACGCCGCCTCGCACAGCAGCAGGTCGGCGCCCCGGGAGGCCTCGACCAGCGCGTCGCAGTGGTCGGTGTCCCCGGAGAACACCAGGGTCGCCCGCTCCCCCGGGCGGTCCGACGACGGGCCGGTCACCCGCATCCCGTACGCCTCGACCGGGTGGTTGACGGCGAACGGCTCGATCGTCAGCGGCCCGACGTGCACCGGCGTACCGGGCTGCCACGTCCGGAACGCGTACTCGGCGTCCATGTTCTCGCCGCTCTCGAGGCCGTACATCGCCGCCGCGCGCTCCCGCGTGGTCGACGGTCCGTGGACGGCCAGGTGACGCGGCTGCCCGGTGCGGTGCGATCCCCGCTCCGGGTGGTACCGCAGGTAGACGTACAGCCCGGACAGGTCCGCGCAGTGGTCGGGGTGCAGGTGCGAGATGCCCACGGCGTCCACGTCCAGCGGGTCGACGTAGCGCTGCAGCGCACCGAGCGATCCCGAGCCGAGGTCGAGCACCACGCTCCAGTCCCGCTCGCCGTCGTGCGCCTGGACCAGGTAGCAGGAGGCCGGGGACTCGGGTCCGGGCAGGGAGCCGGACACGCCGACGGGTACCAGCCTCATGCCGCCTCCACGAGGTTGACCTCGGGCCCGAGGAACCGCCGCGCGAGCTGCTCGAACTGCTCCGGCCGGCCCGTCGTGGCGAACCGGTGCACGGGCGCCGGGGCGTCCAGGGTGCGCTCCAGGTCGTGCGCCACCAGCTTGCGGTAGACGTCCATGGCGGTCTCCTCCGCCGAGGAGACCAGCGTGACGTCCTGGCCCATGACGTAGGAGATGGGTCCCGACAGCAGCGGGTAGTGCGTGCATCCCAGCACCAGGGTGTCCACGCCGGCCGCCTTGACCGGCGCCAGGTACTCCGCGGCGATCTCCAGCGCCTCGGGGCCCGACGTCGTGCCCTCCTCGACGAGACGGACGAACTCGGGGCACGCCTTGCTCGTGAGCTCCAGCCCGGGGGTCACGGCGAAGGCGTCGTCGTACGCCAGCGAGTCCACGGTGGCCTTCGTGCCGATGACGCCGATGCGTCCGGACCGCGAGGCGACGACGGCGCGGCGCGCGGCCGGCAGGATCACCTCGACCACCGGGATGCCGCGGCGCACGGTGTACCGCTCCCGGGCGTCGCGCAGCGCCACCGCGGAGGCCGAGTTGCACGCGATGACGAGCATCTTCACGCCGTCGTCGACGAGCCGGTCCATGACCGCGAGCGCCATCGCGCGCACGGCGGCGAGCGGCTTCGGCCCGTAGGGGCCGTTCGCCGTGTCGCCGATGTAGTGCAGCTGCTCGTGCGGGAGCTGGTCGAGCACCGAGCGGGCGACCGTCAGACCGCCCACCCCGCTGTCGAAGATCCCGATGGGGGCGTCGTTCACGGCTGGCAGCCTAACGGCGCAGGGCGCTGAGCACCGGGTTCGTGATCCGGGACACGCGTGGTGAGGGCCACAGCCTCACTCGTCGGCACCGCGGCCACGGGCCCGCAGCTCGGCCAGCAGCTCGTCCATCAGCGACTCCTGGGCGAACCCGGCGGCCACGAAGACCCCGCCCCAGTACGAGCGCTGCTCGGCGTCCAGACCGGCGGCGTCCGTCTCGTCCGGGTCCGCACCCTCGGCGTCGTCCACGATCCCCAGCCCCGTGAGCACCTCGTGGTGCAGGTGCTCGATGTCGGCGTCGTCGTCGAGGCCCAGACGTTCGCCGAGCACCAGCCGCACGTCCGTGAGGGCCCCGGCGAACTCCTGGGCGGTGTCGCGGGCGACCACCACCTGACCGTCGGACGACGCGGCGCCCGCACCGCCGTCGTCGGCGGCGGCGTCCACGGTGTCCGCGAACGCCCGCAGGCGGGCGACCTTGCCGGCCGCGAGGTCCGTCTGGGTCAGGTGCCGGAACTCGGCCGCGACGTCCGCGTCCTCCCGGTGCGCGTCCGGCAGGAGCCGCTGCACCGCCGGGTCCCGGGGGACCCGGGCCACCCCGGTGAACGCCACGCCGGCGTCCGCCACCTCGGCGTCGGTCACGTCGTCCGGGAGCCCGGCGTCGGCACGCAGCAGGTCGGCGACGTCGCGGGCGACCCGCGCCAGCACCTCGCGCTCGACCGGCTCCCAGCGGGCGACGAAGCCGGCCGGGGTCGAGCGGAACGGCGTCATGCGCCCGCCTCCGTGCCCGACGCGCCGGACTGCTGCAGCGTGGCCCACAGCCCGAAGCCGTGCATCGCCTGCACGTCCACCTCCATGCGCTCGCGTGGCCCCGTCGAGACGACGGCCCGGCCTTCCTCGTGCACCTGCATCATGAGCCGGTGCGCCTCCGCCTGCGGGTGGCCGAAGTAGCTCTCGAAGACGAAGGCGACATAGCTCATGAGGTTGACCGGGTCGTTCCACACGATCGTCACCCAGGGGTCGGCCAGCCCCGGCACCTCCTCGGTCCGGGTGTCCTCCTGCGTCGCCGAGCTCGTCATCGCCACGGCACCAGCCTAGGTGCTCGTGCTGCTCCGGGGCCCGCCGCACCCTACGGTAGGGGCATGAACGACGCGATCCGGGGCAAGGGCGCCTCGCCGCCCGAGTCCCTCGCCTCCCCGCTGTCGCTGCCGGCCGCCCCGCTGCCGACGCTGCGACCCTCGCTGGCGCTCCTGACCGACCGGTACGAGCTGACGATGCTGCAGGCGGCGCTGGCCGACGGCACGGCCCACCGGCACTGCGTCTTCGAGGTGTTCACCCGGCGCCTGCCCGCCGGGCGGCGGTACGGCGTGCTCGCCGGCACCGGCCGGGTGCTCGAGGCGCTGCCCGCCTTCCGGTTCGGGGAGACCGAGCTCGCGTACCTCGAGCGCGCCGGCGTCGTCGACGACCGGACGCTCGACTTCCTGCGCGGGTACCGGTTCACCGGCACCATCACCGGCTACCCCGAGGGCGAGACGTTCTTCCCCGGGTCCCCGGTGCTGCAGGTGGAGGGCACCTTCGCCGAGGCGGTGCTCCTGGAGACGCTCGTCCTGGCGATCCTCAACCACGACTCCGCCATCGCCTCGGCCGCGTCCCGCATGACGAGCGCCGCCGTCGACCGGCCCGTGCTCGAGATGGGCTCGCGCCGCACCCACGAGCAGGCGGGGGTCGCCGCCGCGCGCGCCGCCGTCGTCGCCGGGTTCGCCGGCACCAGCAACCTCGAGGCCGGCTTCCGCTACGGGCTCGACACCATCGGGACCGCGGCGCACGCCTTCACCCTGCTGCACGACGACGAACCCGCGGCCTTCGCGTCCCAGGTCGAGGCGTTCGGGCCCGGCACGACGCTGCTGGTCGACACCTACGACGTGCCGCGCGGCGTCGAGCGCGCCGTCGAGGCCGCGGGCACGGGACTCGGTGCCGTGCGGCTGGACTCCGGCGACCTGGGCGCGCTCGCGGTGGAGGTGCGCGAACAGCTCGACGCGCTCGGCGCCACGGACACCAAGATCGTGGTCACCTCGGACCTGGACGAGCACGCGATCGCGGGTCTCGCCGCCGCCCCGGTGGACGTCTACGGGGTCGGCACGTCCCTGGTGACGGGGTCGGGCGCGCCGACCTGCGGCATGGTCTACAAGCTGGTGGCCCGCACCGACGGTGCGGGCCGGATGCAGCCGGTGGAGAAGGCCTCGACGCGCAAGTCGAGCCAGGGCGGACGCAAGGCGGCCGCCCGCCGGCTCGACCGCGACGGCCGTGCGGTCGAGGAGGTGCTCGTCACCGGCCCCGACGAGCAGGTGGTCACCTGGGAGCCGGACGGCAGCGAGGGCGGCGCCGAGGACGGCCGGCTGCGACGCCTGCACGTGCCGCTCGTGACCGACGGCGCCGTGGACTCCCGCTGGGTGGGCGCCTACGGCGTCGCCAACGCCGCCACCCAGCACCGGACGTCCCGGGCGGAGCTGCCGCGCGGGGCACGGCGCCTGTCCCACGGCGACGCGGCGATCCCGACGGTCACCTGGCGTCTGTGAGGGACACGGGCACCCTGCCCCGCGCGGCGGCGGAACCTCAGTTCCGCAGCGTCAGCAGACCCGGGCGGTACGGGAGCAGCCCGTAGTCCACCCCGTCGGAGTTGGGGTCGCGTCCCTGGTAGAGCAGCTGCAGGTGGCACGGGTCGACCGTCATGGTCTGGTCGGCGCTGGTGCGCAGGAGCTCGCCGTGGCTGATGTCGTCCGTCCAGGTGGCGCCGCTGTTCGCCCGGCCGGCGAAGGGCTCGGCCTCCGTGGCGGCCTGCGGGGTCCACTGCCCGTCGAGGCTGTCGGCCGTGAAGGACCGGAAGTAGCGGCCGTTCGCGCCGATCGCCTCGACGATCATGAGGTACTCCCCGGTCCCCTCGACCCGGTAGACCTGGACCGCCTCGAACAGGTTGTTCGTGGTGTCGCTCATGACCACGTCGTACGACGACCCGAAGTTCCCCGGGAAGTCCCCGATCGGCATCCGGGACCGGTAGATGTTGCCGTTGTCCCCGGCGAAGAACAGGTACATGTGGGTGTCGTCGGCGATGAGCGCCTGGTCGATCGGGCCGGTCCCGGAGTTCTGGATGGACCCGGTGAAGAGCGGGGCGGGCTGCGACCAGCCGTTGGCGTCCGTCGGGTCGTCCGACGTCCGGTAGATGAAGGGCCAGGCGCCCCACTGGTAGGCGAGGACCCACGTGTCGGCCGGCTCGAAGTAGAACAGCGACGGCGCCACCGTCGAGGACTGCATGCCGTGCTGCGCGGCGGAACCCATCTGGGACCAGTCCCCGAAGACGTCGAAGTTCATCGAGCCCCAGGAGTCACCGAAGTCGTGGGTGGTGGCGTAGACGAGGTGACCGCCGTCGTAGGGGGCCGTGGTGAAGTCCTTGAGCGACGCCCACCCGGGACCCGGCTGCGCGAGCGGTCCGGTGGAGGACCAGTCATAGGACGACGGGAGCTCGCACGTGGATCCCCCGCCGCCGTCCCCGACGACCTGCAGGTCGTCGATGCGGAAGTCGTCGGTGCCGCTGGTCGTCTCGACGTAGAGGGACGCGGACTCCAGCGATCCCGTCCAGGACACCGTGGCCTCACCGGTGAGCTCCGCCCAGCCCCCGGGGCTGACGGCGCCCTGCGCGAGGGTGACGTAGTCGGTCGTCCCCCCGGCGGTGACGCTCAAGGTGACCTTGCCGTCCGGCGTCCCGGTCTCCGTCCGCATCCAGAGGCTCGTGGAGTAGGTCGTGCCGTTCGACAGGGCGGCCGTCACGTCCTGGGCCGGGCCGTTCCAGGAGGCGGTCCGTCCCGTGGACCGCAGCGCCATGCTCCCCCCGTGCACGGGCCACCAGCCGGGGTCGACCGAACCCGCCCCGAAGGCGGTCCAGCCGTTCGTGCCGTCCTCCATGTCGCCGTTGGTGACGAGGCTCTCGGCGGCCAGGGTCGTGGGTGATCCGGCCACGGCCGGATCCCCGGCGTACGCCACCGTCGGGGTCAGCGCCAGCGCGGCGACCACCCCCAGGGCGAGGCGGCGGGCGATGGACTTCTGCATGCTGTGCTCCTCTTCTCACGCCGATGTGATCGCTCACATCCTGCGGGGAGCACGGTTCCGTCGCCATCTGGTGAAACGTTTACGTGGTGGTCAGGCGCCCAGTCCACGGGCGCCGTCACTACTTCTTGCCGACGAACCAGCCCCGCACCATCTCGACGCGCTCGTCGAGCTGGGCGGCGGTCGCCAGCGGGACCTCCGGACCACCGCAGCGCCGTCGCAGCTCGGTGTGCACCGACCCGTGCGGACGCCCGGACTTGCGCGCCCACGCCGAGACCAGCTTGGAGAGCTCCTTGCGCAGCGCCGCCGCGCGACGGTGCTCCTGCTCGGACTGCTCGAGCGCCGCCTCCGACGCCGTCGCCCCCGATCGCCCGCTCGTCTGGGCGGCCTGGTGCTGGCGCAGCAGCGTGGTGACCTGGTCGGCGTCGAGGAGGCCGGGAAGGCCGAGGAAATCCTGCTCCGCCGCCGAGCCGATGTCACCACCGGTGCCGAACTCACCGCCGTCGAACAGGACCCGGTCGAAGGTGGCCTGGGCCTCGAGCGCCTCGAACGAGCCGGTGAGCTCCCCCGACGCCTTCTCCTCCTTGTTGGCCGCGGCGAGCAGCGCCGCCTCCGGGTCGTACTCGATGCCCTGTTCCTCGGCCGTCTGCGGGCGGTCCAGCGCGTGGTCGCGCTCGATCTCCATCCCGTTCGCCAGCTCGAGCAGCAGGGGCACGCTGGGCACGAAGATGGACGCCGTCTCGCCGCGCTTGCGGGCGCGGACGAACCGGCCCACGGCCTGGGCGAAGAACAGCGGCGTGGACGTGCTGGTGGCGTAGACGCCGACGGCGAGGCGCGGCACGTCGACGCCCTCGGAGACCATCCGCACCGCCACCATCCACCGCTGCGTGCCCGCCGCGAACTCGTCGATGCGGGCGCTCGCGCCGTCGTCGTCGCTGAGCACCACGGTGGGGCTCTGGCCGGTGACGCGGGCCAGGTGCCCGGCGTACGCCCGGGCGTCGGTCTGGTCGGAGGCGATGACCAGCCCACCGGCGTCGGGCACGGACCGGCGCACCTCCGTCAGGCGCTTGTCCGCCGCGGCGAGCACGGACGGGATCCACTCGCCGTTCGGGTCGAGCGCCGTGCGCCACGCCTGGGCGTGCATGTCCTTCGTCATCGCGTCGCCGAGCCGCGCCGCGACCTCGTCGCCCGCCCGGGTGCGCCACCGCATCTCGCCCGAGTAGGTCATGAACAGCACGGGCCGCACCACGTGGTCGCGCAGCGCCTCGCCGTAGCCGTAGGTGTAGTCCGCCCGGGAGCGCCGGATCCCCTCCCGGTCCGCCTCGTAGGTGACGAACGGGATCGACGCGGTGTCGCTGCGGAACGGCGTGCCCGTCAGCGCAAGCCGCCGCGTGGCGTCCTCGAACGCATCGCGGACGGCGTCACCCCAGCTCAGCGCGTCGCCGCCGTGGTGCACCTCGTCCAGGATGACGAGCGTCCGGGCCGCCTGCGTGCGGGCGCGGTGCAGCGCCGGCTTGGCCGCCACCTGGGCGTAGGTGAGCGCGACGCCGTCGTAGTGGGACCCGTGGCGGCCCTGGGAGTTCTTGAACGACGGGTCGATGCGGATGCCGACCCGGGCCGCGGCGTCCGCCCACTGGTGCTTGAGGTGCTCCGTGGGCGCGACGACGGTCACCCGGCGCACGATCCCGGCGTCCAGCAGCTCGGTGGCGACCCGCAGCGCGAAGGTCGTCTTGCCGGCGCCCGGCGTCGCCACCGCCAGGAAGTCCCGCGGCGACCGCTCGTGGTACAGCGCGAGGGCCTCCGCCTGCCAGGCGCGCAGGTTCGACGCGGTGCCCCAGGGCGCCCGGCGCGGGAACGCCGGGCTGAGCTGGGACGCCGCCGCCACGGACGGTGACCGCGGCAGCGGCTTGGCCGCCTCGTGCGGCTCGGAGGCGGCTTCGAAGAGGTCGACGGACTCGGGCTCGGGAAGGGACGCGCTCACGTGGTGGAGTCGCCGTCGCCGTCCTGCGGCGCGCGCAGGCCGTCGTAGATCTCCTTGCAGACGGGGCACACGGGGAACTTCGAGGGGTCGCGTCCCGGGACCCAGACCTTGCCGCAGAGCGCGATCACCGGCTTGCCGGACATCGCCGACTGCATGATCTTCTCCTTGCGCACGTAGTGCGCGAAGCGCTCGTGGTCGCCCGGTTCCGCCGACTGCTCCCGCGTGTCGGGGCGCTCGAGGACGCTGGTACCCGGTCCGGTGTCCTGCGAGGGAGGGGTGGAGAGGGGCTCGCTCATGGCCTCCATCTTACGTGCCGGCCACCGACACCGACCGCGCGGCCGGCCGCTACAGACCCTGCCAACCAGGCTTGGACGCGTACGTCTGGCGGTAGTACCCCGCGAGCTGCAGGCGTGACGCCGCGGCCTCGTCGACCAGCACCGTCGCGTGCGGGTGCCACTGCATCACGGTGGCCGGCCACAGCGCCGAGACCGGGCCCTCGACGAGCTGGTGCACCGCCTCGGCCTTGTGCTTCCCCGTGGCCAGCAGCACCAGGTGCCGGGCCTCCATGATCGTGCCCAGCCCCTGCGTCAGGCAGTGCCGCGGCACCTGGTCCACGTCGTCGTCGAAGAACCGCGCGTTGTCGACCCGGGTCTGTTCGGTCAGCGTCTTGATCCGGGTGCGCGAGGCCAGGGACGAACCCGGCTCGTTGAACCCGATGTGACCGTCGGTCCCGATCCCGAGGAGCTGGAGGTCCACGCCCCCGGCCGCCGCGATCGCCTCCTCGTAGGCGGCGCACGCCGCCGGCAGGTCGTCGGCGAGGCCGTCGGGGCCCGTCACCTGGTCGGCCGGCCAGTCCACGCGGTCGGCGATCTCGGTGGCGATGACGTTCCGGTAGCGCTCCGGATGATCGGCCGCCAGCCCCACGTACTCGTCGAGCATGAACCCTCGCGCCCGGGCGAACGACAGCCCTTCCGCGTCGTGTCGCCGGGCCAGCTCGTCGTACACCTTCAACGGGCTCGACCCGGTGGCCAGGCCCAGCACCGCGTCCGCCCGGCGTCGCAGCAGCGCCTCGATCGCGTCGGCGGCCAGGACCGCCAGCTCCTGGGCCGGAGCAATGACTACCTCCATCGCCCTCTCCTTCCTGTTCGTCGCCGTCGGCCACCACGGGCCGACGGCGGCCGGTCACTCGTCCTCGACGTCGCCGTCGAGCATGGGGGTCATGATGCCGTCGTACTTCTCGGCGAGCGCGGGGACGCTGCCGCCGCGGGCGATCTCCTTGAAGAGCTCCTCGTAGATCCCGCGCGACTCGATGTCCGCCCAGCCCGGGGCGGGCGGCGTGAGCTTCGACGCCTCCGCGGTCGCCACGAGGGTGCGGCCGAACTTGTCCCCCGCCATGAGCTCGGTGAACTCGGTGTTGGCCGGGCCGAGACCGGACTCGGCGAGCATCGTCTGGTAGTCGTCGGAGTAGACGATCCTCAGCAGGTCCTCGGAGAGGTCCGCGTTGCGCGTCAGCGCGGAGACCGCCATGTTGGACCCGCCGGCGAACACCGGCGCGACGCCGCCGTCCACGCCGGGCAGCGCGAAGATGCCGAACCGGTCGGTGTCCGCCATGCCGTCGCGCACCTCCTCGTTGTTCTCGTCGCGCACGAGGTCGCCGATGGACCAGCGGGCCCAGGACGGCGCCATGATGGTCGCCGCCGCGGGCTCGCCGCCCCCGACCCCGTCGTTGAGGAAGTCCCAGTAGGCGACGTCGACCTCCGTGGCCGGCAGGTAGGAGGCGTTCTGGTAGATGTCCTGCCAGGCCTCCAGGCCCGCGACGGTGTCCGGGTCGGACAGCGTCGAGACCCAGGCGCCGCCCTCCTTGACCGCCAGCTCGCCACCGTGGGCGAAGACCCACGAGATCCCGTTGCGCCAGTCCTGCCCGCCCATCGCGAACCCGGCCTGGTTGCCGTCACGGAGCGCCTTGACGGTCTCGCCGAACTCGTCGAGCGTCTTCGGCACCTCGGCGCCGGCCGCCTCCCAGACGTCCTTGCGGTAGAAGACGTAGCGGGAGCCGAAGTAGTACGGCAGGGCGTACACCGTGCCGTCCACCGAGCCCGCCTCCACGAAGGACTGCAGCAGGTCGTCCCCGCCGAGCTCCTCGTACAGCTCCGGGGAGATCTCGCGGAACGCGCCGTCGCCGGTGAAGGTCGGCGCCTGGGTGTTCCCGAGCTCGACGACGTCGGGCGTCGCCGCCGGGTCGCCGAGGGAGGCCTCGAGGTCCTCGACGAGCGTAGGCCACTCCTTCTGCTCGATCGTCAGCGTCGCACCCGGGTTGCGCTCCTCGAACGTCTCCACGAGAAAGCTGCGCAGGTCGTCACCGGTGTCCGCGCCCACCAGCCAGAGGACGATGTCGTCGGACGACTCGGGGACGACCTCCTCGGGACCGCAGGCGGACAGCACGGGAGCGAGCGCCAGGGCCGCCGTCAGGGCGGCGGCGCGTCGTCGGATCACAGGGGGGTTCCTCTCGGTCGTGGCGGAAGCGTGTGCCGGGGCGCGCGGGATCCCGCCGCCGGGCCGCGGGCGGGTGGTCAGCCGGCGAGGTCGCGGGCGTGCGCGACGGCGCCCCGCCCGACCACCGCGGCACCCACCGCGCCGACGGCGACCCGGCCCGGTGCGAGCCGCACCCGACCGGGCAGGTCGAGCGAGCGCAGGAACCCGGACGCCGCCGACTCGTCGACCAGGGCGTCCCGGACGACGTCGAGGAGCGGCTGCCCGAGCTGGGACACGCCGCCGCCGAGCACCACGTGCTGCACGTCGACCGTGAGCACGAGCATGCGCACGGCCGCGGCGACGGCCCGCGCGTAGGTCGCGCGCGCCACGAGGGCGTCGGGGTCGCCCGCGGCGGCCGCTTCGAAGAGCTCGACCGGGGCGGGGCGGCCCGTGGCCGTCGGCCACAGGGCCGTGACCGCGGAGCCGGAGGCGTACAGCTCCAGGCAGCCGCGCTGGCCGCACGCGCAGGGTGGGCCGGCCGGGTCGACGGGCACGTGCCCGATCTCCCCGGCGGCGCCGTGGCTCCCCCGCCGCAGCCGCCCGTCGAGCACGATGCCGGCCGCGAGCCCCGTCCCGAGCGCCAGGAACGCGAGATCGGTGGGGGTGCGGTCCCCCGCCTCGGCCTCGACCAGGTGCGCCGCACCCACCGCGGCCACGTTCAGGTCGTTCTCCACCCCGACCCCGACGCCCCCGAGGCGTGCCGAGAGCAGGGTCGAGAGGTCGAGCGCGGCGCCGTCGAGCCCGAGGTTGACGGCGTGCCGGACCGTACCGGCGCCGGCGTCCACGAGGCCGGGCACCCCGACCCCGACCCCGGTCACCGCGTCGAGCGTGACGCCGGCCTGCCGGACCACGCCCTGGACGGCGCGGGCCGCGCCGTCGACGACGCCCACCGGGCCGAGCGCGGTGCTCAGCCGGGACTGGGCCAGGACCTCGCCGTCGTCACCGAGCAGGACGGCCAGCGTCTTCGTGCCCCCGATGTCCAGGCCCACGCTGAGGCGGGGCGACGCCATGGGCGTCGCCGCTGCGATGTTGCTCACGTCAGCCCTTCACCGCTCCCGAGACCAGTCCACCGGTCATGCGGCCCTGCACGAAGAGGAAGAAGATGATGACGGGGATGGCGACGAGCACGGAGCCGGCCATCAGGGCGCCGTAGTCCGTCGCCTTGGTGGCCTGCTGGAAGGTCCGCAGCCACACGGGCAGCGTCATCGACTCCGGCCTGGACATGATGACCAGGGCGAGCACGAACTCGTTCCACGCCTGGATGAAGGCGAACACGCCGGTCGAGACGAGCCCCGGCGCGAGCAGCGGGAAGGTGACCTTCCAGAAGGCCCGGGTGCGCGAGCAGCCGTCGATCATGGCGGCCTCCTCGAGCTCGACCGGCACGGCCGTCACGAACCCGCGCAGGGTCCAGACGGTGAAGGGCAGCACCATCGCCACGTACAGGATGGTCAGGCCGAGCACCATGTTGAGCATGCCCCAGCCGTCGATGAGCTGGAAGTACGTCAGCAGCATCGCCTCGCCGGGGATCATCTGGACCACGAGGATCGCCACGATGAACTGCTTGCGTCCCCGGAACCGGTACCGGCCGATGGCGACCGAGGCGAGGAACGCGATGACGAGCGCGGCGACCAGGGTCAGGAACGTGACCGTGAGCGAGGTCTGGAGCGCGGGCACGAAGTCCGCACGGGTGTCGTCCGTGACGGCCCGGACGTAGTTGTCGACCGTGAAGTCGGAGCCGGGGAAGAAGGTCGGGACGGTGGCCCGGACGAGGTTCGTCGGCAGGAACGACGAGGAGACCATCCAGTAGACCGGGAACACCGAGCAGACGAACACGACGACGGCGACGACGCCGAACAGGACGTTCGCCACGACGCGCTGCGGCGGGACCGGGCGCTTGGTGCTGACGACGACGGGGGCCGGCGTCGTGGTCGGGGCGGGGAGGGTGGAGGCAGCCATGGTCAGTCGTCCTCCTTGAGCGTCTGGCGCACGTAGTACAACGAGATGAGGAGCATGATGAAGACCATCACCACGGCTGCTGCGGCCGCGAAGCCGAAGTCACCGCTGGCGGTGCCCTTCTGGTAGATCCACACGCCCAGGGTGGAGGTCTTCTCGTAGAGCCCGCCGATGCCCTGCAGGGCGTAGACCTGGGCGAAGACCCGCAGGTCCCAGATCACGGACAGGACGATCAGCACGATGATGATGCTGCGGACGAACGGCACCTGGATCTGGAAGAAGCGCTGGCGGGCGTTGGCGCCGTCGAGCTGCGACGCCTCGAGCGTCTCGGCAGGGACCTGCGTGAGCCCCGCGTACATGGTGAAGGCGATGAACGGCACGCCCATCCAGACCACGATGAGGCCGAGGACGAGGAAGAACGAGAGCGGCTCGATGAGCCACGAGTGGCCGGCCCAGTCGGAACCGGTGATCTGGGTCAGCAGGTAGTTGACGACGCCGTAGCGGGTGTCGAACATCCAGCCCCAGACCATGACGGTCGACAGGGCGGGCATGGCCCAGGCCAGCAGCAGGCCGACGGTGACGAGCATCCGCATCGCCTTCCCGAGGCGGATCATCAGCAGGGCGACGAGCGTCCCGAGGGTCATCGTCAGCACCACCGCCACGATCATGAACGCGACGCTGCGGCCGAGGACGGCGTAGAACTCGCCGGAGGTCAGGACCTCGGCGTAGTTGTCCAGGCCGACCCACTCGGGCGGGGCGCCGAACGCCTGGGCACGGCCGTACTCCTGGAAGGACGTGACGATGAGCTTGAGGATCGGCCAGGCGACGAGGATCGCCAGCACGGCGAGCGCCGGCGCGAGCAGCGCGTAGGGGAACGGCGAGGACTTCTTGGTCCGCAGCTCCTGCGGTGGCCGGACGAAGGCCTCCGGAGGCGCCTTCGGCGCGGCAGGGGTGGTGGTCACGGGGTGCTCCGGGGTCGAGCGGGTGGGGAGAGGGGGGACGGTGCCGGTGGCCGTGAGGTCACCGGCACCGTCCGGCGTGCTGACGGGTGTCAGCCGTTGAGCGTCCCCTCGATCGCGGCGTCGAGCTCGGCCGCGATGGTGGCGACGTCCTCGCCCTGGGCGAGCTTGACGAACGAGTCCTCGAGCACGCCGGAGGCCTCGACGTCGGCCCACATGGGCGACGCCGGGGTCAGCTGCGCCGCGGCGGCCGCAGCGGCCGACGCCTGGCTGAAGGCGTCGTCGGCCATGAACTGGGCCTGCGACACCTTGGCCGGGACGAGGCCGTTGCCGGCGAGGATCTCCTGGTAGTCGTCGGAGAGGATGATCTCGAGGGCGCTCCGGGCAAGCTCCGGGTTCGGGGCGTTCGCCGGGATGGCGATGTTGGAACCACCGGCGAGCACCGGGGCGTAGGTGCCCTCCTCGGCACCGGGGATGGCGAACGCGGAGAGCTTGTCCTCGGCGCCGTACGTCTCGACGCAGCCGGGCACCTCGGCGTCCTCGGGCGCGGCGATCGACCAGCGCACCCAGCTCGGGGCGGTGAGGTAGCCGATCTCACCGGCGCAGAACGGGACCTGGGGGTCCGTCTCGTCCGAGTCGGCCGGGGCGTGGTTCGCGTTGAGCATGATGTCCTGCAGCTGCTCGAGGCCGGCGATCGACTCGGGCGAGGAGAAGCCGCCGGTCCAGGTGCCGGCGTCGTCGACGGTGGCGATGTCGCCGCCGTTGGCCCACACGAAGACCATGCCGTTGCGCCAGTCCTTGCCCGGCGTGTAGAGCCCGGAGACCTTGTCCGTGGCCAGCGACTTGATGTTCTCGACGTACTCGTCCCAGGTGGCCGGCACCTCGAGGTCGCCGGTGACCTCGGTCGAGTAGATGCCCACGCGGGCGCCCGAGTAGTAGGGAGCGGCGTAGAACTTGCCCTCGTAGGTCCCGGACTCCACGAAGCCGGGCAGCAGGTCGTCGCCGCCGAGCTCCTCGTAGCTGTCGGTGAGGTCGAGGAACGCGCCGGCCGAGGTGAAGGCCGGGGCCTGGGTGTTGCCGATCTCGACCAGGTCGGGGCTGTCGGAACCGGAGAGCGCGGTCGTGTACTTGTCGACCAGGCCGGTCCAGGACTGCTCCTCGATCGTGAGCGTGGAGCCCTCGTTCTCGGCCTCGAACGTGGTCGTGAGGTACTCGCGCGCCTCCTCGGGGGTGTCCGTACCGACGAGCCAGACACGGATGTCGCCCGCGGGAGCTTCTTCGGCCGCGGTCTCACCGCTCTCGTCGGCGGGGGTCTCGGAGTCACCCGAGGCGCAGGCGGACAGGGCGAGGGCCAGGGTGATGGTCGACGCCGCGGCGACGACGTTGCGTGTTCTCTTCACTGCTTCGGTTTCCTTCCAAATAGGGGTAAGCGGGGGCCGGTACCAGGTGGCACCGGCTGTTGTCGGTCGGTGGTCGGTCGGTGGAGCTCGTCAGGGACTGCTGGTGGGAGCCGGGTCGGGAGTCATGTCAGGAGACTCCGAGCTGGGCGCCGAGGACGAGCACGGCAGCGCCGGCGAGGACGACGTCGTCGTCCAGCGAGGCCATGCGGAGGTTGAGGCCGGCGGCGGTGGCCGGCATGGTGCGGGCGACGAGCGTGTCGTGCGCGGCGGTGCGCAGCGACCCGGCGAGCAGCTCCGGGGGCCCGGAGAGCAGCACCTCGGCGAGGTTCAGCGCTCCGACGACGGGGGCGAGGGCCTTGCCGAGGGTGCGCCCGACGTCGGCGAGGACGGCGTCCGCCGCCTCCCGGTCGAGGCCCTCGACGGCGCGCCGCAGCGCGGGGGTCGACAGGACGGTCTCCAGGCAGCCGCGACGCCCGCAGGCGCAGGGCTCGCCGTCGTCGACGGCGGTGACGTGCCCGAGCTCGCCCGCCGCGTCGGCCGCGCCGTGCACCCGCGCGCCGTCGACCATGACGCCGGCACCGACACCCTGGCCCACGGTGAGCACGAGCATCGAGTCGGCCGCGCCGCCGTAGGTGTACTCGGCGAGCGCCGCGGAGTTCGCGTCGTTGGCCACGTGCACCGGCAGGCCGAGCCGGTCGGTCAGGATCGCCGCGAGGGGCAGGTCGCGCCACTCGACGTTCGGCGCCTCGACGACGCGCCCCGAGTGGTCGACGACGCCCGGCGAGCCGATGCCCACGCCGATGACGGGACGGGTGGCCGCTGCGATGAGGCGTCGGGTGAAGCGTGCCAGCAGCTCGACGAGCTCGTCACCGCGACGGCTCCCCACCTCGAGCGACCGCCGGTCGACGGCCTCGCCCGTGAGGGTGAGCACGGCACCGCGCATCACGGTGTCGTCCGAGAGGTCGACGGCGACGATCTGGTAGGCGTCCGTGCGCATCCCGACGAGGATCGCCGGCTTGCCCACGCGGCGCCCCGGTTGGGTGCCGAGCTCCTCGACCAGGTCCTCCGCGAGGAGCACCCCGACGAGGTCGGAGATGGTGACGCGCGTCAGGCCCGTCGCCCGGGCCAGACCGGCGCGCGACGTCGGCCCCTCGTGGAAGAGGTGCTGCAGGACGAGCGACCGGTTGTGCGCCCGTGCGTGCTCGGGGAGCACCTTCGAGGTGGCCCGCAGGCCGCCGCCCAGTCCTCGCTGGCTGGCGCGCGTCGTCGTCGTGGTCATGTTTGTTAGTAGAGCGTCTTAACAGACGTGGTGTCCATCACCCGTCCACCTTCGTTACCTGATCGTTACCGGCGTCCCGTCCCACTCTCCGGGACCGAGGTCACGGTCGCGCCACGGTCCCATCACGATCTCGATCACGGCGCGCGTCCGGCCAGGTCAGCCGCCTAGAGTCGTGGCCATGCCGATCCGATCCCTGCCTCGCCGCGCCGCGGCTGCCGCCGTCGCCGCGGTCCTGACCCTCGGGCTCGCGGGCTGCTCCGGCTCCGGGGCGGACAGCGCCGGGGAGGCCGACGCGGGCGTGTCCGCCGCGGAGGATGCGGCCGGCGAGGCCGCCGCCGTCGCCGACGAGACCGCCGCCACGGACGGCGAGGCCTCCACGGTCGTGGACCGGGAGGTGGTCGTGACCGGCCACGTGACGCTGGTCTCGGAGAACCCGTCGACGACGTCGGCCGAGCTGGTCCGCCTCGTGGAGCAGGCGGGCGGGCACGTCGAGGAGCGGCACGAGAGCCCGGGCGAGGAGGGCTCCTCGGGGTGGGCCGAGCTCACGGTCCGGGTGCCGGCCGACCGCACCTCGAGCGCCGTCGACGCCCTGCGCGATCTCGGCACGGTGCAGGACATCGAGATGTCCAGCGCGGACGTCACGAGCCAGGGCCAGGACCTCGACGCCCGCATCTCCGCCCTCACCACGTCCACCGACCGGCTCAGCGAGCTGCTGGCCTCGGCGGGGTCCACGGAGGACCTGCTCGAGGTGGAGCGCGAGCTCTCGCAGCGCCAGGCCGAGCTCGACTCGCTCGCGGCGCAGCGCGACGCCCTGAGCGACCAGGTCGCCATGTCCACGCTGTACGTGCGGATCGACGCCCCGGCGGCACAGCTCACCGCCCCCCGCGGCGGCTTCACCGGCGGACTGGCCACCGGGTGGAACACGCTGGTCGCCAGCGTGGAGACGATCGTGCTGGTGCTCGGGTTCCTCCTGCCGTGGCTGGTGGTCGCCGCCGTCGTCTTCACCGGGTACCGGCTGGTGCGCCGCCGGCGGCGCACCGACGCCCCGCCGAGCGGGCCCGCCGGGGGCACCGGCGGACCGGGCTCCGGACCCGACGGCGACGCCGACGGGCCCACGAGCGAGTCGCGGCGCGAGCCCCAGCTGACGCGCTGACCCGATCAGGCGCCCGCCGAGGTCACCGCGAAGGCATCGATCTCCACGAGCATCTCGGGTCGCGGCAGACCGACCATCACCGTGGTCCGGCTCGGGAGCACGCCCGACGGGCAGTGCTGCGTGACGAACGCGCCGTACGCCTCGTTCATCGCCGCGAAGTCCTCGCGCGACGTGAGGTAGACGCGCAGCATGACGACGTCGTCGAAGGTGGCGCCCGACGCCTCGACGATCGCGCGGACGTTCTCCAACGTCCGCGTCGTCTGTGCCGCGACGTCGCCGGGGTGCAGGTACTCCCCCGTCGCCGGGTCGACCGGTCCCTGGCCCGACACCTGGACGAACGGCCCCTTGCGCACCCCCTGGTGGAAGGTGTGCGCCGGAGCGGGCGCGTCCGGCGTGCTGATCGCCGTCTTGGTGGTGGTCATCGATCCTCCGTGAGCTCGAACGTCAGGGTGCCGACGACGTCGTCGCCGTCGGTGAGCAGGCCCGTGCGGTACTTGTCGAACGTGGTGCACGGGTGCGAGATGCCGAACCCGACGACGTCGCCCGGAGCGAGATCGTCGTCGGGCACGTGCAGGTACGCGTGCTGGTCGTCCAGGGCGGTCACGCGGGCGTCCAGCGCCCGCGCGCGCCCGAGCCGGCCGACGGCGTCCGTCCCGCGGGCGACCAGCGGCAGGGGCAGGTCGAGGTCGAACGACACGTCCCGGCGCCCCATCCCGCACACCGCCAGGCCGGGTTCCGGCGCGGAGAGCACCGACGCCCACACGGTGATCGCCGGGCGCAGCGGCGCGACCCCGAGCCGGGTCCAGGGGTCGGCATGCGCGTAGTGCCCGTGGTCGTGGGCGACGTAGGCACCCGAGCGGACCACGACGCGCGCCCCCGGCGCCGTGGTCAGCCGGCGCACCACGACGTCCGCGAAGGCGCTCCCCCCGGCCGACAGGACCACGGGGCCGTCGACCCGGTGCGCGACGGCGGCGCCCGCCTCCCGCAGCAGCCCGCACCAGCGGGCGACGGCGTCCAGCTCGGCCGGGGTGGTTCCCGACGCGACCGGCCCCTCGTAACCGCTGACGCCCACCAGCCGGAGCCCGGCGTCGGCGACGGCTGCCGCGAGCGCCGCCACCCCCTCGACCGTCCGGACCCCGGTGCGCCCGCCGTCGACCCCCAGCTCGACGAGCACGCCGAGCCGGCGGTGCGTGGCGCCGGCGAACGCGGCGGCCAGCACCTCGACGCCGCGGGGCGAGTCCACGCAGACCCAGACCTCGTCGGCCTCGCCCGCGTCGAGCGCGGTGCGCAGCCGTGCGGCGTCGCGCGGGTCGACGAGCTCGTTGGCCAGCAGCACGCGCCGCGCCGTGCCCCACGCCAGCACGGTGCGCAGCTGGGCCGGCGTCGCGACCGTCGCCCCCCATGCGCCCGCGGCGCGCTGGCGTTCCCAGAGCTCACGGGACATGTGCGTCTTGACGTGCGGGGCGTGCTCGACGCCGGCCGTCGCCAGCGCCGTCGCCACGGTGGCGACGTTGTGCTCGACGGCGGCACGGTCGAGCGTGAGCAGCGGCCAGGACAGGTGCGGGTCGTCGATCCTCATGGTGCTGTTCTCCCTCGGGTGGGCCGCAGGCCACGGCCGGGCCGGGCACCGGTGAGCTCGCCACCGGCCAGGACGGGGACCCCGACGGCGGGCGTGCGCGGGGCGTCGTACGTCGCGGTGTCCGTCACGGTCGCGGGGTCGACGAGCACCAGGTCGGCGAGGGCGCCCGGGGCGAGCCGGCCGCGGTCGGCCAGCCCGAACCGGCGTGCGGCGCGGGCCGACAGGTGCTCGGCGGCGTCGTGCCACGTCCAGTCACCGGTGGCACGCACCTGCTGGGCGAGGAACCGGGCGAACGCGCCCCAGCCCCGCGGGTGCGGCCGTCCCTCGTCCGTGGCGGCGCCGACGGGCTGGTAGATCGCGTCCGAGCCCGCGAGGTGGGCGCGGTGCCCGGCCAGCAGACGCACCGACTCGGCGGTCCCGGTCGGCGGCTGGGCGAACACGCAGCTCGCCCGCAGGCGGGAGGCCCGTAGGACGCGCAGCGCGGCCTGCGCGGGCGGCACCTGCCACCGGGCGGCCACGTCCACCAGCCCGTGGCCCGCCACGTCGCCCTCGTGCGGGTCGAGGCCGGGCACCCAGGCGAGGGTGACGCGCGGCCACAGCTCGTCCAGGCCGGCGAGGTGGACGCGCAGCCGCTCGCCGTGCTCCGGGTCGTCGATCAGGGCGAGGGTCGCGTCCGGGTCGGCGAGCGGCAGCCACGTGGGCAGCGCGACCATCGCGAGGATCGAGCAGCCCCGCAGGTAGGGATAGGAGTCGAAGGTGACGTCGAGACCGTCGGCCCGGGCGGCATCGAGCGCGGCGACGATCGGCGCGGCGGGTCCGTGCAGGTGGGAGACGTGGGTGGCCACGCCCGTCGCGGCGGCCAGCCGGAACAGCTCGGCGAGCGCCGGACCGGCCTTGTCCTCGTAGCCGCGCATGTGCGAGACGTGCGGCAGCCCATGCTCCGCGGCGACGGCGGCGAGCGCCACCAGCTCGTCCTCCTCCGCCCACGCCGCCGGGACGTACTCCAGGCCCGTGGACAGCCCGACGGCCCCGTCGGCGAACCCCTGGCGGGCCAGCGCGACCATCTCCGCCGTCTCGGCAGCGGTCGCGGCGCGCTGCGCCGTGCCCATCACGGTGCGGCGCAGGGTGCCGTGCGGCACCAGCGCGGCCACGTTCACCGGGGTCGCGCCGTCGTAGGTGGCGAGCAGCTCGGCCATGCCGCCGCCGTCGAACCCGGGGTGGGCCCCGTCGATCCCGGCGAAGTACCGGGCGGCCCACGCGGCACCCTCGGCGGACGACGGCGCGTACCCCACGCCGTCGGACCCGGTGACGATCGACGTCACGCCCTGGCGCAGCAGCGCGAGCTGCACGGCGGGGTCGAGCACGGCGCTGCCGCCGTGGACGTGCGCGTCGACGAACCCCGGCAGCGCGAGCCGGCCCCCGGCGTCGAGGACCCGACCCCCCACGTGCGCGGACGACGGCTCGACGGACCGCACCGCGCCGCCCTCCAGCAGCACGTCGTGCGGTCCGCTGAGGCTGCCGTCCGGGCGGGGCAGCAGCACCCCGCGCACGGCGTCGAGCGGCCCGTGGCTCATGCGGGAACCTCCGGCTCGGCGCCGTCGCGGCCGGCGACCCAGCCGCCCGCACCCTCCCAGCCCGCGGCCGCCCGTTCGGCGGCGAGGTCACGGGCGTGCCCGGCGATCCCGGGGCGCGTCTGCCACGGGTGCGGACCGCCCGGCGGACGGAACTCGACACCCGCGGCGGCGAGCCGCGGCAGGTGCGCGGACTCGAGGCGGGCGAGGAACGCGGTACCGGCCCGGCCGCCCACGTCGCGGGGCGCGGGGTCGGTCGTCCACACCGCCTCGGCGAAGGCCGCCAGCCGCGGGAACGCCGCGTAGTCGATGCGGCGTGCGGAGTCCAGGTGCTCGGTCCACACCTGCGCCTGAGCGCCCAGCAGGCTGCCCGGCAGCTCCGCGGGCAGGTCGGGCCGGGCCTCGCGGGCAGCGGCGGGCAGCGGCTCGAACGCGTACACGTCGGCAGTGGTCCGCACGAACCCGACCGGGATCGGCTCGTCCGGCCCGTCGGCGGCGCGGTGGTCCAGGTAGACCTCCTGCTCGGGTGCCATCACGACGTCGTGCCCGGCGGCCATCGCGTCCAGCGCCACCGCGTGCCCGCGCCAGCAGACGACGACGGCGTCGCGCGGCAGGTCCGGGCCGAACGCCTCGTCCCACACCACCGCGCGGCGGCCCCGCGTGCGCAGGTGGTCCGCGAGACGGGCGACGAACCAGCCGTGCAGACGGGCGACGTCCGGGGTGCCGTCGTCGGCGACCAGGCCCAGCGACGCGGCACGGTCGACGATGTCGGGCCGCTCGCTCCAGGCGGTGGTCGGCACCTCGTCGCCGCCCAGCGCCACGAACGGCGCGTCGAAGATGCCGCAGACCTCGTCCAGGACGTGGCGGAAGAACTCCAGGGCGTGCTCGGACGGGTCCAGCACGTCGGCGCTGATCCCCCAGGACGTGGAGACCTCGTGGGACCCGCGGCGGGCGGCCAGGTCGGGGTAGGCCGCGAGCGCGGCCTGGACGTGGCCGGGCACGTCGACCTCGGGGACCACCAGCACGCCGCGCTCGCGGGCGTAGGCGACGATCTCGCGCAGGTCGTCGGCCGTGTAGTACCCGCCGTGCGGGCGACCGTCGGGGGTGCCCGTGCGCCAGGTGCCCACGGTGGACTCGCGCCGCCAGGCGCCCACCTCGGTGAGGCGCGGGTACCGGTCGATCGCGAGGCGCCAGCCCTGGTCGTCGGTGAGGTGGAGCTGCAGCACGTTGAGGTGGTGCGCGGCGGCGAGGTCCACGAACCGCAGCACGTCCGCGGTGGGCAGGAAGTGGCGCGCGACGTCGAGGAGCACGCCGCGCCAGTGGTGACGGGGCGCGTCCTCGAGGTGCACGGCCGGCAGCACGAGCGGTGCGCCGGCCGACCGCCGGAACGCCTGGGCGCCGGCGAGCTGGCGCAGGGTCTGCGCGGCGGCGAAGGCACCGGGCAGGTCCGCGGCGCCGACCCGGACGACGGCGCCGCTCACGTCGAGCGAGTAGCCGCCTCTGGCCAGGGCGTCGTCGAGGGCGAAGCGGACGGCGGGTGCCGGGGCACCGTCGTCGCCGTCGTCGTGGTGCTCGCGGTCCGCGAGTGCCGTCGGGACGAGGTCGATGCCGAAGCTCTCCTCCGTGATCCGGCGCCACCAGCGCGCCGCCGGCGCGAGCGTGGGGTGGGCGGCCACGCGGGCACCGTCCGGCAGGGCGAGCTCTCCCGGCCGCAGCAGGGCCGAGGCGGGGGCGGGAACGGTGGGGACCGTCGTCGTCGACGGTGTGTCGTACGGCACGCCGTCACCCTAGCCAATTGGAAAGCACTCCTGACAATCAGGACTGGCCGTTGGTCTCCTCGCCTGCCCCCTCCTCGACCGGCACCAGCGGCTCCTCGGCCGTCTCGCGGTTGCGGCCCCGGCCCGCCACCTTGGGCCTGCCCCGTTGCTCCGCACGGTCCCGCTTGGCCAGCACGCCCGCGAACTGAGCCTCGATCGCCGCGCGTCTCTCGGTCGACAGCGCCTTGATCATGCTGATCATCATGAGGAACACGAGGACGAAGATGGGCAGACCGATCACCGTGATGACCTGTTGGAGTGCTGCCAGGCCGTCGGCATCGGTGACACCCCCGAGGATGATGAGCGAGGCAGCGAGCGCACCCTCGCTCACGCCCCAGAAGACGCGCTGCCGGGTGGGCCCGGCGTCCGGGGTGCCGGCACAGAGCATGTCGACCACCAGGGACGCCGAGTCCGACGACGTCGCGAAGAACAGCGCGACCACCACCACGGCGATGCCCGAGATCAGGGTCGCCGCCGGGAACTGTTCGAAGAAGGTGAACATGGCCAGCGCGACGTCCTGCGAGACCGCCTCGGAGATCACGCCGCCCGACCCGCCGATGCCGTCGATCTCCATCGCCGACCAGCCGAAGACGACGAACCACACCACGGTGAACAACGTCGGCGCGAGCAGCACACCGGCCACGAACTGGCGGATGGTCCGCCCCCGGGAGATCCGGGCGAGGAACACGCCCATGAACGGCGCCCAGGTCACCGTCCAGGCCCAGTAGAAGACCGTCCAGTCACCCTGCCAGCCCCAGCCGCCGTCCTTGGTGAAGGGGGACATCGCGTCGTTCCAGAACGCCAGGCCGGTCAGGTCCTGCAGGTAGACCCCGATGCTCTGCGGGATCTGACGCAGCAGGAACACCGTGTCACCCGAGATGAGGATGAAGATCATCAGGCCCACGGCCATGAGGATGTTGATGTTCGACAGGCGCTTCACGCCCTTGTCCAGCCCCGCGACGATCGAGGTCACGGCCACCGCCGTGAGCACCGTGATGATGCCCACCTGGAGCAGGGTGCTGTTCTCGACGTTCGGCAGGAGGTGGTTGATGCCGGCGCCGATCTGCGAGGTGCCCAGGCCCAGCGACACCGCCAGACCGAACAGCGTGCCGAGCACCGCGAAGATGTCGATCGTCCGGCCGATCGGGCCGTAGATTCGTTCCTTGAGGAACGGGTAGAACACCGAGCTGACCCGCAGCGGCAGGTCGTGCCGGTACACGAAGTAGCCGAACGCCAGACCGGGCAGCGTGAAGATCGTCCAGGTATGCAGACCCAGGTCGTACAACGAGACGGACATCGCGTCCTCGGCCGCTTCCGCCGAGTACGGCTCCACCCCGGCGAACGGCGGCGTCCCGAAGTGGGAGATCGGTTCGGCGACGCCCCAGAACATCAGCACCGTGCCGATGCCGCCGGCGAACAGCATCGCGAACCACGACAGGTTCCCGTACTCCGGCCGGGCGTCGTCCGGCCCGAGGCGCAGGTGGCCGTAGCGGCTCAGCGCCACCCAGACCAGGAACAGCAGCCACACGGTCACGCCGAGGATGAAGAACCAGCCCAGGTTGGTGACGATCCACTCGCGCGCGCTCCCGAACGCCGACCCGATCGGCGCAGGGAAGATCATCAGCACGACGAGGAACAGCACCATCAGTGCGGCAGAGACGAAGAAGATGATCGGGTCGGTCCGTAGCCCCAGCCGCCTCGCGACGACGTCGAGCTTTCCCTCGGCCATGGCTGCCTCTCCCCCTGTGATGGACGTGACGTCCACCTTGCCGACGTCGGTGGCGATAGTCCAGCATCCACCCATGCTCCGCGCGTCGCGAGGCGCAGAGCGACCTGTCGACCGCCTGCGGCGGCCTCAGCCGCGCGAGGCCTTCTTCGTCCGGGTCGTCGCAGCGGCGGCCGCAGGGTCCTCGGGCCACGGGTGCTTGGGGTAGCGTCCGCGCAGCTCGGACCGCACCTGCGGGTACCCGGTGCGCCAGAACCCGGCGAGGTCCGCGGTCACCGCGGCGGGTCGGCGCGCCGGCGAGAGCAGCTCCAGGACCAGCGGCACGCGCCCGTCGGCCAGGGCGGGCGCCCCCTGCCAGCCGAAGACCTCCTGGAGACGCACGGCCAGCGTGGGCCGGTCCGGGTCGGCATAGTTCACGCGCACGGCCGAGCCGGTGGGAACGGTGACGCGCTCGGGGGCGAGCACGTCGAGCCGGGCGGCCTCGGGCCAGGGCAGCAGCCTGCGCAGCGCCGTCGTCGTGTCCAGGCGGCGCAGGTCCCGGCCGGTGCGCACCCCGTCGAGGTCCGGCCCGAGCCACGCGGGCACGCTGGCCTCCAGCGCCGCGTCGGACACGTCCGGCCACGGCTCGCCGAGGGCCTCGTGCAAGAAGGCCAGCCGGCGGCGCAGCGAGATCGCGGCCGGGGGCCACGGCACCAGGTCGAGCCCTTCGGTGCGCAGGCCGTCCTGGACGGCGGCGGCGACCAGGTCGGCCGGCGGGCGCGGCAACGGCTCCGCCGACAGCTCGATCGCGCCCAGCCGCACCACCCGGCGCGACACCAGCCGGCCATCCCGCCACGCGACGTCGTCGGCCGTCCCCAGCAGGCTCGCACCCGCCTCCCGGGCGGTGGCCTCGTCGATCGGGACCGCCGACCGGACGAGCGCGTCGGGCTGCCCGGGCGACCGGGTCGCCTCCGCGACGGCCAGCCACTCGCTGCCGGCGAGCGCGCCCCCGGGGAGCCGCGCCCCGGCTCCCCCGGCCATGAGATACCGGTCGGACCCGGGCCGCTTGCGGGCGATACGGTCGGGATGGGCCAACGCCGTCACGATCCCCACGGCGAGGTCGAGGCTGACCCCGTGGGTCCCGCCCGACGTCGCGGCCTGCTCGTCGCGCGGGCTCTGGTCCCGTCGCGCGACGATCCGCTCCCAGCGGTCCGCCTCTCGCCGCCACGGGCTGCCCCGACCCGCGGTCGAGCGCCGGCGGCGCAGGGCGGCCGCCAGGTCGACGTCGTCCGGGCCGCCGTCGGCGGCGAGCATCGCGACCGTCTCCGCGGCGACCCGCGGGCCGACCGCCGTTGCGCCGTCCAGCAGGGCCCGCGCCAGCCGCGGGTCGGACCCGATCTCCGCGATCGCCCGGCCCCGCGCGGTGACGGCACCGTCGGACGTCACGGCGCCGAGCTCCCCGAGGACGGCGAGCGCGGCCGCCGCGGCGGCGGGCGGGGGCGCGTCCAGCAGGGCCAGCCCCGCGCCGCCCGGCGCGCCCCACAGGGCGAGCTCGAGCATCGGGCCGGTCAGGTCGGCGGTGAGGATCTCGGGACTGGGGTGGCGCGCCAGCCGGGCGTGCTCCGCCTCGGACCAGCACCGGTACACCGTCCCGGGACCCTGACGCCCGGCCCGGCCGGCGCGCTGCTCGGCGCCGGCCCGGCTCACGCTCCGGGTGACCAGCCCGGCCAGACCGCGGTGGTGGTCGGTGCGCGGCTCGCGCACGAGGCCGGCATCCACCACGACCCGGACCCCCGGGACGGTGAGCGAGGACTCCGCCACCGCCGTGGAGACGATGACCCGCCGGCTCGACGACGGCTGCAGAGCGCGGTCCTGCTCGGCCGCCGGGAGGCGACCGTGCAGCGGCAGCACGTCGACCCGGGGCCAGGCGGCGCGGGCGCGGCGCACCACGTCGTCGACCTCCCGCGCACCGGGGAGGAACACGAGGACGTCACCGGCCTGTTCCTGCAGAGCCCGTCCCAGGACGTCGGTGACGTGACCGAGGAACTCGCGGCTCGTGCCCGTCGGCGTCAGCCGCGGTGCGGTGCGCGGCTCCGGGCACCAGACGGTCGAGACGGGGTGCAGGGCCCCGGGGACCGTGACGACAGGGACGCTCGTCCCGAGCAGCTCGGCGACCCGGTCCGCCTCGACCGTGGCGGACATGGCTACGACGGCGAGGTCCTCGCGCAGTGCCGCGCGGGCCTCGACGAGCATGGCGAGCAGGAGGTCACCGTCGATCTGGCGCTCGTGGACCTCGTCGAGCACGACGGCGCTCACCCCGGGAAGCTCCGGGTCGTGCTGCAGGCGGCGCAGCAGCGTGCCGGCGGTGACGAACTCCACCAGGGTCTCCGGACCGGTCTGGCGGTCGCCGCGCACCGCGAAGCCCGCCGTGCGGCCCACCGGCTCGCCCAGCAGCCCGGCGAGCCGGCGCGCGGCGGCGCGGGCGGCGATCCGGCGCGGCTGCGTGACGACGACGCGTCCGCCGAGGGCGACCGCGAGGGCGGGGGGCACCAGGGTGGTCTTCCCACTGCCCGGTGGGGACTGCAGCACCGCTGCTCCCGAGGTCCGGACCGCCGCGTCGAGCTCGTCGAGTCCGGCGGCGACCGGGAGGGCCGGCGGGGCGGCGAGGAGATCGACGAGCGCGGCGTGGGACATGCGCTCCAGTGTGCCGTGCCCGGCCCGGAACGCCGACGAGGCCCGAACCTGTGCCGGCGATGCTGCTGGCAAGGGTTCGGGCCTCGTGCGAGGTGTGGAGCTGCCGGGAATCGAACCCGGGTCCGGTGACGCTGTTCCAGGACTTCTCCGGGCGCAGTCTGCTGTGCTTTTCTCAGCCCCCACACTCACGCAGACAAGGTGTGGACGGGCTCAGTCGTCTAGAAGTCCCCGCAGCCCCGACGACGAAGGCTGCGAGCAGTGGCTCTCTAGATGACGTGAGCTACCGGGTCGAGAGCAATCCCGGGCTCACGGACTTCGAGACTCGCTCAGGCGGCGAGGGCGAAGTCGGTGCGCTTGTTATCGGCACCTATAGGTTTGCAGGCATCGTTCACGAGATGAGCCTGCCTCCTCGGCCCGCTTCTCCTGGAATCACGACCACCGTCGAAACCGATCAGCCCCTGTGGTGTTGTCAAGGCCCGCACCCTCACCTGCCCCGATGCTGCCGGGGCGTGGTGGGCCGGGTGCGACCAGTCTAGATCATCAACCCGGCGGGTCGGAGGTTTATTTCCGGCCCGGCCGACGTGGCGCGGGCAGCCGTCAGCTGAGGAGCTCCTTCTGGCGGATCGCCCGCTGCGCCTCGCGCATATCCTGCTTCTCGCGCAGCGTCTGGCGCTTGTCGTACTCCTTCTTGCCGCGGGCCAGGGCGATCTCCACCTTGGCCCGGCCGTCCAGGAAGTACAGCCGGAGCGGCACGATCGTGTGCCCCTTCTCCCGCGACTTCACGCCCAGGCGGTCGATCTCCTCGCGGTGCAGCAGCAGCTTGCGCTTGCGGCGCGGCGTGTGGTTGTTCCACGTCCCCTGGAAGTACTCCGGGATGTGGACGTTCTCCAGCCACGCCTCGTCGTGGTCGATCGCGACGTAGCCGTCCAGGAGCGACGCGCGCCCCATCCGCAGCGCCTTGACCTCGGTCCCCGACAGGACGATGCCCGCCTCGAAGACGTCCTCGATCACGTAGTCGTGGCGCGCCTTCTTGTTGTTCGCCACGACCTGGCGGGGGTCGTCGGACTTCTTCTTCTTGGCGCCCTTGGCCTTGCTGGACACGGCTGCCTCCTCCCCTGGTCGCGGACCGCAGCGTCCCAGGATACGCGGCCGACGACGGCGGTCCAGGCTATTTCCTCGCTCAGCGATCAGCGGGGTGATGCCCGGAGTGGCCCGTCAGTTCAGCCAGCCGCCCATCGGGTCCACCGTGCTGCCGTTGACGTAGACCTCGAAGTGCAGGTGGCACGCCGTCGAGCTGCCGGTGGTCCCGGAGTAGCCGATGATCTCGCCCTTGTCGACCTTCTCCCCCACCCGGACGACGTCGCGGGACAGGTGCAGGTAACGGCTCATCACGCTGTCGCCCTTGTGGCGGCCGTGGTTGATGAGCACGTTGTTGCCCGGTCCGCTGCCGTAGTACGCCTGCTCGACGTACCCGCTCTGGGCGGAGTAGATCGGGGTGCCGCAGTAGGTGCGGATGTCCGTGCCGGCGTGCAGCCGCCACGCGTTGTACAGCGGGTGGAACCGTTGCCCGTACGAGCTCGTCACCACGTGGTAGTTCGTCGGCCAGCCCAGGAACGGGCCCGACGAGGATCCGCCGCCCCCGCCGGAGCTCGATCCTCCGCCCCCGCCACCGCCACCGGAGCCGGAACCGCCACCACCGCCGCCGGAACCGCCGCCGGAGCTGGATCCACCACCGCCACCGCCACTGTTGTTGTTCTCGGCGGCCTGGCGCTCGGCCTCCCGCTGCCGGCGCTCCTCGGCCTCGCGCTGCCGGCGTTCCTCGGCCTCGCGCCGCTTGCGCTCCTCCTCGAGCCGGCGGTCGCGTTCCTCCTGCTTGACGATGATCTGCTGGATCTCGTCCTCGAGCGTCGCGCGCTGCGCCTCGTTCTCCTCGAGCTCGGCGACGGTCTCCTCACGCCGGTCCTCGATGGTGGCCTTGAGCTGCTTCTGCTCCTCGATGAGCTGTTCGACCTCGGCCTTGCGCTCGGCCGCATCCTGCTCCGCCTGCTCGGCCACGACGACGTTCGCGTCCGCCTCCGCCTTGAGGTCGGCGATGGTCTCGCGGATCGCGGCGAGGCGGGCCTCCTGGTTCCGTGCGACGGTCTCCGCCTCCTGCAGCTCCGCGACGGCGCGTGACTGGCTGCGCGCGGCCGAGGAGTTCACGGCGACGTCCTCGAGGAACTCCTGCGTGGACTGCGCGCCCGTGACGAGCCCGAGCGTGCTGACGTCGTCCCCGCGGCGGTACGCCTCCCGCGCCATGGCCGCGACCTCGGTGCGGGCCTCCTCGGCCTTGCCCTCGCCGGCGGCGATCTCCTCGGAGATCCGGGTCTCCTCGTCCTCGGCGTCGGCGAGGCGCTGCGCGAGCACCTCCGCCTTGCGGCGGGCCTCGGCGAGTGCGGCCTGCGCCTCGGCCAGCTCGGCCTGCGCCACGGGCAGGCGCGCCTCGACGGCGTTGAGGTCGAGCACCGCCTGGGCGAACTCGGCGTTCGTGTCCTCGAGGGCGACCTCGAGCTCCTTGCGCTCGGCGTCCTTCTCCGCCTTCTCCCGCTCGGCGGCTGCTCGCTGGTCGTCGATCTCGTCGGCGAGCGCCGGCGCGGACGGCCCGAGCACGAGCAGGCCGACGACAGCGGCACCGACGATCCGGCGCAGGCGGGAGGCGGGACGGTGGGTCACGGGATCACACTCTCGTGTATCGGTGCAGGGTGACGACGGAGGACACCAGGGCGAGCGCGACGGCGACGCCCAGCAGCAAGGGAGCGATGGCGAGCACGTCGGCGGTGGAGACGTAGTCGACCCAGTCGACGGACTGGGCGAGCCAGTCGACCACGAGGTACTGCACGGCGAGCCAGAGCCCGCCCACGGCGAGCACGGCCCCGACCAGCGCGGCGATGGCGCCCTCCAGCATGAAGGGGAGCTGGACGAACAGGTTCGATGCACCCACGAGTCGCATGATGCCTGTTTCTCGCCGTCTCGACACGGCGGAGAGCCGGATCGTCGTCGTGATCAGCAGCGCGGCGGCCAGCAGCATGACGGCGGCGAGGCCGACGGCGACGAGGGAGGCGCGGTTCAGTGCGAGGAAGAGCGGTTCGAACGCGGCGCGCTGGTCCTCGACCACCTCGACGCCGTCGCGGCCGCTGAGGACGTCGTCGACCACCTGGTACTGCTCGGGGTCGGCGAGCTGGAGCCGGTAGGACGCCTGCATGTCGTCCTCGGTCAGCTGGGTGCCCTGGTAGCCGTCGGGGTAGCGGGCCTCGAACGCCTCGAAGGCCTCGGCCTTGGACTCGAAGTAGGTGGTGGCGACCACCTCGTCCAGCTCGGTCTCGATCGCCTGCTCGATCGTGGCGATCTGGTCCTCGGTGGCCTCGCCCTCCGCGCAGGTGGGCACGGTGGACCCGTCGGGGCACAGGAAGACGGACACCTCGACGAGGTCGTACCAGTCCCCCTTGAGCTTGGTGACCTGAGCCTGCAGCAGCGCGGCCGATCCCACGAAGGTGAGGGAGACGAAGGTGACGAGGATGACGGAGATCACCATGGTGGCGTTGCGTCGCAGACCCTGGAGGACCTCGACGAGGATGAACTGCAGCCGCACCGCTCAGGCCTCCTCGTGGCCGGTACCGGCCCCGGACATGGCGCGGCGGGCCCGCCGCGACGGGGGCTCGGCGGTGTGGGAGTCCACGGGGTCCTCGGCGAGCGGCGCCAGCTCCGGGGCGTCGTGCTCGAACGCGCCCTGCTCGACGGCGGCCTCCGCAGCCTGCTCGGCGGCGAGGTCGCCCGGCTCGGGCTGGACCACGATCCGCGGCGTCGGTGCACCGCGCCGCGGCACCCCGCGTCCCGGGGCGTCGAGCACCGGGGCCGGACCGACCAGCGGCAGGATGTCCTCGCGGCGGCCGTACTCGGCGTCCGCCTCGTCGCGGACCACGTGCCCCGTGGAGAGCTCCACGACGCGACGGCGCATCTCGTTGACGATCTCGTCGTCGTGCGTCGCCATGACCACGGTGGTCCCGGTGCTGTTGATCCGGTCCAGGAGCCGCATGATGCCGAGCGACGTCGTCGGGTCGAGGTTTCCGGTCGGCTCGTCGGCGAGCAGGATCTGCGGGCGGTTGACGAACGCCCGGGCGATGGCGACGCGCTGCTGCTCGCCGCCGGAGAGCTCGTGGGGGCGGCGCTTCTCCTTGCCGTCCAGCCCCACCCACTCGAGGACCTCGGGCACGGTGGTCCGGATGGTGTGGCGCGGGCGGCCGATCACTTGGAGCGCGAAGGCCACGTTCTCGTAGACGTTCTTGTTGGGCAGCAGACGGAAGTCCTGGAAGACCATGCCGATGCCGCGCCGCAGCGAGGGCACCTTCCACCCGGACAGCCGGGTCAGGTCGCGGCCGGCGACGTAGACGCGCCCGCCGGTGGGCCGCTCCTCGCGGAGCACCAGCCGCAGGAAGGTCGACTTGCCGGAGCCGGACGCGCCGACGAGGAAGACGAACTCGCCGCGCTCGATGTCGACGGAGACCTCGTCGAGCGCCGGCCTCGCCCCCCTGGCGTAGACCTTCGAGACGTTCTCGAACCTGATCACTGCGTGCCCTCCCCCCGGCGGGCACCACGGGACCACGGTGCTCGCCTGATCGAGAGTCGCACGACGGCGGTCCCCGCCCGCCGGAGGACACGCCGGTGTGTCGCGGGTCAATCAGTTGCTCGACGCAACACCGGACAAACAGCGAAATTCCGCCAAACCCCGAGGTAGTACCCATTCCGCCGACGTAGTACCGCTCGCGCCGAGGTAGTAGGCGGCTCGCCGAGGTAGTGGGCCCGGCGCCGAGGTAGTGCCCGACTCCGCGAAGTAGTGCCCGACTCCGCGAAGTAGTGCCCGACTCCGCGAAGTAGTGCCCAGCTCCGCGAGGTAGTGCGGCGCCGTCGGGCTCAGGTCAGCTCTCGCCGCCCGAACGACGCCAGCGGATGCCGGCCTCGATGAACTCGTCGATCGCGCCGTCGAACACGTTCTGCGTGCTGCCGGACTCGTGCTCGGTGCGCAGGTCCTTGACCATCTGGTACGGGTGCAACACGTAGGAGCGCATCTGGTCGCCCCAGGACGCCTTGATGTCCCCGGCCATCTCCTTCTTCTTCGCCGCCTCCTCCGCCTGGCGGATCAGCAGCAGGCGCGACTGCATGACGCGCAGCGCGGCGGCGCGGTTCTGGATCTGGGACTTCTCGTTCTGCATCGACACCACGGTGCCCGTGGGGATGTGGGTCATGCGCACGGCGGAGTCCGTGGTGTTCACGGACTGGCCACCCGGGCCCGAGGAGCGGAAGACGTCGATCTTGAGCTCGTTCTCCGGGATCTCGATCGAGTCCGTCTGCTCGATGAGCGGGATCACCTCGACGGCGGCGAAGGAGGTCTGCCGACGGCCCTGGTTGTCGAACGGCGAGATGCGTACGAGGCGGTGCGTGCCGGCCTCGACCGACAGGTGCCCGAACGCGTACGGCGCGTCGACCTCGAACGTTGCGGACTTGAGCCCCGCCTCCTCGGCGTAGGACGTGTCCATGACCTTCGTGGGATAGCCGTGGCGCTCGGCCCAGCGCAGGTACATGCGCATGAGCATCTCGGCGAAGTCCGCGGCGTCGACGCCACCGGCTCCCGCGCGGATCGTGACGACCGCGGCGCGGGCGTCGTACTCACCGTTGAGCAGGGTGCGGACCTCCAGCGACTGCAGGTCCTTGCGGATCGCCTCGACCTCGGCCTGAGCCTCGTCCAGGGAGTCGGCGTCCTCCATCTCGTTGCCCAGCTCGACGAGGGTCTCGACGTCGTCGATCCGGCTGCCGAGTCGCTTCACGCGCTCCAGCTCGCTCTGCGCGTGCGACAGCGCCGACGTGACCTTCTGCGCGTTGTCCTGGTCGTCCCACAGGTCCGGAGAGGCCGCCTGGTCGGACAGCATCTCGATCCGCTCCTGCAGGACAGCAGGGTCGCTCACCGACTCGATGGACGTGAGGGTGGAGCGGAGCGCCTTGATCTCGGCGGGAAAGTCGATGGTGGCCACGATGTTCAAGCCTACCTGCCGCTCAGGAGGCGCCCGGCAGGGTCCTCCCGAACATGGCCGCCGTCGCGCGGGCGCTCGGCTCGCCCGCGTCGACGTCGGCACCAGCGTCCACCAGTACCTCGATGACACCGGGCTCGCCCTTGAACACCGCGCCCGCCAGGGGCGACTGGCCGCGGGTGTTGAGGCGGTTCACGTCGGCACCGCGCTCCGCCAGGCCCCGGACGAGGCCTGCGTGCCCGTGGTACGCGGCGAGCATGAGCAGCGTGTTGCCCTGCGCGTCGGCGTGATCGGACGGGACCCCGGCGTCGACGAACTCGAGCAGGAGGTCCTCGCCGGCACGAGCGAGGTCGAACATCTGGTTCAGGTCGACGGGGAGCTTGTCGTTCATGGGTGCCAGTATCGCGCGGTTGCGATCCGACGGCGGCCCCGGCGGTCTGGTGCCGACCGGCACCTGGGGCGTGCAGGCAGACCCGCTGCCCGCGATCCTGGACGGGACGGCGAAAGGAGGGCGGCTCATGGTGATGGTCGTGTGGCACGGCGTCGCCTCCGACAGCGTGGAGCACCTGGACCTCACTCTGCGAGACGGCAGGCTGCGGGCGCGGTCGATCGTGGACCTCGGTCCGGAGCGGCTCGAGTACGCCGTCGAGCTCGACCCCGACTGGACCTTCGTCGCCCTCAGCCTGCGCTCGTCGGACGGACGCACCCTGGAGCTGGCGCACGACGACGGTGAGTGGCACGCGGACGGGTCGCCGCGCCCGGACCTGGTCGAGGCGGTGGACCTCGACCTGGCGTTCAGCCCGTTCACCAACACGCTGCCGATCCGGCGGCTGGGGCTGGCGGTCGGCGATGCGGCCGACATCGTGACGGCGTACGTGGACCACGAGTCCTTCACGGTCACGGCGGACCCGCAGCGCTACACCAGGCTCGGCTCTGAGCAGTACCTCTACGAGTCACGCGACAGCGACTTCCGGCGCGAGATCACGGTGGACGAGGACGGGCTCGTCGTCGACTACCCCGGGCTCTTCGCGCGCACACCGCGCTGACCGGCGGGTGCCGGCAGCTAGCCGGCCCGAGCGGCCGCCGTCGCGGTGACGGTGATGCCACCACCGAACGAGTCGGTGAACCAGCGGATCAACGGCGGGTGCGACGTCGCCACGAGGCGAACGCGCGCACCCCGACCGTCCGGGCTGACCGCCTCGACCACCCGGATGTCTCGCAGACCGGCCGCCGTCGACGCCGGCTGGAGAGCGAGATGCTCGGACACCGCACGCCGGACGTCGCCGTCGCTCAGGGTCAGCACACCGGCGGATCCTGGCTCGGCCACGCTCTCGAGGTCGTAGTACGTGGCTTCGAGCATCGAGTCGGCGCCGGCGACGGCGAGCGAGTCAGCGAGGTCGAACAGGTGCTTGCGGTCCAGGTGCACCGACGCCGCGGAGGCCACCATGCCGACCAGCATCAGCCCGACGGCCACGAAGCCGGCCGTGAGCAGCATGATCCGTCCGTGTTCTTCCCTGCCCTCGGTCACGGGCGCACCGCCACGTGCTCCTCGACGGTGGTCACATGGGCCGCCTCGACCGGCACCGCGAGCGGTACCCACCCTCTCAGGCCGGCAGGCACGAGCGGCAAGGGCACCTCGTAGCGCACCGACACGCCGATCGTCGCGCCCGGCGTCAGGCAGGGGTCGTCGGAGCACTCGACCGTCAACAGGTCACCCCCTTCGACGTCGAACCCTTGGTCGCCAAGTGCGATGCGGGTCGCCGCTGCTGCCCGCGCCACGCCCTGGGACGACGACTCGGCGGTGACCACTGCTCTCGAGGCCTCGCGCGCCGCCCCTTCGACGGCGAACGCCGCGGCGTGCACCTGCGACAGCGCCATGACGAGGTAGACGAGCGGCACCAGAAGAAGGACGCTCACGCCCAGGAACTCCACGACGGCCGCGCCGGACTCGGGATCGCGTCGCTCGCTCATGTCGACTCCTCCAGCGCGTGCCCGGACACCGTCATCACTCCGGACGGCCCCAGCACGCCGACCACGGGCAGCGGTGCGCGCACCGTCACCTCGACGACGGCGAGGCCGTCCTGCACGGTGTCCCGCGCCGCCACCTCGTCCGCATACCGGTCCCCGAGAGACGCCGTGAGCAGGTCCCGGGTGCGCTGAGCGCCCGACGCGAGGTCGCGGTCAGCGCGAGCCGCGACCCGCGCACCCTCGGCTGCGGCGTCGATCGTCAACGCGCGGACGTGCAGCGCGAGGGTCACCTGGACCACGCCGAGGAACAGGGCGAGCAGCAGGGCGGAGATCATCGCGAACTCGGCGACCGCCGACCCCTGCTCGCCGTGCCGCGCGGCGGACGGCTCGACCGGTGAACCAGGAGGAACGCCCTCAGCGACCGGTGACACTCTGGATCGCATCGGTGAACGCGCCCTCGAGGAGCGGCCCGGCCAGTGCCCACAGCGCGACGACGAGGCCGGCGGTCATCAGCGTCACGAGCACCCAGCCGGGCACGTCGCCCCGCTCGGGATCGTCGGCTGCCGGACGCCGGTCCGGGAGCGGCGCTTCGTCCTGCGGTCGGTGAGCGAGGTGGTCGTGGGACATGGTCAACCTTTCGGTGGGTCAGAGGCCTATCTGCAGGGTGGCCAGGGACGGGAAGACGGCGAAGACGACGGTGATGGGCAGGATCAGGAAGACGACCGGCACGAGCATGACGACCTCCTTCTTTCCGCCGGCCTCCATCAGGGCGCGACGCCCCGACTCCCGGACGTCCTGCGCCTGTGCGCGCAGGACGTCGGCCAGCGGGGTGCCGCGCTCCAGCGCGACCGCCACCCCCTCGGCGAACCGGGTGAGGGACGGCAGGTTGGTGCGATCGGCCATCGCCGTCAGAGCGGCGGCGATCGGAGCGCCCGCACGAACGTCGGCGAGCATCGTGGAGATCTCACCGGAGAGCTCGCCGCGGGCGGTCGAGGCGACTCGTTCGAGGGCAGGCATGGGCCCCTCCCCCGCGGTGACCGCGAGCGCCAGCAGCTCGGCCACGGTCGGGAACTCGGCGAGCATCCGTTCCTCGCGCTGTTGTGCCAGGGTGCTGAGCCGGCGGTCGCACGCGACGAAACCGACGGTCCCCGCCAGGAGTACCAGGGCGACCAGCGGGATCACTGCCGATCCCCGGGTGGCTGCGAGGAGCACCGCGGCGGCCAGGCCCACCACGAGGCCGAGGACGGTCCACACGAGCTGGCGGGCACGGAACTGCTCCACGGTGTCTGCCCGGCCGGCACGGTCGAGCCGGCGCTGGACATCCGCCCGGGAGGAGCCGAGCCGCTCGAACCAGTGCGCGGCGTCGGACACCCACGGGGACAGGATCCGCTCGACCACGCCGAAGGGGCTGTGCACGGTGTGGTCGCGCAGCAGGCCCGAGGACGCGTCCCGAGGGCGCAGGGCAGGTGCGAGGCGCTCGTCGAGGGAGATGCGGCGGCCACGCAGGCCGGCGATCACGAGCAGGAGGCCGATTCCTCCGAGAAGGCCCAGCAGCGCACCGGTGACGGCGGGGCTCATCGCAGCACCCGGCTCTCCTCGGGCAGCCGCCCGATCCGTCGCATGACCTGGTAGGCCAGCACCGAGCAGGCGGCGCCGGCCGCGAGGACGGCCACGCCGGCGGCGGAGTCGTAGGCGCGCGCCGTCTCCGGGCGGGTCGCGAGGAACGCGAGCACCACCCAGGGTCCCGCGGCAGCCAGGCGGGCGCCGTTGATCGTCCAGGACTGCCGGGCCTCGAGCTCCCCTCGGGTGCGCGCGTCTTCACGGAGGAACTCGGAGAGGCTCTTGAGCAGCCGACCCAGGTCCGTGCCACCGACCTCGCGGGTCAGCCGCAGCGCCTCGACGATGCGGTCCGCCACCGGGTCGGCGAGCCGCGCCTTGAGCAGGTCCAAGCACTCCCCGAACCGTCCGGTGGCCCGGTAGTCGGCGGCGAAGCGGGCGAACGGCTCGCGCAGCTCTGCGGGGCCGCGTTCGCCGAGCTGCGCGACCGCCTCCGGCAGCGAGAGTCCGGCACGGACTCCCGAGGCGAGGTGGTCGACGGCGTCCGGCCACACGTCCCGCAGGCTCTCGCGCCGTCGTCGGGCCCGGACACGGAGCAGCACCTCCGGCGCCACGGTGGCCATCAGCGCGAAGCAGCCGGCGATGGCAGGAGAGCGGGTCAGGGCGAGGCCCACCAGCATCACGGTCAGACCCACCCCCGCGCTGAACGCGTAGAGCGCGCCCGGCCCGACGTGCGGGACGCCCGCCTGGACCAGGACGTCCTGCAACACCTGGTTGCGCCTGCTTCGACGCACCCGGGATCCCGTCGGCTCCCAGCAGGACAGCCACACGAGGACGAGACCCACACCGCCGACGAGGCCGATCAGCACGCCCATCAGCGGTCACCGGCCAGCAGGGCGTTGACGTCGATCCCGGCTCGCTCGAAGCGCTCGACCCCGGGCGGGAAGCCGTCGCCGCGGACGAGGTCGCCGCCCAGCGCAGCCGGCCGGCGCTGGAAGATCTGCGCCGTCTCGACGCGGCTCTCCTCGACCCGCCCGGTCACGGCGACGATCTCGCGGACCTGGCGGGCGCCGTCCGCCGACACCCCGAGGTGCACCACCAGGTCGATGGCCGAGGCGACGGTCGGCGTGACGAACCGTTCGGAGACGTTCTCCCCGGCGAGCAGCGGCAGCGTGCACATCTTGGTGATCGCCTCGCGGGCGGAGTTCGCGTGGATGGTGCAGGCGCCGGGAACGCCGACGTTGAGCGCCACGAGCAGGTCGAGGCTCTCTGCCTCCCGCACCTCGCCGATGATGATGCGGTCGGGACGCATGCGCAGCGACTCCTTGACCAGTCGCCGCAACGGGATCTCGCCGGTGCCTTCGAGGCTCGGCTGACGGCACTGCATCGCGACGTGGTCACGGACGGGCAGCCGGAGCTCGAACACCTCCTCGCAGGACACCACCCGCTGACCGGCCGGGATGGATCCGGCCAGCGCGTTGAGCATCGTGGTCTTGCCCGCCTGCGTGGCGCCGGCGACCAGGATGTTCAGCCCCGCCCGCACGGCGGCGTCGAGGAACCTTGCGGCGTGGGGCGTGAGGGCACCCAAGCGGGTCATGTGGTCCACGTGGTGGGCGCGCACCACGTGCTTGCGGATGTTGACCGCCATGTGCTCGCGCGTCACGTCCGGGATCACGACGTGCAGACGTTCCCCGCCGGGCAGCGTGGCGTCGACGAACGGGCTGCTCAGGTCGAGCCGTCGACCGCTGGACGTGAGCATGCGCTCGACGAGGTCCCGCACCTGCGACGCCGTGAGGAGCGTGGTGGTCAGCTCGCTGACTCCTCGGCGCGCGACGAAGACCTGGGCGGGTGAGTTGATCCAGATCTCCTCGACCTCGGGATCGTCGAGGTACGGCTGCAACGGGCCGAGCCCGCCGAGCGCGTCGGCCACCGCCCGGACCGAGGCAGAGGTGTCGGCCAGCGGCGGCACGACGCCGAGCGACACGCGCTCGGCGTAGTCCGCCGCCGCCTCGACCACCAGCCGGTCGAGACCGGCACGGTCGCTCACGGGGTCGATGCCACGACGACGGATCAGCTCGCGGACCTCGTGATGCAGGATGCTCGTGGCGTCGTCGCGCAAGGGCACGTCGATGGTCACCGGCAGACCTCTCCCTCGGGGACAATCCGGACCTTCCACCTGGTGCGCCGAGAGTAGCGAACATCGCCACGGCCCCGCTGCCACCCTGTGGACGACCCGCGCCCCGGTGTCGCCGACCTGTCGCCGCTGTCTTCCCGGGAGGACAAGATCCCTGGTCAGCGCGCTAGATGTCGCATCTATGCGTCGTGCCCCCGACCCCGGACCGCGGTCCGAATCGTGGACACGCCAGGCAGCACCTGCTGCGACACGTCGCGGCGATCGCACGCACGTCGCGGACCGGACCGCCGCCCCCGACGGCGGTCGACGCCCCAGGAACGATCGACGCTACGCTGGGCCGTTCCAGCTCTCGGTACCGGACCGGACCGGGACGGCGGCCTGCGAGGAGAACGATGTCGGACCAGCCTGCACAGCCCTTGCCGCACTCGTCCGCACCTGACCCGACCGGTCGCGGTGCAGCCGACGGCTTCGCGCCGCAGGCGGGCGCGTCGGGCCCGCAGCAGTGGGAAGCCGAGCTGCGCCGCTCCGGGCGCGTGGTCGTCCGGGCCCCGAGGACCTTGCGCACCGTCGCCATCGCCCTGACGGCCGGCACGATCGCGCTGTGCTTCGGTGCCGCCATCGGCCTGCCGATCGCGTTCGGGCCCGTGGCTCTGCTCGTGGCCACCGGCCCACTCGTCATCATCGCCGTGCTGGCCGGGGTCTTCCTCGCGATGCAGATCAGCTACCTCGGGCGTGATCTGGTGGTGACCGCGTTCGGGATCCAGGTGGGCCGCAGAGCCCCCGTGCCCTGGCACGAGCTCGCTGGTGTGTCCACGCACCGTGGCGCACTGCGGATCCACGTCCTGCGCTCGGGGCGCCCCGAGACGCTTCAGCTCGGCGACCTCCAGGCGCCCTGCGAACAGCTCGTCCGGTGGCTGCAGCCCAAGGCGTTCCCCGCCGCGCTCCCCTAGGGCAGGGCCGGGCGCGCCGGACGCCCGTCCAGAAACACCAGGTCACGCCGCCCGCACGAACAGAAGACCCACCCACAGCCACCCGACGGCGATGGTCGCCTTCTGGAGCAGCCCGGCCCGCCGGGAGTCCTCCTCCCACGCCTGGCCGAAGGCGAGGAGCCCACCGCCCGCGAGCGCCGCCGTCGTCCCCGAGTAGACCTTCCACCAGACCTCCGGCAGGGCGAACACCGCGGCGAGGGCAGCCAACGGCACGGCGGCGAACGCGACGACACCGGCGTGGTCGTGGAGCCGGTGGCGCCACGAGGTCTCCTCGGGCGTGGTGTCGGGCGTGCCGGGTGGGTAGCCGCGCATGGGATCCATGGGGAACACGCCGGAGGCGACGAGCGCCAGGCCGAACACGCCGACGACGACGGCGAGCAGCCCGCTGCCCAGAGCCTCACGCCCCACGAGCGCCCCGGCCGCCACCGCCGTGCCGCACACGAGGAAGCTGGTGGTCTGCACCCAGCCGCGCCGGCCCAAGGCGAGCGCGCTCACCGGCTGGCGCACCCACGCGTACCCAGGCCGCGTCCACCCGTCCACGAGGAAGACCACGACGAACGACCAGCAGCACACGGCCGCGACCCACAGCATCGGCATCATGCCGTCACCCTTCCCGGCGCGCCCCGACCGGACAAGTGCCGGAGGCCACGGTCGGTAGGGTCGAGCGCATGACGTCCACCCCGCGCTGGCGCCAGGTCGCCGCAGCGACCGGTCTGCTCGCGCCGGGCGGCGCCGTCGGGCAGACGATCTTCGCCGAGATGACGGTGCTGGCGAACCGCACGGGAGCGATCAACCTGGGTCAGGGCTTCCCGGACGTGGACGGCCCCGACTACGTCAAGGAGGCCGCGAAGGCCGCCATCGACGCCGGCCGCAACCAGTACGCCCCGGGCGACGGCGTCCCCGAGCTGCGCCGCGCCGTCGCCGAGCACCAGCACCGCCGCTACGGCCTGGACGTGGACCCGGACACCGAGGTCCTGGTCGCGACCGGGGCCACCGAGGCCCTGACGGCCGCGATCCTGGCGCTGACCGGCCCCGGCGACGAGGTCATCACCCTCGAACCGTTCTACGACTCCCACGCCGCCGCGATCGCCATGGCCGGCGCCACCCACGTGCCGGTCCCCCTGACCGCCGACCTGCGCCTCGACGCGCCGGCCCTGCGCGCCGCCGCCACGGACCGCACGCGTCTCATCCTCGTGAACACGCCGCACAACCCCACCGGCACCGTGCTGACCCGCGCCGAGCTCGAGGACGTCGCCGCCGTCGCCCGCGAGCGCGACACCGTCGTGCTCACCGACGAGGTCTACGAGCACCTCGTCTACGACGACGCGACGCACGTCCCGATGGCCACGCTGCCCGGCATGGCCGAGCGCACGCTGACGGTGTCGAGCTCGGGCAAGACGTTCAGCCTGACGGGTTGGAAGGTCGGGTGGCTGCACGGCCCGGCCGAGCTGGTCACGGCCGTGCGCACGGTCAAGCAGTTCATGACGTACACCTCGGGCTCGGCGTTCCAGCCGGCGATCGCGCTGGCGCTCGCCGACGACGAGACCCCGCGCGCCCTCGCCGCGTCCCTCGCCGCACGCCGCGACCTGCTGTGCGAGGGCCTCGAGGCGGCGGGCTTCGACGTCGTCGTCCCGCGCGGCACGTACTTCGTGGTGGCCGACGGCGCGGCGCACGTCGCACGACTCGGTCTCGAGGACGGCCACGACCTGTGCCTGCGCCTGCCGGAGCTCGCCGGTGTGGTGGGCGTCCCGGTCTCGGCGTTCTGCCGGCAGGGGTCGACGGCGGCACGAGCGCTGCGCTCGCGGGTGCGGTTCACGTTCGTCAAGCGTCCCGAGGTGCTGCGTGACGCCGTCGGGCGCCTCGCGACGCTCGGGCGGTAGCGGGCAGCGCGCCTGACCGTGCCCCACCGAGCTACCTCGCGCCGCGCCGCACTACCTCGGCGACGACGGCACTACCCCGGCACAGTAGGCGCTACCTCGCGCCGCGCCGCACTACCTCGGCGGGAACCGCTCTACCTCGGCGTGGTCAGCCGAGCAGGAGCGAGGCCGCCACCGCGAGCATGATGAGCGCGATCACGCCGTCGACCACCCGCCACGCGCCTGGCCGGCGCAGCAGCGGCGCGAGGAACCGCGCCCCGTAGCCGAGGCCCACGAACCAGAGCACGCTCGACACCACGGCGCCGGCCGTGAACAGCCAGCGGTCGTCGCCGTAGCCGGCGGCGATCGAGCCCTGCAGCACCACGGTGTCCAGGTAGACGTGCGGGTTGAGCCAGGTGAGGGCGAGCGCGGTGAGCAGCACCGGTCGCAGCCGCCGTCCGGCGTCGGGCCGGGCGACGTCCCGAGCGGCCTCGAGCTCCTCGCCGCCGCGCCACGCCCGGCGGGCGGCCAGCGCGCCGTACCCGAGGACGACGGCGGCGCCCGCCCAGCGGGCCACCTCGACCAGTCCCGGGTGCTGCTCGACGAGGGCGCCGAGGCCCGCACCCCCGGCGGCGTACAGGACCGCGTCCGAGGCCGCGCAGACCAGGACCACGACGCCCACGTGCTCACGTCGCACGCCCTGGCGCAGCACGAAGGCGTTCTGGGCGCCGATGGCGACGATGAGCGAGAGACCGAGGCCGAGCCCGGCGAGAAAGATGAGCACCCCTCGACGCTAGGCACGCCCCCGAATGAAGTCCAACGAAACTTTCTGACCCTGATGAAGCGATACTTCAGGTATGCGATGGGACCCCGGCCAGCTCGCGGCGCTCGCCGCCGTCATCACCGAGGGCTCGTTCGAGGCGGCGGCCCGGGCGCTGCACGTGACGCCTTCGGCCGTGAGCCAGCGCGTCCGGGCCCTGGAGAACGCCGCGGGCACGGTGCTGGTCCGGCGCACCCGGCCCGCCACCCCCACGGAGCCCGGCCGCACGCTGCTGCGTCTGGCACGGCAGGTGGAGCTGCTCGGCGCGGAGGCCGCGGCCGAGCTCGGCCCCACCGACGACGAGAGCACCGGCCGGCCCGTCACCGTGCCGATCGCGGTCAACGCCGACTCCCTCGCGACGTGGATCATGCCCGCGCTCTCCGCCGTCGACGGCGTCTGCTTCGACGTGCACGTCGCCGACCAGGACCGCACCGCCGAGCTGCTGCCGGCCGGCGTCGTCATGGCGGCGGTGACCTCGCAGCGCGAACCGGTCCAGGGCTGCACCTCGGTACCGCTCGGGGTGACCCGCTACCGGCCGGCAGCGACGCGCGACTTCGTGGCCCGCTGGTTCCCCGACGGCCCGACGCCGGAAGCGCTCGACATCGCCCCGATGGTCGTGTTCGCCCGCACGGACGACCTGCAGGACCGCTGGCTGCGCGCCGTCGCGCAGCAGGCGGGTGGTGACGTGCCCGACCCGCCGCGCCACCACGTGCCCTCGACCGCTGAGTTCCTCGCCGCGGTGCGCGCGGGCATGGGATGGGGCATGTGGGGGCCTCTCCCCCGCGACGGCGCACGCTTCGACGTCCTCGCACCCGACGACGACGTCGTCCCGCTCGCCGCCGAGACCGTCGACGTCACGCTCCACCTCCAGCAGTGGCGCCTGCGGTCGACCGTGCTGGACCGCGTCACCGACGCGTTGCGCGAGCAGGCCCGCCGGGTCTTGCCGCCGGCAGGTGCCGCGCGCTGAGCGGCGAGGCTCAGGCGCACACCCCGGCGCGCAGCGAGGGGCTGGGTGACGGCGAGGGCTTCTCCTCGCTGACCTCCTCGGCGTCCTCGCTTCCCTCGTCGCTCCCCTTGCCGTCGTCGTCCGACGGCGAGGTGCTCGGCTCCGGCTCGGGGACCAGCGACTCGTCCGCGGCGAACTTCTCCCACATCCCCGCGGCCTCCGACGTCCACACCACGCGGTTCGGGTCCGAGGGGGCGTCGACGACCGGGACCGACTCGAAGACGATGTCCGACGGGTCCACGTTCCGCACGCTCCAGGCGAGGCCCGCGAGCGCCCGCGGGCTCGCCAGCTCGGGGCTCGTGGAGATGGCCCGCAGCGCGGCCTGGACCATCCGGTAGAGCGCCGGGGTGTCGGTGATGACGTTCTGGTCGAGGACCTCGCGCATCATCGAGTCGATGAACGCCTGCTGCCGCTCGATCCGTTGCAGGTCGCTGCCGAGCTCGAGGCCCATGCCCTCGCCCTTGCGCACGCGCAGGAACTGGATGGCGGTCTCGCCGTCGAGCACCTGGCGCCCGGCATCGAGAGCGAGGTCGCTGTAGCGCTCGTCGCCGACGACGGGCTCCGGCAGGCACATCGGGACGCCGCCGATGGCGTCGACGATGTCGACCACACCGTTCATCTTGACCACCACGTGGTCGTCGATGGTCAGACCGGTCAGGGCCTCCACGGTGAGGATGGTGCAGGCGGCCGCGGCCGTGATGTCGTGCTCGGGCCCCCCGCCGATGGCGAACGCGGAGTTGAACATCGCCCCGTACTGCGGCGAGGTCGTGCTGCCGTCCGGGCGGGGGCAGGCGGGGATGTCCACCAGGGAGTCGCGCGGGATCGAGATCGTCTCGATCCGGCTCCGGTCCCCGCTGATGTGCACCACGAGAGTGGTGTCGGAGTGGAACTCGTCCCCCGAGCCGGCCAGCTCGGCGTTCGCCGCGTCGCGGAAGTCCGTGCCCATCACCAGGATGTCGAGGGACTTCCCGGCGAACGGGTCGGTCGGGTCCTCGGGCTCGGAGGGCTCCGCCTGCGGCTCCGGAGCGCCGTCGCGCCCCAGCAGCGCGTCGACGTCGGACACCTCGATCTGGTTCTGCAGATCGATGTACGCCGCGACCGCCCCCGAGCCGACGAGAGCCAAGACGCCCGTCAGCCCGAGGGCCGTCCATCGCAGGACCCTGTGCCCGGCATGGGGTCCTGCGTGCCGGGGATTGGTGCTCTCCACACCGTCACCCTAAGCCGGTGGTCTTATCCAGGCCTACCGGGCGAGTCAGGACAACGCCCCTTTCACGGCATGTTCACGTGGCCGTCCGCTGCGCTCACGAGTGGCCGTGGCCGCCCAGGGCGGCCACC
>NZ_JALKAT010000015.1:0-75956 GCF_023015685.1 Isoptericola sp. S6320L
CTGCGTCCCATCCGCCCGGCGCGAGGCATCAGCCCTCGAGCTCCTCCTCGGCCGCGAGCGCCTGCTCGAGCGCCGTCTGGAGCCGCTCCTGCGCCTCGCCGTACGCGGTCCAGTCGCCGCTCTGCAGCGCCTCCTGGCTGTCCGTGAGCGCCTGGTTGGCGTCCGCCAGCGCGGCGTTCAGGCGAGCCTGCGCGTCGCCCGCCGGCGCGGCGGGCTCCTCCGTCGGCTCGGCCGGCTCGGTGGTCTCGGTCGGCTCCGGCTCGGCCGTGGGCTCCGCCGCAGGATCCGTGACCTCGTCCGTCGGGACGTCCGTCGGCACGTCGGTCTCGGCCTCGTCGGCGTCACCGGCCTGTGCACCGGAGTCACCGCCGAACACCTGGTCAAGGGCTTCGTCCAGCGTCTCGGCGTAGCCCGTCTGGTCACCGAACGCCACCAGCACTCGCCGCAGCAGCGGGAACTGCGTCCCCTCCGCCGACTGGATGTAGACCGGCTGCACGTACAGCAGGCCGCCACCCACGGGCAGCGTCAGCTGGTTGCCGCGCACCACCTCGGAGTCGCCGCGGCCCAGGATGTTGAGCTGCTCGGAGATCGTCGGGTTGGAGTTGAAGTTGTTCTGCACCTGACCTGGCCCCGGGACCGTCGAGTCCCGTGGCAGCTCGAGGAGCCTCAGCGTGCCGTACCCCTCGGCGACCTCGCCCGCCGTCGACCCCGCGTCGGCGTCGGCGGCCAGGTAGCCCGTGAGGATCTCCCGGTCGGTGATCCCGCCGGGGATGAAGGTGCTCGTCAGGGAGAACGACGACTCCTCCTGCTCCGGCATCTTCAGCGTCAGGTAGTACGGGGGCTGCTTCGACGCCGCCGCCTCGGACGACGCGACCGGGTCGTCCGGGGTCACCCACTCGTCCGAGCCGGAGAACAGCTGGACCGCGTCGGTGACGTGGTAGCGCTCGAGGAGGGTGCGCTGGACCTTGAAGAAGTCCTCCGGGTAGCGCACGTGCGACATCAGGTCGCCCGAGATCTCCTCCATCGGCCGCAGCGAGTCCGGGAACACCTGGCTCCACGCCTTGAGCAGCGGGTCCTCGGCGTCCCAGGCGTAGAGCGTGACCGTGCCGTCGTACGCGTCGACCGTCGCCTTGACCGAGTTGCGGATGTAGTTGACCTCGGGAGGCAGGTCCACGGGAACGCCCTGGGCGGCCAGGGTGAGGGAGTCCGTGGTCGCCTCCTGCATCGGCGCGGACGTCGAGTAGGGGTAGGCGTCCGTGGTCGTGTAGGCGTCCACGATCCACTTCACGCGACCGTCGACGACCGCCGGGTAGACCTTGTTGTCCAGGGTGAGCCACGGCGCGACCTTGGCCACGCGCTCCTGCGGGTCGCGGTCGTAGAGGATCTGCGACTCCTCGGTGACACGGTCGGAGAAGAAGATCTGCTCGTCGCCGAACTTCAGGGCGTAGAGCAGCTTCTCCAGGAACGTCCCGATCTCCGGGCCGGCCGAGGTCTCGTCGGTCGGGAACTCGTAGAGCACCTGGCGGCCGCCCTCGTCGTCCGCCTGGTAGTCCAGCTCCCAGCCGTCGGTGTTCTCCGGGGCCCCCACGATGGAGTACTCCGGCGCCTCCGGGCTGAAGTAGATCCGCGGCTCGTAGCCGTCCGAGAACATCTCGGTCAGCGCGCCCTCGGTGGGGATCCCGCCCTCGAAGAAGGCGGGCTGGCCGTCCGGGCCGGGCTGGTTGCCGTAGGCCGCGACCACGCCGAAGCCGTGCGTGTACACCGTGTGGTCGTTGATCCAGTTGCGGTCGGCGAGCCCGTCCAGGTTCAGCTCGCGCACCGCGATCACGGTGTCGCGGGACTCGCCGTCGATGTCGTACCGGTCCACGGACAGGTTCTCCGTGAAGTTGTAGAACTGCTTGTTCTGCTGGAGCTGGCGGAACGACGGGCTGACGACCTGCGGGTCCAGCAGGCGCACCGACGCCGTCGTCTCGGCGTCGTCCCGGAGCTGGCCCTCGGCCGCCTCCGTGGTCGCGTCGTACTGCTCGGACTGGACGTCGTCGATCGCGAACGCGTCGAGCGTGGCGTCGATGTTGCGCTGGATGTAGGGGGCCTCGAGGGACTGGGCGTTCGGGTCCACCTGGAAGCGCTGGACGATCGACGGGTAGATGCCGCCGATCGCGATCGCCGAGACGACCATCAGGCCGACACCGATCGCGGGCAGGCGCCACGTGTCGCGGAACGCCGCCACCACGAAGAGGGCGGCGACCAGCACGGCCACGCCCATCAGGATCTCCTTGGAGGGGATCACGGCGTGCACGTCGGTGTACGAGGCGCCGTCGTAGCGCTCGTTGGAGTTGGTCAGGATGCTGTAGCGGTCGAGCCAGTAGTTCGCGCCGATGAGCAGCATCAGCACGGCGCCGAGCACCGCCAGGTGGATGCGGGCCGCCGTCGTGGTCCGGGGCGTCCCGGCCGGCAGCGAACCGATCCGCAGGCCGCCGTAGAGGTAGTGGGTCACCACCGCGGCGATGGCCGAGATGACCACGACCGCCATGAGGAAGCTGACGGCGAAGCGCACCACCGGGAGCGTGAAGACGTAGAACCCGATGTCGATGCCGAACTCGGGGTCGGTCTCACCGAAGGACTGGCCGTTCAGGGCGAGCATCACGGTGCGCCACTGCGACGACGCCGCGACGCCCGCGAAGAAGCCGATCACCACCGGCGCGGCGTACGTGACGAGCTTGCGCAGCGGCTCCACGGCCTCGCGGTACTGGTCGAGCGTGGCCTGCTCCGGTGTCGACGGCGCGTAGACCGGTCGCGACCGGTAGCCGATCGTGAACGAGCTGTAGACGGCCGCGCCCATGAGCAGGAAGGCGACCAGGAACAGCACGACCCGGGCGATCCACTGCGTCCACACCACGTTGGCGTAGCCGACCTGCGTGAACCACAGGACCTCGGTCCAGAAGGTCGCCAGGAAGATGAGGGCGGCGACGAGGACCGCCAGGATCACGACCGTGATCAGCAGCGGGCTCCGACGCCTCGCTGCTGGCGGTCCGTCCGGTCGTCGGGGTGGGGCGAAGGACACGGTGCGGGCACCTCATTCGTGCTCGGGACGGGACACGTGCAGGCACGCAGGGACGTCAGGACAACGTTCGAACGTCTGCCCAGGTTCCCACGATTCCGACACACGGGGGCACCCGAGCCCTCACGAACCGGTCACGATCCCGCGTCAGGAGCAGCGCGGCAGGTCCTGCCCCTCGCCGGCGCCGATCGCCTCCATCGCCGCCCGCGCCTCGGCGAGCGTGCTGACCGACACCACCTCGAGACCCTCGGGCTCCTGGCCGACCACCTCGGGACAGTTGTCCGCCGGGGCGAGGAACCACTCGGCGCCGTCGCGCTGCGCGCCGTACATCTTCTGGCCGATGCCGCCGATGGGGCCCACCCGCCCGTCGACGTCCATGGTGCCCGTCCCGGCGACGACCGCCCCGGCCAGCTCGTCCTCCGGCGTCATGAGGTCCACGATGCCCAGGGCGAACATGGTGCCCGCGCTCGGCCCGCCGATGTCCTCGATCTGGATCGTGACGTCCACCGGGAAGTCGTAGACCGGGTCGATGAGCACGCCGAGGAGCGCACGGCCGTCGCCCTCCCCCGTCGTGACCGTCAGGTCGACCGGCTCGCCCGCCCGCTCCACGCCGAGGACGACGTCGTCGCCCGGGGTGACGTCGTCGAGCACGGCGAGCAGCTCCGGATAGCTCTCCAGGGGCTCACCGTCCATCGACACGATGACGTCGTCGGGCTCGACCACGCCCTCCGCGCCCGTGCCCTCCGCGGCGGCCACGACCGTCATGGTGGTCGGCACCTCGTACCCGAGCTCCGTGAGGGCGGCCACGGTCGCGGACTCCTGCGAGCTGATCATCTGGGCCTGGCCCTGCTCCTGCTGCTCCTCGGGCGTGACCGGCTCGGGGAAGATGAGCTCCACCGGCTGCACCGAGCGCTCGACCGACGACCAGCCCCACAGGACGTCGCCCATCAGCACGTCGCCACCGGGCCCGCCGTACACCGAGACCGTGGTGAGGCGCAGCTCGCCCGAGGCCGGGTAAGTCTCGGCACCGGAGATCTCGATCAACGGCATCTCCGTCGCGCTCTGCCCGGCGCCCTGCTCCTGCACGCCCAGGGTGTCCTCCGTCGGCCCCGGGGTGCGGACCGCGTAGGGCGTCGGCAGCACGAGGAGCACCGCGGCGACGACGGCGGTCACCAGCAACGACACGACCAGCGTCACCGAGCGGCGGGACGTCGGGCGGTGCCGGATCCGGGGGTCGTGGCCGTCCGCGTCGTCCGTGCCCGCCACGGCGCGGTCCTCGGGCAGCGGGTGCGCCTGGGCGTGCCCGTACAGCTCGGCCGGATGATGGCTGCGATCGAAGCTCACCGGCCCATCATCGCCGATCCACGGGCGACCGGTGCGCCGTGAGCGAACGACGGAACTCGGCACCGCGCGTCGTCGTCGGTCATGGATACCGTGAGCGTGCGGTGGATGCCGCACCGGAAGGAGCCGAGGACTGCGATGAGCGACCTGCCCGACGACCCCGACGAGCGCGAGCGCGCGCTGCGTGACGCCCTGCACGGCATCTTCGGCGAGCGGACCGACGAGGTGCTCGGCCAGATGCGCTCCCAGGGCCTCGACCCGGCCGCGCTGATGGGCGGGGTCGCCCCCGACCCCGCCACCATGCAGCACCTCATGGACCAGCTCCAGCGCCTGTTCACCTCCGGCGAGGGACCGGTGAACACCCAGGTGGCGCACGACCTGGCCCGCCAGGTCGCGGTGGCCGAGGGAGACCCGTCGCTGACCGGTGCCCAGGCCCGGTCGGCGCAGGAGGCCCTCAGCGTGGCGGAGCTGTGGCTCGACGCCGCGACCGACCTTCCGCCGTCGGGCGGGCCGGCCCGCGCCTGGAGCCGCAGCGAGTGGGTCGAGGCGACGCTGCCGGCGTGGCAGCAGCTCGTCGCACCCGTGGCGGCCTCGGCGGCCGACGCCCTCGCCACCGTGCTCGGTGACCAGGTCGGCGACGGCGACATGTCCGGCCTCGAGCTGCCCGGGATGCCGGTGTTCCCCGGCGGGAGCCTGGGCGACCTGGACCCGGCGACCATGATGCGCAGCCTCGGGTCGGCGGTCTACGGCATGCAGGTCGGCCAGGCCGCGGGCACCCTGTCCCGCGAGGTCTTCGGCGCGACGGACGTGGGCGTGCCGCTGCTCACCGAGCCTGCCACCGTGCTGGTCCCGACGAACGTGCGTGCCTTCGCCGACGGCCTCGACTCGCCGTTCGACGAGGTCCAGCTGTACATGGCGGTGCGCGAGGCCGCCCACGCCCGGCTGTTCGTGCACGTGCCGTGGCTGCGGGCACACCTGCACGCTCTCGTCGAGCAGTACGCCCGTGGCATCACGATCGACCTCGACGCCCTCGAGGCGCAGGTCCGCGACATCGACATGGCCGACCCGGAGTCGCTGCGCGGCGCCCTGTCGGGGGACGTCTTCGGCCTGCACAACACCGCCGAGCAGCAGGCGACGCTGCTGCGCCTGGAGACGGCCCTGGCGCTCGTCGAGGGCTGGGTCTCCGAGGTCGCCGCCACCGCGTCCCTGCCGCACCTGCCGCACTCGGTGCCGCTGCGCGAGATGATCCGCCGGCGCCGGGCCGCCGGAGGCCCCGCCGAGCAGACGTTCAAGTCGCTCGTGGGCCTCGAGCTGCGGCCCCGCCGCTCGCGCGACGCCGCGGCGCTGTTCGCCCACCTGCTCGCGACCGGCGGCCCGGAGGCGCGCGACGCGGTCTGGGACCACCCGGACCTGCTGCCCGGCACCGAGGACCTGGACGACCCGCCGGGCTACGCCGCGCGCCGGGCCGCCCAGGCGGACGAGCAGGCGGACGTGGACGCCGCGCTCGCCCAGATCTTCTCGGAGTCGACCGAGAGCGAAGAGCCCGGGGACGCCTCGCCGGGCGAGGAGCCCGGGACGGACGAGGGTGCGCCCGGCGACGGGAGGTAGCCGGGTCCGTCAGGTGGCGGACGAGCCGGAGTCGGCGTCGTCGTCCCGCGAGCCGTCGGTGGTGAACGCCACGCCCTCGAGGAACCCGCGCGCCCGGTCGGTGCGCGGGTAGGCCTCGAGCAGCCGCCAGAAGTCAGGCCCGTGGCCGGCGTGCAGCAGGTGCGCGAGCTCGTGCAGCAGCACGTAGTCGATGACCCACTCGGGCATGCCCTGCAAGCGGGTGGAGAGCCGGATCGAGCCGTCCACCAGCGTGCACGAGCCCCAGCGACGCTCCTGGTTGGTGACCCACCGCACGCTGGTCGCGTGCGCGCGGCCGTCGAGGTACTTCTCGGAGAGCTCGCGCGCCCGGTCGACGAGCTCCTCGTCCGACGGGCGGCGGCGACGTTCCTTGTCCTCGAGGCGCGCCACCATCTTCTCGACCCACTCGCGCTCCTGGGCACGCGAGAAGCGCGCGGGGATGGCCACGACGGTGCGGTCACCGTCGCGGTACGCGCTGACCGTCGCGGTCCGACGACGGCTCCGCCGGACCTCGACGGTCGGCATGGTGTCGTGGGCCACACCATGACCATACCGGGATTGCGTCAAGGGCATGTGTCGGGACACTCCGACGGCCCAGTTCGCAGGCCTTTCCACAGCCCTGTGGACGGCGTCGGCGCGGCCAGGTGCGGACGTGTCATCGTGCCGCCATGGCGTCCTCGAGCACGTCCCCCGAACCGGCTGCTCTCCGGCTGCGCCCCGGCGCGCCGGTGCTCGGCCGCGGCCCGGGCGAGGTCCAGCTCGGTACCGACAGCCGCTGGTCGCTGGTGCTGTCCGGCCTCGCCGACGCCGAGACGCGCTGGCTCACGGCGTCGGCCACGACGCAGCACGCCTCCCTCGAACGCACCGCGGCGCGGCACCGCGTCGAAGACGAGCGCCGTCGCGAGATCGGGACGCTCCTCGCCGACTGCGGGTTCCTCGTGCCGTCGCCGCGACGCACGCCCGACGTGCTCGCCACGGCCGGGGGCGCCGCGGACGCCCCGGTCCTCGGCGCCCTGCTGCCCGACGGCGGAGGCATGGTCACGCTCGCCCGGCGAGCCGTGCGGAGGGTGGGTGTGAGCGGGCTGGGCCGGATCGGCGCGATGCTCGCCGCCCATCTGGCCACCGCAGGCGTCGGCACGCTCGTGCTCGACGACGACTCGCCCGTCCAGGTCACCGATCTCGGGACCGGCACCTACCGCCAGACCGATGTCGGCCACCGGCGCGCTGCACGGCTCGAGGCGGCGTTGGGGGCCAGGTACCCGCGCACGGCGTGGGCCCGGACCTGGCACGCGGACGCCCTGCCCGACGTCGTCGTGGCGGTGTGCGACCGCGTCGTCCGACCGGAGACGTTCACGCTCCTCATGAGCGCCGGCATCCCCCACCTGCCGGTCGTCGTCGGGGAGGCCGACGTCACGCTCGGCCCCTTCGTCCTGCCGGGGAGCACCGCGTGCACGGCCTGCTGGCACCGGCACGCCACCGACGCCGACGAGCGCTGGCCGGAGCTCGTCGACCAGCTCGCGGAGCTCCCCGCGGCCCCCGGCCAAGAGACGGTGCTGTCCGTCACGGCGGCCGCCCTCGCGGCAGGTCAGGTGCTGGCCCACCTCGACGGCACCCGGCCGGCGGCCGCCGGCGCCGTGCTGGAGGTGACGCTGCCCGAGGCGGTCGCACGCACGCGGCCGGTCGAGGCGCACCCGGCCTGCCCCTGCACCGTCCCGCCGAGGTAGCACGATGCCCCACGAGGTAGCACCTCGTGGGGCATCGATCGATGGTCAGGCCGCGGCCTGGTCGGTCTTGCGGGGACGGCCACGACCCCGCTTGCGGGCGACGACGACGCCGTCGACGAAGACCTCGCCGCCCCAGACGCCCCAGGGCTCCGAGCGCTCGAGAGCACCGGCCAGGCAGCCGGACTGCAGCGGGCAGGCACGGCAGAGCGCCTTGGCACGCTCCACCTGGTCGGTGTGCTCGGCGAACCAGAGCTCGGGGTCGTTGGTGCGGCAGGGCAGGAGGGCCGCGAACTGTCGCTCGAGCTCGGCCGCCTCCTCGGGGGTCTGTGCCACCGGTTGGTGGGGGGTCCAGCGACTGGTGCCACCGGCGGGGGCAGCGTCGAGCAGCCGCTCGTCCAACAGCTGTGCGAGACGCACGATGTTCCTCCGTCAGGTCCTGGGTGTGGTGTGAACGTCGGTGTTCAGGACCTGCGGACGGCCCTCTGGTGTCAGAGGGACGGATCGTCCGGCCGATGAGGGCCGATTCCCGGTGGGGAAAAGACGAAGGCCGCGGGTCCTGGTGGACTCCGCGGCCTGGACCGGTCAGTGGACCGGATGTCTCCAGGGTGCGGAGTCGGGTGCGAGATCGACGAGGGCTGCCCCAGCGCCGGGACGCGTGCGAACGCGGAAGGCCGGCACGAGCGTGGTCGGGACAGAGTTCTTCCCCGTCGCGATCCCGGTGCCGCCTGTCAGCTGCGTGGTGATGATGTTCATCGTCGTGCCCACCTCCTTCGTCATCTCGGGCCTCTGCCTCTCGGCAGGTGCCGCTCCAACTCGGTCATGACGAGCATAGACGGCTCGGCCGCGCTCGCCACATCTTTTTCCCAACTTTTTTCGGAGAACTTCCTCCGGGGCTCTCAGTCCCTCTCCGCAGCGCTCTCGACGAGGGTGATGAGGGTCGGTCCGTACCGGTCGATCTTGGCCGGACCGATGCCGTTGATCCGCGCCAGCTGGGCCGTCGAGGTGGGGCGCAGCTCGGCGATGGCAGCGAGCGTCGCGTCACCGAGCACCGTGTAGGCGGGCTTGTCGGTCTCCCGCGCCACCGACAGGCGCCACTCGCGCAGCGCGTCGAAGAGCTCGACGTTCGCGTGCCCGGTCAGCTGGGCCCGCGCCTGGCCGCGCTGCGCGCGTCCCGTGCCGGTGCGCCCGCGCCCCCTGCCGTCGTCGGGCCAGATGCCGTCGAGGAACCGGGTGCGCTTGCGCGTCGCGCGACCGCCGGGGTTGCGCGAGCGCGCGTAGGAGATGTCGAGGTGCTCGCGCGCCCGCGTGATGCCGACGTAGAGCAGGCGGCGCTCCTCGGCGACGCCCTCGTCCGTCTCGGCGAGAGAGATCGGCATGAGCCCCTCGTTCATGCCGGCGAGGAAGACGGCGTCCCACTCGAGCCCCTTCGCCGCGTGCAGGGACGCGAGGGTCACGCCGTCGACCGTCGGCGCGTGCTGGGCGGACGCCCGCTCGGCGAGCTCGTCGACCAGACCCTGCAGGGTGGCAGGAGCGTCCTCGGAGGCAGCGGCCGCCAGGTCGTCGGCGAGGCCCACCAGGGCCTGCATCGCCTCCCAGCGCTCACGGGTCGCACCCCGGGCCGCCGGCGGCTTCTCCGCCCACCCCGCCGAGAGCAGCACGTCGCGGACCTGCTCGGGCATCGGCTGGTCCGGGTCGGAGGACCTGGCGGCGCCCCGCAGCAGCACGACGGCGTCCCGCACGTCCCGGCGCTGGAAGAACCGGGCGCCGCCGCGGACCTGGTAGCTCACGCCGGCGTCCGACAGGGCGGACTCGAACGCCGCCGACTGGGCGTTGGTGCGGTACAGCACCGCGATCTCGCTGGGCCGCACCCCGTCGGCGACGAGCCGCGCCGCCCGCGCGGCGATGCCCGCGGCCTCGGCCTCGTCGTCGTCGTAGGTCGTGAAGGACACCGGCGGGCCGGCCGGACGCTGCGCCACCAGCTCGAGCGCACCGGTGACGCGGCCACGCCGCAGGACGTCGTTGGCGAGGTGCACCACCTGCGGCGTCGAGCGGTAGTCCCGGACGAGCCGCACGACCTGGGCGTCGCGGTACGTGCGCGTGAAGTCCAGCAGGTAGTGCGGGGTCGCCCCGGTGAAGGAGTAGATGGTCTGCGAGGGGTCGCCCACGACGCAGAGCTCCTTGCGCCCGCCGAGCCACTGGTCGAGGAGGAAGTGCTGCAACGGCGAGACGTCCTGGAACTCGTCCACCACGAAGTGCCGGTACTGCGAGCGCACCTGGTCGCCGATGTGCGGGTGCGAGCCGAGCATGTCGGCCAGCATGAGGAGCACGTCCTCGAAGTCGATGACGCCGCGCTCGGTCTTGACGTCCTCGTAGGCGGCGACGAGCCGCGCCACCGTCTGGTGGTCGAACCCCGACGGCGCCGGCCGGTCGTCCGCGGCGGCCGCCTTGACGTAGTCCTCCGCCGTCACGAGGGAGACCTTGGCCCACTCGACCTCGCTCGAGAGGTCGCGCACGGCCACCCGGTCGACGCTGGCACCGATGCGGCGTGCCGCCTCGGCCACCGCGGGCGCCTTGTGCTCGAGGATCTGCGGCGGCGCGCCGCCGACCACGCGCGGCCAGAAGTAGCCGAGCTGCCGCAGCGCCGCCGCGTGGAAGGTGCGCGCCTGCACCCCGGCGACGCCGAGCTCGCGCAGCCGGGTGCGCATCTCGCCCGCGGCCCGCGCGGTGAACGTGACGGCGAGGACCGACGTCGGGGGGTACGCGCCCGTCCGCACGCCGTACGCGATGCGGTGCGTGATGGCCCGGGTCTTGCCGGTCCCTGCGCCCGCGAGCACGCACACGGGACCGGCCAGGGCCAGCGCGACCTCGCGCTGCTCGGGGTCCAGCGCGTCGAGGATCGCGTCGGGATGAAGCGGGGCGCCCGGGGAGTTGGTCAGTACTGGCATCGTCTGCGATTGTCGCAGGCGTCCCCGACACGCACGCAGCACCATCCACAGGAGGCTCGCATGACCGCCCGTCCCGCCCTGCCGGACCTCGGCACCGTCACCATGTACTCGACCGCCTGGTGCGGCTACTGCCGCCGGCTCCGCACCCAGCTGGACTCCGCGGGCATCGGCTACACGGTGATCGACATCGAGGAGCAGCCGGAGACGGCGGAGTACGTCGAGCAGGTCAACGGTGGCAACCGGACGGTGCCGACGGTCGTCTTCCCGGACGGCTCGGCGGCGACCAACCCCTCCCTGGCGGACGTCAAGGCGGCCCTGGACCGCTGAGCGCCGGCCGGGTTACCAGGAGCCCGGCAGCCCTTCCCCGTACCACTCCTCGATGAGCGCACGGGCGATCGAGTGCCGTCCCGGCAGGCTGACCTCGCCGGCGGACGCCGCGGCGGCCAGCTCCGCCCGGGTGAACCACCGCGCCTCCGTGACCTCCTCGTCGTCGGTCTGGACGGCCGTCCCCACGGCGCGCGCCCGGAAGCCGAGCATCAGGGAGGCAGGGAACGGCCACGCCTGGCTGGCGCGGTAGACGACGTCGCCGGGTGCGGTGCCGACCACCACCCCCGTCTCCTCCGCCACCTCGCGGCGCACCGTGTCCTCGAGGCCCTCGCCGGCCTCCACGAATCCCGCGAGCGTCGAGAAGCGCCCCTCGGGCCACGTCGCCGCGTGCCCCAGCAGCAGCCGGTCCGCGTCGTCGACGACGGCCATGATGACGGCCGGGTCGGTACGCGGGTACGTCTCGCGCGCGTCGACCGGGCAGTGGCGCGCCCAGCCTGCCTGGACGACGGCGGTCGGCTCGCCGCAGCGCCCGCAGCGGCGGTGCGTCGCGTGCCAGCCCGCGAGCGCGACCGCCTCCACCGCCAGCCCGTGGACCAGCCGGGCAGCGAGGTCGCCGGCCGCGAGCGCGTCGACCTGCCCCTGGGCGACGTCGCGCAGACCCGCCCAGCCCTGCGCACCGGCCGGCGGCGGCGGGTCGTCGGTCTCCGGCAGGACGAGCGCGAGGTGCGCCGCGCCGTCGGACTCCCCCAGGAACAACCACAGTCCGTCGGGCAACCCGGCGGCCGGGAGCAGCGCGGCACGCGGAGCCTCGTGCCCGACGACGGCGAGCCGCCCGCGATGGACCACCAGCACACCGGTGGTCGGGTCGTCCCGCAGTGCCGCCACCAGGTCCGGCTCGGCGCGGCGGTGCGCGGCGCGGTCGTGGGCGGCACGGGAGAAGGGCAGGTCGAGAGGGTGCACGGCACGACGCTACGTCACCTCTTCTCCGGCGGCGCCGGTCCGTCGAGTGCGGGCGGGCCGCCGGACACGCCCGGCGACGCAGCGCGGCAGGGGCCCGCGGCCGCACTACGGTGGGCACGTGCCCCGCAGCCAGCTCGCCCTCGCCGCGTTGTCGACGGCCGCCGTCCCCGGCCTCGACGCCCGGACCGTGCGGCGCGAGGACGTGCCCGGTGACTACGACGTCGCGGTCGTCACGACGGGTTCCGGCGAGGAGTGGATGGTGCGGGCGCCGACCACCGCGCTGGCCGGTGCCGCTCTCGAGGCCGAGATCGAGCTGCTGGAGTCGCTCCACCTCTACGTCGACGCCGGTGTGCTGCCGTTCACCGTCCCGCGGCTCGCCGGCTCGGCCCTGCTGCCCGAGGGTGGGCGTGCCGTCGTCCACGAACGGCTGGGCGGTGCACCCCTGGACATCTCGGCGCTGCGGCCCGGGCCCGGTCTGGCGGCCGACCTCGGGCGGACCCTCGCGGCGGTCCACGAGCTGCCCGCCGCCGTCGTCGAGGCGTGCGGCCTGCCGTCCTACACCTCCGCCGAGTACCGCGAGCGCCGGCTCGTGGAGCTCGACGAGGCCGCCGCGACCCGGCGCGTCCCCCGCGACCTGCTGCGCCGCTGGGAGACGGCGCTGGAGGACGTGAGCCTGTGGCGGTTCCAGCCCGTGGTGGTACACGGCGACCTCGCCCCGGACCAGGTGCTCGTCTCGGGCAACCGGGTGACCAGCATCAGCGGCTGGTCCGACGCCCGCGTCGCGGACCCCGCGGACGACCTCGCCTGGCTGCTCGCCGCCGCCCCGCCGGAGTGCGTGGACGCGATCATGGAGGCCTACCAGCTCCGGCGGACCGAGCTCACCGACCCGCGCCTCGTGGACCGCGCGCTGCTGGTGAGCGAGCTGGCGCTCGCGCGATGGCTCATGCACGGCGTCCGCCGTCGGCTCCCCGACGTCGTCGCCGACGCCGAGTCGATGCTGGCTGACCTGGACGAGGCGACCCGCGAGGACACCCCGGCCTGAACCGCAGCCTCAGGCGTGAGTGCACCGTCTGGGTCAGGGCGCGCCGCGGCCTATGCGCCCCTGACGAGCGCCTCCAGCCCCGCCTCGTCGAGCAGCTCGGCGGGCCGCACCGTCGTCCCGGAGGCCACGTACACGAACGCAGCGCTCACCTTCTCCACGGGCAGGCCCGTCCAGCGGGCCCAGGCGAGCCGGTACGCGGCGAGCTGCACCTCGCGCTGGGCGCGGTCGTCCGGGTCGCGCGGCTCGCGGCCCGTCTTCCAGTCGACGACGACGACGGCGGGCGGCTCGCCGGGTGCGGGCGGCGGCACGTCGGGATCGACGAAGACGGCATCCATGCGAGACCGCACCATCACGCCACCGATGGGCGTCTCGACGTCCTGCTCGATCGCCACCGGCGTCAGGCCCGCCCACGGGGTCTGCTCGAACCGGGAGCGCAGGTCCGACAGCGCCAGGTCGGTCGCGACGTCGAGCTCGTCCGCACCCGGCAGGTCCTCGACGTCCATGAGCGACGCCGACGAGTAGAACTGCTCGACCCAGGCGTGGAACAGGGTGCCGCGACGCGCGTGCACGGTCGGTTCGCTCGGGACCGGACGGCGTAGCTGCCGGGCGAACGCCTCGCGGTCCCGAGCGAGCCGGACCAGCCCGGACGCCGAGACGTGCGCGGGCATCTCGACCGTCGGCTCGTCGCGCTCACCGCGCTCGGCCAGCAGGATCGCGGCCAGCTCGACGAGGTCGTGCTCGGCGCCGTCGAGCAGGACGCCGTCGCGCGGGACCGTGCCCGCACGGACCGCCTCGTGCACCCGGGCAGCGGTCTCGCGCAGGATGTCACGCGGGCTCGGCGCGGCACCCGCGGCGCCACTCTCGGCGCTCGCCGGGTCCGGTTGCTGTGCGGGCCAGACGTCCGTCCGGTCGTGGTCGTCGCGCGGGTTGGAGGTCTCGGCGTCGGGTGCCGGCACCCAGCCGGCGGCGTCGACGAGCCCGGCCTCCGCGAGCTCCGTGAGGAACGGAGAGACGCGTCGCGGCCGGGAGCCCGTGCCCCACCAGTGCGCGGTGCAGAGGAGCTCGCGGCGCGCACGCGTGAACGCCACGTAGGCCAGGCGGCGCTCCTCCGCGAGCTGGTGCGCTCCGCAGTCGAGCCGGAACTCGTCGCGTCGGGCGACCAGGTCCTTGGTGTCGGTGGCGGCGTCGAACCGGAAGACCGGCAGGTCGTGGGCGTCCCCGCGCAGGTGGTACGGCAGCTCGCCGAGGCCGGTGAGCCAGCCGCTGCTCGTGCGGCCCTTCGACGTCTCCGCCTGCGTGGGGAAGACCCCGTCGACCAGTCCTGGCACGGCGACCACGTCCCACTCCAGGCCCTTGGCGGCGTGCGCCGTGATGACCTGGACCGCGTCGGGGTCGGGCTCGCGGACGGGCATGTCGAGCCCGCGCTCCTGGTCGTCGGCGACGCCCAGCCAGGCGAGGAACGCGCCGAGCGTCGCGACGTCGGCGGACTGGGCGAAGCTCGCGGCGACGTCACGGAAGGCGTCGAGGTGCTCGCGCCCCCGACGGCTGATCCCCTCGGCAGCGGGCGCCCCGCCCGGTCCGGTGGCGACGGCGCCGGCCAGGATCTCGGCGGTCGTCACCTCGACGTCCAGGCCCAGCGCACGCTCGGCGGCGACCACCAGCTCAGGCAGCGAGAGGTACGTCAGCGACCGCAGCTCGCGGAGCAGCCGGGCGAGCGCCGTCAGCCGGGTGCGCCCGTCGGGGGTGAGGACCCGGCCGTCCCGGGCGGGACGGCCCGGCTGGGGCAGGTCGTCGAGCGCGTCGACGATCGACCGGTGGTCGACGACGTCGCCCTCGACCACCGGCGCCTGCTCCTCGTCGAGGTCCGGCTCGTCCGCGGGGGCTGCGGTGTCGGCGGCAGACCGAGGGCGGGGTGCGTCGCGCCGTGCGAGGTCGGCCGCCCACGAGCCGAGGGCGTGGAGGTCGGCGGCACCGAGGTTGACCCGCGGGCCGGTGAGCAGCCTCAGCAGCGAGTCGCCGCGGGAGGGGTCGTGCACCGCCTCGAGCAGCGCGACGACGTCCACCACCTCGGGCGTCGTGAGGAGCCCGCCGAGGCCGACGACCTCCACCGGCAGCCCGCGCCGGCGCAGCGCCGTCTCCAGGGCGGCGAACTGGGAGCGGGCGCGGCACAGCACCGCGGCGGTGACCCGGTCCGCGGCGTCGGGCCGGGTGGCACGCCGCCACCGGGCGGCCACGAAGTCGGCGACGGACTCCGCCTCCTCCTCCAGCGTGGTGGCCACGTGCGCCGTCACCGACCCGCTCCCCGCGCCCGGGCGCAGGTCGAGCGGCGGCACCTGGACCGCCGTCGTCGCGCCCGCCACCTCGCGCAGCGGTGCCGAGGCGATGTTGGCCGCGGTCAGCACCGCGGCGTCGTTGCGCCAGGACGTGCTGAGGTAGCGCACGGCCGCGGCCGCACCGTCGGCGTGGCGGAACCGCTCGGGGAACCGGGACAGCCCCGACGCCGAGGCACCGCGCCAGCCGTAGATCGACTGGTGCGGGTCCCCGACGGCGGTCACGGCGTGGCCCGCGCTGAACAGCCCGGCCAGCAGCTCGACCTGGGCGAACGACGTGTCCTGGTACTCGTCGAGCAGCACCACGCGGTACCGGGCGCGTTCCGCGGCACCTACGGCGGGGACGGTGCGGGCCAGCTCGGCGGCGAGCGACACCTGGTCGCCGAAGTCGAGGGAGTCGCTGTGCCGCTTGCGGCGCCGGTACTCGGCGACGAGCCCGAGCAGCCGCGACCGTTCGGCCACCGAGCCGACGAGCTGGTCGACGTCCTTGGTGCGGGCGCGCTGCTTCGGTCCGAGCGGCAGCTCGTCGAGGCGTTCGACGACGTCGTCCAGCGCGGCACGGGCCGCGTCGACGTCCAGCAGGTGCTCGCCGAGGGCTCCGGACAGGGAGAGCACCGCACCGACGACGGTGCTCACGGCCTTGTCGGTGCCGAGGTCGCCGTCCCACGACTCCACGACCTCTGCCGCGAGCTGCCACTGGTTGGCCTCGCCCAGCAGCCGGGAACCGGGTTCGACGCCGAGGCGCAGCCCGTGGTCCGCGACCAGCGAGGCGGCGTACGCGTTGTAGGTCGCCACGGTGGGGCGGGACAGCAGGTCCAGGTCGCCCGCCGACCGGCCCTGGGCGCGCGCGAGCTGCCCGAGCCTCGACTGCACGCGCGAGGAGAGCTCCCCGGCGGCCTTGCGGGTGAACGTCAGCCCGAGGACCTCCTCGGGCTCCACCAGCTGGTTGGCGATGAGCCAGACGACGCGTGCCGCCATCGTCTCCGTCTTGCCCGACCCGGCGCCGGCGACGACGAGCACCGGCTCGAGCGGAGCCTCGATGACCGCGACCTGCTCGTCCGTGGGGGCCGGCCGGCCGAGCAGGTCCGCGATGTCGCGCGCCGAGAGCCGTGGCCGCGCCGCGCCCGCGACGGCGTCACCCGCCGTGCCACGGTCGGTGCCCGGCTCGTCGAGCGGCTCGTCGAGCTCCGGGAACCCGAGCCGGAGGCTGCGCGCCTCGTTCCCGAGCGCCGCCCAGTCGACGCCGCCGAGCAGGTCCGCGCCGTGCTCGACGTCGCCCTGGTCCCCGGTGCCGCGCGCCGGTTCCGGCGCCTGCGGGGTGGTCACGAGATCACGCTCCGTCCTTCAGCCTGCACGGGGCAGCTGCGCCGCACGGGGCACATGCCGCACAGGTCGTTCTCCCGCGCGACGAAGGCCGAGGCCGCCATCGTGTCCGCGGCCTGCTCGACGAGCGACCGTGCCCAGCTCGAACCGTCCGCTCCGGGCTCCAGGGCGCCCTGTCCGCGCACCGACGGACCCTTGGTCGGGGTGCCGACGAACACGAGTCGTGCGCCGGCGCTGCGCGTGCCCTCCGGCAGGTCGAGCGCTCCGCCCTCCACCGCGAGCTGGTAGGCGCCGAGCTGCGGGTTCTCCGCCGCCTTGTCCTTCGACGGCGCGGTGCGGCCGGTCTTGAGGTCCGCGACGGTCACCGCGTCCTCGCCGTCGGCCTCGACCCGGTCGATCTTGCCGCGCAGCCGGGCCCGGCCGAGCGTCAGGTCGAAGGCCGGCTCCACGAGCACCGGCTCCCCGGCGTCCTGGTAGTAGTCGGCCAGGCGGGCGACCATCTCCTCGGCGCGACGGCGCAGCTGACGGCTGGGCCAGCCCTCCGGCAGGGCGAGCTCCGGCCACCGGCGGTCGAGCTCGGCCCGCAGCACGCTCAGCGAGCCCTCCGGGTGCTCCTCCGCGATGCTGTGCACGAGCGTGCCGAGCGTCTGGTGGGTGGCGTCGGGCGCCGTCCCGCCGGCCGACTCGAAGGCCCACCGCAGCGCACAGGTCGTGACCGTGTCGACCTTGGACGGCGAGACGACGACCTCGTCCTGCGGCCCCCACAGCGGCGCCTCGCTGGAGGTTTCCGCCACGCCGTACCAGGTGCGGGGGTCGGCCTCCGGCACGCCGGCCTCGGCGAGCCGCGCCAGCAGCGCGGCGGCGGTCCCGGAGCGCGCGTCCGTCCCGCCGTCGGCCGCTCGATCGTCCGAGCGCGGCGGCGCGCCGACCGACGCTCCTCGCGGGCCGGCGAGGCGCGCCGTCGCGGACCGCACCAGCTCCGCGCGCGCGGCGGCCACGACGCCACGGAGGTCGAGCGGAGGCCCGACCGGGACCCGTCGCGGGTCAGGCCCCTCCGCGGCGTCGTCGTCGCGGGGCGAGACGAGGTCGCAGAAGACCGACGGGCTGTCCTCGACGTCCTCGACGGCCGTGACGAGCAGCCGGCGGCTCGGCCGGGACACGGCGACGGCGAACGCCCGCAGCTCGTCCGCGAGCACCTGGGCCCGGGCCTCCTTGCCGACGCCGTGCGCGTCCTGCGCGCGGCCTGCGAGCAGCTCGACCAGGGCCTGCGACCCGAGCAGCGAGTCGCGCAGCCGCAGGTCGGGCCAGACGCCGTCCTGGACGCCGGCCACCACCACCACCTCCCACTCGCGCCCGGCGGCGCCGGCCGGCGTGAGCGCCTCGACGGCGCGAGCGCCGCTGGCCGCGGCGGCGAGGGAGTCGGCGGGGAGGTCCTGCGAGGCGAGGTAGTCCACGAAGGCCGCCACCGACGCGCCCGGCATGCGCTCGACGTACGTCTCGGCCGCGCGGAAGAGCGCGAGCACGGCGTCGAGGTCGCGGTCCGCCCGCACGCCTGCCGGCCCGCCGGCCAGCGCCAGGTCACGCCACCGTTCGGCCAGGCCGGTCGCTGCCCAGACGGACCACAGCACCGTCTGCGCCGTCGCGCCGGCGACGTCTGCCGCCTCGCGACCCGCGGCCAGCACCCGCGCGACCGCGACCGGACCGCGGCGGACGGTGGACGGCAGCGTCGCCGCCCGTGCCGGATCGGCCAGGACCTCGACGAGCAGCGCGTCCGAGGACCGCCCACCGCCGCCGGACAGCTCCTCGGCGCGCAGGGCACGGCGCAACCGGCGCAGGGACACCGCGTCGAGACCACCGATCGGCGACGTGAGCAGCAGCGCCGCGGTCTCGGCGTCCAGGCCCGGCATCGGTTCCGCCGCCGGGCGGTCGCCGTCCGGCAGCTCGGCCAGCATCCGGTCGAGCCCGCTCGGGGCTGCGCAGACCCGCAGGGCCGCGAGCAGGGGGACGACGGCGGGCTCGTCGCGCAGCGGCACGTCCGAGCCGAGGAGGGCCACCGGCACCGAGGCGGCGACGAGGTCACGGCGCAGCGCGGCGAGCCGGTCGCCGCTGCGTGCGAGCACCGCCATGCGTTCCCAGGGCGTGCCGTGCAGCAGGTGCTCGGCTCGCAGCTCACGGGCGATGTAGGCCGCCTCCTGGGCGGTGCCCGCGAGGACGGCGACCTCGGCCCGGGCCCCACGGGCCTCGACGGCGGACGGGTCGCCGTCCGGCCGGGGTGCTGCGCCGCGGTGCAACGCTCCCGACACCGTGGCGACGCGCGACGTGATCGCCCGCGTGACCTCGCGCAGCCGCTCCGGCTGGCGCCAGGCCGTCTGCAGCACGACGGTGCGGGCGTCGAACGCGCCGGTCTCGCCGGGGCGGGCGGCGGCGCGGCCGACCAGCGCCGGGGCCGCACCACGGAATCCCTGCACCGCCGCGTCGGGGTCGGCGAGGAGCACCAGCCCCGCCCCGGCGTCGTGCATCGCCCCGAGCAGCCGCGCCGTCGCGACCGTCGACTCCTGGTGGTCGTCCACGACCACCAGGTCCCACGTCGGTGCGGCAGCGCCGGGCACGTCCCACGTGGCCAGCGCGTGGGCGGCTTCGTCGACCACGACGGCCGGGTCGTAGCGTGCCCCCGCGTCGGGCGTGCCCAGCCGCAGCGCGGTGACGTCCAGGTACTCCTCGTAGAGGCGAGCGGCCAGGCGCCACTCGGGGCGCTCGTGGCGGCGGCCGAGCTCGTCCAGGTCGACGGGGGCCAGGCCACGCTCGGCGGCGCGCATCAGCAGGTCACGCAGCTCCTGGCGCAGCCCGCGCAGACCGAGCGACTCCTCGCGCAACCCGTCCGGCAGCGGCAGCGGCGTCCCCTCACCGGCCAGGTGACCCGCCAGGAGCTCCGCGAGCACGAGGTCCTGCTCGGGGCCGGAGACCAGCGTGGGCGGCGGCTCGCCGAGGGCAGCCGCGCGCGTGCGCAGCACCGAGAACGCCGCCGAGGCGGCCGTGCGCACCATCGGTGCGCCGATCGTCCGCCCGGCACCGGCGGCGACCTCGTCACGGAGCCGAGCGGCCGACCGGCGCGTGGCAGCGAGGACGAGGACGCGCGACGGGTCGGCGCCGGACGCGATCGCCCGCACGGCGACCTCCCGGGCCACCGTCGTCTTGCCGGACCCCGGAGCACCCACCACCAGCGTCGCCGGTCCGCGGAGCGCCGTCGCCACCGCCGTCTCCTGCGACTCGTCCAGCACGACGGCGGCCCCGGCGGTCTGCGCAGGGGCCGGCGGCACGAGGCGGACGGTCGCGGTGGCTGTCACGGGTGCGATTCGACCACGAGCCACCGACATGCTCCGTCACCTGTGCGTTCACCCTGCGCGGACGATGCCACCCGGAGCCGCGGCCGTGCATAGGATCGTGGCAGCCCGTCCATCCGGTGCCGCAGGCCGCGGCGCCACGCGCGAAGGAGTCAACGTGGAGATCACGATCGGTGTGCAGAACCTGAGCCGCGAGCTGGTCGTCGAGACCGACCAGAGCGCCGAGGACGTCGCCAAGGCGGTCCGCAAGGCACTCGACGGGGCTCCCGCGCTCGAGCTCAAGGACGCCAAGGGCCGGCTGATCATCGTGCCGTCGGCCACCATCGGATACGTCGAGATCGGCAGCGGCGAGCAGCGCCCGGTCGGCTTCGGGAGCCTCTGAGGCGTCGAGCCCCGACCGGCGCAGCACGACGGCGGCCCGGCGGTCCCTGGTCCTGGCGGGCCGGCGACCGCCGGGCCGCCGTCGTCGCGCTACGCGGCGAGCCGCATGCGGTCCATCCGGCGCGTGTGCTCCCCCGTGAGCCGCGCGACCAGCCAGGACCGCACCGCGACCTCCGTGTCCGAGCTCGCGGTGTCCCGGCCTGCCGGCAGCTCCGCACCCAGCCGGGTGGCCGCCTCCGCGGCCAGCACGACCAGCTGCGGTCGCCGGCCGAGCAGCGCGGTCACGACGCCGAGCGCCTCGCCGACGACGCGCCGGCCCCACAGCGCGAGCCGCGAGGCGAGCACCTCGTCGGCCGCCGCCATGCGGGCCAGCAGCCAGATCGCCTCGGCGTCCGCCCCGGCGTCGGCCCCCGCCTCCGGACCCGGCGCGGGCCGCTCGAGGACCTTGCGCACCGCCCGGCCGCTCGAACCGTCGAGGCCGCCCGCCAGGATGCGGCAGAAGTCCTGCGCGACGCCGTGGCCGACGACCCCCTTGAGGAGACCCTCGGCCCAGTCGTCCGTGTCCGTCCGCGCGTCGAAGTCGGCGAGCGCGTCCTCGAAGGGCGCCATGACGGTGGCGCCCACCACGCCGGGCACGACGCCGTCGTCGGCGCTCACGAGCGCGAACAGCGCGCGCTGCCGTGCGAGCGCCCGGTCGGCGCCGTCGGCCAGCGCCTGCCGGGTCGCGAGGTCCGGCGCGTCCACGGAGCGCGCCGCCAGCAGGCCGAACTCCGCGAGCTCGGTGTAGGCGGCGAGCCCCACGAGCTCGACGACCGGTGCGGGGACGGTGGGGTCGACGCCGGCGGCGGTGCGGGGGCTCATCACCGAACCAGGATAGGCGGCGACGTGACCGACGCCTCCCGCCGGTCGGTGTGCGTTCCGATACGATGGTGTGGTACTTCGGTTGCCCGGTCGTCTCGATGCTGACCCGCCGCGCTCACCGCGCGATGTACTTCCGCGATCGGCTGCCGACCACCTCGGCGCAGCGTGCGACCCGCGGCAGGCCCTCTGGGCAGCCCTCGCGGTCCGTCGCGCCGACGACAAGCGAAGGCATCACGTGACCACCACAGACATCACCCCGGACGGCGCCGCAGGGGCCCCGGCCGGCGACCAGCCGCCCGCCAACGTCGACTACTCGTCGGCCTCGGCCATCCAGGCCCAGGACGTCAGCTTCGCCGACTTCGGCGTGCGCGAGGAGATCGTCCGCGCGCTCAGCGACTCCGGCATCACGCACCCGTTCCCCATCCAGGCCATGACCCTCCCGGTCGCGCTCCAGGGCCACGACATCATCGGCCAGGCCAAGACCGGCACGGGCAAGACCCTCGGGTTCGGCGTGCCGCTGCTGCACCGCGTGGTCGCGCCGGGCGAGCCCGGGTTCGACGCGCTCCCCGCGCCGGGCAAGCCGCAGGCCCTCGTCGTCGCGCCGACCCGCGAGCTCGCCTCGCAGGTGGCCCGCGACCTGGAGACCGCGTCGAAGCACCGCAACGTGCGGATCGTGCAGATCTACGGCGGCCGCGCGTACGAGCCGCAGATCGAGACCCTGAACACCGGCGTCGAGGTCGTGGTGGGCACGCCCGGCCGCATGGTCGACCTGCTCAACCAGGGACACCTCAACCTCACCCGCGCCGCGACCGTGGTGCTCGACGAGGCGGACGAGATGCTCGACCTCGGGTTCCTGCCCGACGTCGAGAAGATCCTGTCCCGCACGCCCGCCGTGCGCCACACCATGCTCTTCTCCGCGACCATGCCCGGTCCCGTCGTCTCCATGGCCCGTCGCTACATGTCCCAGCCGACGCACATCCGTGCGGCCGACCCGGACGACGAGGGCGCGACGGTCAAGAACACGCGCCAGGTGGTCTACCGCGCGCACGCCCTGGACAAGGTCGAGGTGCTGGCCCGCATCCTCCAGGCGGAGGGTCGCGGCCGCACCATCGTGTTCGCCCGCACCAAGCGCACCGCGGCCAAGGTGTCCGACGAGCTGCGCACCCGCGGGTTCGCCGCCGGCGCGATCCACGGCGACCTCGGCCAGGGCGCCCGTGAGCAGGCCCTGCGGGCGCTGCGGCACGGCAACATCGACGTGCTCGTCGCGACCGACGTCGCGGCCCGCGGCATCGACGTCACGGACGTGACGCACGTGGTCAACTACCAGTGCCCCGAGGACGAGCGCACGTACCTGCACCGCATCGGTCGCACCGGGCGCGCGGGCAACAAGGGCACCGCGATCACCTTCGTCGACTGGGACGACGTCCCGCGGTGGCAGATGATCGACCGCACGCTGGACCTCGGCCACCCCGAGCCGGTGGAGACCTACTCGTCCTCGCCGCACCTGTTCAGCGACCTCGGCATCCCCGAGGGGACCAAGGGCCGGCTGCCGAAGGGCGCCCAGAAGCTCGGCGGACTCGACGCGGAGGAGCTCGAGGACCTCGGGGAGACCGGCAAGCGCACGGCGGGCGGGCGCGACGGCGGACGCGGCGGTCAGGGCCGCGGTGGCCAGGGCGGGCGCGACGGCGGACGCGGTGGTCAGGGCCGTGGATCGCAGGGACGTGGCGGCCGTTCCGGTGAGGCTCGCCGGTCGGAGGGCCAGCGCTCGGAGGGTCAGCGGTCCGACGGCGCGGCACGGCCGGACGACAAGCCTGCGGCCGGCGAGGGCTCCGGCGAGGGACAGCGCCGTCGTCGGCGGCGCCGCCGCACCAGCAACGGCTCCACGTCGGCTGACGGCGCGTAGTCTCCGCACCGGCGACGCGGCGTGCCACGCACCCGCCTGACGCCCAGGTGGCCGAAGGGCCCGGACCGACTGGTCCGGGCCCTTCGTCGTGCGGTGACCTGATGACCGCGACGTCACGAACATGTTACTTATACGTGTTACATCTAGACGTGCGTGGCCAGTCTATGTAACTTGCGTTACACCAGGTCCACTCGACGAGGAGCAGCCACCATGCACAGCACTCCCCCCGCCCGCCGCACGATCGCCGCCGTAGCGGTGGCCCTCACCGCCCTGACCGCCGGCTGCTCGACCGCCGCCACGACGGCGGAACCCGCGGCAGGGACCACCACCCCCGAGGCCCGCGAGGTGGTCGGCGTCGAGATCGCCGTCGACCCGGAGGCCCGGGCCCTGGTGCCCGAGACCTTCCTCGACAGCGGAACCGTCCGGGTCGCGACCGACGTGCCGTACCCGCCGTTCGAGATGTACGAGGAAGAGGGCTCCGACGTCATCACCGGCCTCGACTACGACCTCGGCCAGGCGATCGGCGCCGTGCTGGGCCTGGAGTTCGCCTTCGAGGCGCAGAAGTTCGACGGCATCATCCCGGCGATCCAGGCCGGCAAGTACGACATCACCATCTCGGCGATGACGGACACCGTCGAGCGCCAGGGTGCGCTGACGTTCGTCGACTACTCCGCGTCCGGCACCGGGATGCTCGTCGCGGAGGGCAACCCGGAGGGCATCGAGACCTACACCGACCTGTGCGGGCTGCCCGTCGGGGTCCAGAGCGGGACCCAGCAGGTCGACCTCGTCGAGAGCTGGGCGGCCGAGTGCGAGGACCTGGGTGCGGAGCCCGTCGACCTCAAGCAGTACCCCAAGGACTCCGACGCCCAGCTCGCCATCAGCAGCGGCGCCGTCGTGGCGTCGCTCCTGACGAAGCCGGCCGCGGGCTACGTCGCCAAGACCGCCGGCGACGGCGCCACGTTCGACAGCATCGACGATCCGGCGGCACCCAACGGCTACGGCGCCACCCCCAACGGCATCGGGGTGTCCAACACGACGCCCGAGCTGGCCGAGGCGATCCAGGTCGCGCTGCAGTCCCTCATCGACGACGGCACCTACGAGGTGATCCTCGACAAGTACGGCCTCACCGGCATCGCCGTCGACGAGGCCACCATCAACGGCGCCGAGTCCTGACATGAGCTCGACCATGACCCCTGCTCCCGGCGTCACGGCCGACCCGGCCGACCCGGCGCTGCCCGTCGTCCCCCTGCGGCACCGCGGGCGCTTCGTCGCCGGGCTGATCGTGCTCGTCCTGACCGCCTCGTTCCTCGTGAACGTCGCCGGCAACCCGAACCTGGACTGGCCGACCGTCGGCGAGTACCTGTTCGCACCCCTGACGTTCCGCGGGCTCGTCGTGACCCTCTGGCTCACCTTCGCCGGCATGGCGATCGGGATCGTCGGCGGCGTCGTCGTCGCCGTCATGCGGCTGTCCGGCAACCCGGTGCTGCGCACCGTCGCCGGGCTCTACGTGTGGGTCTTCCGGGGCACGCCGATCCTCATCCAGATCATCTTCTGGGGCTTCCTCGGTGCGTTCGTCCCCACGATCACCCTCGGGATCCCGTTCACCGACGTCGTGCTGTACTCGGCACAGACCTCGACCCTGATCCCGGCCACCGTCGCGGCGCTGCTGGCGCTCGGGCTCAACGAGATCGCCTACGGCTCCGAGATCGTCCGGGCCGGCATCCAGGCGGTCGACCACGGCCAGACCGAGGCGGCGAAGTCGCTCGGCATGACCCCCGCGCAGACCCTGCGCCGGGTCGTCCTGCCGCAGGCCATGCGGGTCATCGTCCCGCCCATGGGCAACGAGACCCTCACCATGCTCAAGACCACCGCGCTCGTGTCGGTGATCGCGGGGCAGGACCTGCTGTCCAACCTGCAGGCCGTCTACGCCCAGAACTTCAAGGTGATCCCCCTGCTGATCGTGGCGAGCATCTGGTTCCTCGCCCTGACGACCCTGTTCACCATCCCCCAGCGCCGGCTCGAGCAGCGGTTCGGTCGTGGCGTCGCAGGCAGCGCGGTGGCCCGGCGACCCTTCGCCCGTGCCCTCGAGACCTGGAAGGCCCGCCGATGAGCTCCGCACCCCCCGCCCCGGTCATCGACGCCCGTGGCGTCACCAAGTCCTTCGGCACCAACACCGTGCTGCGGGGCATCGACCTCGAGGTCCACCCGGGCCAGGTCGTCTGCCTGCTCGGACCGTCGGGCTCCGGGAAGTCGACGTTCCTGCGCTGCGTCAACCACCTGGAGCGCATCGACGGCGGCCGCCTGCTCGTGGACGGCCAGGACGTCGGCTACGAGCTGCGCCACGGCAAGCTCTACGAGCTGACCGAGCGCAGGATCGCCCGTCGGCGTGCCGAGATCGGCATGGTCTTCCAGCGGTTCAACCTGTTCCCGCACCGGACGGCTCTGGAGAACGTCGTCGAAGGGCCCGTCGTGGTCCGTCGGCGCTCCCGCGCCCAGGTGCTCGAGCGAGGGCGCGAGCTCCTCGACCGGGTGGGACTCGCCGACCGCGCCTCCGCCTACCCGTCGCAGCTGTCCGGCGGTCAGCAGCAGCGGGTGGCCATCGCCCGCGCGCTCGCCATGGAACCGCGGCTGCTGCTGTTCGACGAGCCGACCTCGGCCCTGGACCCCGAGCTCGTCGGGGAGGTCCTGGACGTCATGCGCGACCTCGCCCGGGACGGCATGACGATGCTGGTCGTGACGCACGAGGTCGGGTTCGCCCGCGAGGTCGCCGACGTGGCCGCCTTCATGGCCGACGGCGTCATCGTCGAGACCGGCCCGCCCCGCCAGGTCCTCGACGACCCGCAGCACGAGCGCACGCAGTCCTTCCTGGCGAGGGTGCTGTGACGGCGCCCGGCCCTGCCGGCGTCCTCGGCACGGGCGACGCCACGGACCTGCTCGGACGCGCCCGGGAGGCCGCGGAAGGCTTCGTCGCGGACCTCGTCGAGCTCACGTCGTTCGACTCCGGGACGTGGAACCCGGCCGGCACGCGCCGTGCGGCCACGTGGTGCGCCGACCGCCTCCGGTCGTTCGGGGCCCGCACGGAGATCGTCGAGGTCCACCGCACGGGCCCGCCGGTGGGCCCGGCCCTCGTCGCGCGGCTCCCCGTGCCCGGCCCCGGGACGGTCCTGCTCGTCGGGCACACGGACACCGTCTACCCCGACGGCACCGCCGCCGCCCGGCCGGCCGTCCGCGACGGGGACCGGCTGATCGGCCCCGGCGTGAGCGACGACAAGGGCGGCGTGCTCGCCGGCATCCACGCCATGCGTCTGCTGGCCGACCTGCCCGGCCCGCACGACGGCGAGGTCGTCCTGCTGCTCAGCCCCGACGAGGAGGTGGGGTCGCCCCAGACGGTGAGCCTGCTGACGGCGCTGGCCCGGGAGGCCGACGTCGTCCTCGGGCTGGAGTGCGCCCGGGAGAACGGCGACCTCGTCCTCGGTCGCAAGGGGGCGTGCGACGTCACGGTGGAGCTCAGGGGGCGGGCTGCGCACGCCGGCATCGAGCCCGAGCGCGGGATCGACGCCGCCGCCGCAGCCGCCGCGCTCGTGCTGTCGGTGCGCGACGCCGCCGCCGCACGGCCCGGCGTGACGATCAACGTCGGTGTGCTGCGCGCCGGCACCCGGCCCAACGTCGTCGCCGACCGCGCGCGCCTCGAGATCGAGGTGCGGGCGCCGTCGGCCGCCGCCCTCGACGAGGCCCTGCTGGCGGTGGACGACCTGGTGGACGCGGTGGCCGTCGGCGGCGTCTCCGGGACCACGGAGCGCAGCGGGTCGTGCCCCCCGCTGGAGCCGACGCCGGCGTCCCGCCGCCTCCTCGACCTCGCCGTGCGCCGTGGCCGCCGGACCGGCCTCGCCGTGGACGGCGCCCTGACCGGAGGGGTGTCCGACGCGAACTTCGCGGCAGCGACCGGCACGCCGACCCTCGACGGCCTCGGGCCCGTGGGCGGCGGCGACCACAGCGCCGCCGAGTGGCTCGACGTCGCGACAGCACCCGCACGGATCGCCCTCCTGGCCGGCCTCGTCCTCGACGCCGGCCGGCTCCTCGCCCCGCAGGAAACGCCCTCACGAAAGGAACACCCATGACGACGTCACCACGTGGTGCCCGTCTGGCCGCCCTCCTCGCGGGCACGGCCGTGGCCGTGCCCCTCCTTCTCGCCGGCCCCGCCGGCGCCACCCAGCCCGAGGCGGGCGACGGCGGCCAGCTGGTCCTCGTCGGCGGCAGCCTCGCGGACGACAACGCAGAGGTCTACGGCGAGATCGTCGAACGCGCCGGTGGTGCCGACGCCCGGATCGGGATCATCACCGCCGCGGCCGTCCCGGCGTCCCAGGACCCTGACGCGGGCACCGAGGACGGCAACAACTCGGTCGACAACGGCACCTACTACGCCGACCTCCTCGAGGGCTTCGGTGCCGGGGAGACGACCTGGATCCCGCTCGACCTCGACCACCCGGAGGTCGCGCACGACCCGGCCGTCGTGGAGCAGGTCGGCGAGCTCACCGGCTTCTTCTTCGGCGGGGGCGACCAGTATCGCTACGTGACCCTGATGACGGAGGGCCCCGAGCAGGAGGACACCCCGCTGCTCGCCGCCGTCCGGGACCGCTTCGAGGACGGCGCCGTCGTCGCGGGGACCTCCGCCGGCATGCAGATCATGGCCGGGGCGAACATGGTCACCGGCGGCGAGAGCTGGGAGGCGCTCGCCGCCGGCAGCGCGCCCGGCTACTTCGACGACCCCACCGAGCTCGGTTACCTCCCTCGCGGCGGCTTCGGGTTCTTCGCCTCGGGGCTGCTCGACACGCACTTCGGCGCGTGGGGCCGCCAGGGGCGTGCGATCCGCCTGGCGAGCGACACCGGCGAGGAGCGGGTGTTCGGCGTCGACCCGAACACGGCGCTGGTGGTCGACCACGCCGGGACCGACCACGAGCAGCTCTCCGTCCTCGGCGAGAACGGTGTCAACCTGCTGGACCTGCGGGACGCCCGTCCCCGCACCTCGCGGGGCGAGTGGAGCATCCGCGGCGTGCGGTGGTCCTGGCTGACCGACGGCGACCGGTACGACGCCGCACGACGGGACGTCACGCCGTCGGCGGCTGCCCGGGAGCTGCGCCCGACGGTGCGAGGCACGGACGCGCGGCGCACGGACGTGTTCTCCTCGCTCGCCGGTGACGGCACCGAGTTCGTGCTGTCCGACCTGGCGCGCGCGCTGGCCTCGTCGAAGGACCGCAGGACGACCGGCACCACGTTCGAGACGGACCCGCGCTTCCAGGTCGGGCTCGTGGAGGGACCGGGGTTCCGCGCCTACACCACCGACGGGTCGCAGGCGTCGTCCTACGAGTCCCTCCGGGTGTCGGTCCGCGCGACCCGCTGACCGATCCCGGGACGGTGCCGGGTGGCGTGGCGACGGGTCCGCGACCCCTTGCTACGCTGCCCGGCACCCGCACAGACAGGAGTCCTCGGTGGAGACCACCAGCCACCCGCGGTCCGGGTTGGCGGACCGGATCCGGCGCGGCCTCGGCGACTGCACCCCCGCCGAGCGCAAGGTCGGCCGGGTGCTCCTCTCGGCGTACCCGTCCGCCGGGTTCGAGACGGTCGCCGTGCTCGCGGCGCGGGCCGGCGTGAGCGGACCGACCGTCGTCCGGTTCGTCGCCCGGCTCGGGTTCACCGGGTTCCCCGACTTCCAGGCGGCGCTGCGCGCAGACCTCGACGACCGCAGCGCCTCGCCGCTGGCGCTGTACGAGACGCGCGACGTCGCGGCGACCTCCGGGACGGAGGACGCGCTGGCGCGGTACGCGCCGGCTGCCGTCCGGGCGGTCCAGCACACCTTCGACCGGCTGCCGCCGAGCGACGTCGCACGCACCGTCGAGCTCCTCGCCCACGAGGGCCGCCGCGTGCTGGTGGTCGGCGGACGGTTCAGCCGGCTCCTCGGCCTCTACCTGGTGCAGCACCTGCAGCAGATGCGGCCCGACGTCGAGTTCGTGTCCGACCGGCCCGAGTGGCGGGCCAACGCCTTCACCGACCTCCACCACCGCGACGTGCTGGTGGTCTTCGACTACCGGCGGTACGAGCAGGAGTCGCTCACGCTCGCCCAGTTCGCCGCCGACCGGAAGGCCTCGATCGTCCTCTTCACGGACGCCTGGCTCTCACCGGTCGCGTCGCTGGCCGACGCTGTCCTGCCCAGCGACACGGGGTCGTCCTCGCCCTACGACACGATGGCTCCCGCGATGGCCGTGGTCGAGGCGGTCGTGTCGGGGGTGCTCACCGCGCGCGGCCCCGACGCCCACCACCGCATGGAGCAGATCGAGGCGACCGGGACCTCGCTCGGGATCCTCTGAGGCTCCCGGCCGGTGTCGGCGGCGAGGCGTAACCTCGCACCCGTGGAGCTCACGTTCACCGCGCCGTTGTGGCGATGGAGTGCCCGGCAGGACGACGCGTGGTGGTTCGTCACCGTGCCGCCCGACGCGTCGGACGTCCTGGCCGACCTGCCGCTGCCGCCGCGGGGCTTCGGCTCGATCCGGGTACGCGTCACGGTGGGCGCCACCACCTGGAGCACGTCGGTGTTCCCCTCCCGGGAGCAGAACGGCTACGTGCTGCCGATGAAGAAGTCGGTGCGGCAGGCCGAGAACCTCGTGGCCGACGCCCCGGTCCACGTCACCCTCGCGCCCCGCGACGTCTGACGCAGGGCTATGCCGTCTGCACGAACTCGATGATGGCGTCGGCGATCTGCTGCACGGCGATCGCCGCGAGCAGGATGCCGGCGATCCGCGTGATGAGCGTGACCCCGGAGTCCTTCAGGACGCGGTGCAGCACGTCGGCGAAGCGCATCGCCAGGTAGAGGCTGACGTGCACCAGCACGATGGCGACCGAGATCGCCACGATCCCCGGCACGCCCTCGTCCTCCGAGCGGGCCTGCTGGACGAACACCATGGTGGCGACGATGGCACCGGGCCCGGCCAGGAGCGGCGTGCCGAGCGGCACCAGCGCCACGTTGGCGCCCGGGGTCGCTGCCGTCGCCTCGCCCGAGTCGAACTTCCCGGTGAGGAGCTGCATCGCGACGATGAGGAGCAGCAGGCCCCCCGAGGCCTGGAGCGCCGCGAGCGAGATGCCCATGTACTGCAGCAGCTGCTGGCCGAACAGCGCGAACACCACGATCACGGCGAACGCGACCGCGACGGCCTGGAGCGCCGCCCTGCTGCGCTGCTTGGAACCCATCGTGGACGTGAGCGCCAGGAACACCGGGATGGTGCCCGGGGGATCCATGATCACCCAGAGCGTCACGAACGCCTGCGTGAACAGGGTCAGGTCGATCACCTGGCTCACGGCCGCAGCACCTCCAGCTTCCCCCGCCGCTCGATCTCGGCCAGCACGGCGGGATCCGTGGTGTTCTCGCCGATCAGGTTGCGCTTGCCGGCGCCGTGGTAGTCGCTGGAGCCGGTGGTCAGCAGACCCAGCTCGGCGGCGACCTCCCGCAACCGTGCCCGGTCCGCCGCGTCGTGGTCGCGGTGGTCGACCTCGAGTCCGGCGAGGCCCGCGTCCGCGAGCGCCGCCAGCGTCTCCTCGTCGACGACGCGGCCCCGCTTCCCCGCCCGCGGGTGGGCCATGACCGGCACCCCGCCGGCGGCCAGCACCGTCCGGACCGCGTCCGCGGTGTCCGTGGCGTAGTGCGGCACGTAGTAGGGGGCGCCCGGGTGCAGCATCGTCGCGAACGCCTCGTCCCGGTGGGCGACGACACCTGCCACGACCAGCGCGTCCGCGAGGTGCGGGCGCCCCACCGTGGCGCCGTCGTGCGTCTGGGCGAGGACGTCCTGCCACGTCAGCGGGAAGTCCTCCGCCAGCCGGTCGGTCATCCGGCGGGCCCGGGTCAACCGGTCGTCGCGGGTGCGGGCCAGCTCGGCCACGAGGGCCGGGTGGGCCGGATCGTGCAGGTAGGCGAGCAGGTGGACGCTGATGCCGCCGTCGGGCGTCGCGATCCGGGTGGAGATCTCGGTGCCGCGGACCAGCGCGACCCCCGTCCGCGCGACCGTGGCGGCGGCGTCGGCCCAGCCGCTCGTGGTGTCGTGGTCGGTGAGCGCCACGACGGCCAGGCCGGCGGCGGCGGCGGCCTCCAGGACCTGACCGGGCGTGTCCGTGCCGTCGGACGCCCGCGAGTGCGTGTGGAGGTCGATCACTCGGCAAGTGTACGGACGGCGATGCGCACAACCTCTCCACGGCCCCCGCCGTTCGCGTCCGCCAGCGGTGCCGAGGCGCGCGCGACCATCGAAAGGTATGGACCAGCACACCGCTCTGAAGCAGCGCGACGCCCACCCGCCGGTCGCGCGGCCCACGACGCCGCCACCGGGGGTCGTGTTCGTGCACGGCATGCGGACGTCGTCCGCGATCTGGCACGCGCAGGTCGACCACGTCCGGCACGCCGGCCACGAGGCGGTCGCCGTCGACCTGCCCGCCCACGGAGCACGGCGCACCGAACGCTTCTCCATGCCCCGCGCGTTCGAGGTGATCGACTACGCGGCGCGCTCGTTCCGCCCCGGCACCCCCGTCGTCGTCGTGGGCCTGTCCCTGGGCGGCTACACCTCGCTGGCCTGGGCCGCCCACCGCAGCCAGGAAGGGGCCGCCGACAACGGACCCGAGCTCGCCGGCCTGGTGGCCGCCGGGTGCACCGCCGACCCGCGCGGCAAGCCGGTGGCCCTGTTCCGCGACGCCGCACGGCTGGCCGTCTCGGGGTCGACGGCGGCACGGCGGGTCGCGCTCCGGACCTGGCGCGGACCGGTGGGCGCGGGGCGAGGCCGACCTGGCGGGACCGAGGTGCCGGACCCGGCGTACCGGCCCGGCTGGGACGTCGTGACGGACGCCCTCACCGGGCTCGCCGGCCGGTCGTCGGTGGCGAGCCTGCGTGCCATCCGGGCGCCGGTCTGGCTCGTCAACGGTGCCCGCGACCGCATGCGGCTCGAGGAGTCGCGCCACCTGGCCGCGGCCGCCCGCGGCGCGCTCGTCGTCGTGCCCGAGGCCGGGCACGACGTCAACACCGAGGCGCCGGCAGCGTTCAACCACACCCTGACCCGGGCCCTGCACGAGTTCGCCCGCCGGTGACCCGGCCTTCGACCTGCCGTGCGGCAGGTGGGAGACTGGACCCATGAGCGACACCACCCCGGTCGACCAGACCCGTGACGACGCCGTCGAGGACCGCGGGAGCAACCGTTCCCACCGCCCCGACTCGCAGGCGTTCAAGGACTTCATCACCTCGCAGTGGGGTCCGCGCCCCGATCTCGGCGTCACGCCGGGCCGCGCGGCACCCTTCACCGCCGAGCGGCGCGCTAGGTTGTCCGCCCGCTTCGCCGGCACCCGTCTGGTGCTCCCGGCCGGACCGCTCAAGCAGCGCTCCAACGACACCGACTACCGGTTCCGCCCCCACTCGGCGTTCGCCCACCTCACCGGGCTGGGCACCGACCAGGAGCCCGACGCCGTGCTGGTGCTGCACCCGGTGGCGGAGGGCGAGGGCGACCCCGGCGCGGACGGCAGCGGGTCGCACCACCACGCCGTGCTGTACGTGCGGCCGCTGGCCCCGCGTGACACCGAGGAGTTCTACGCCGACGCCCGCTACGGCGAGTTCTGGGTCGGCGCCCGTCCGAGCCTGGACGACGTCACCACGCTGACGGGCATCGAGGCGCGGCACGTGGACGAGCTGCGCGAGGCGCTCGCCAAGGACGTCGGCGAGGACGGCGTGCAGGTGCTGGTGATCACCGAGGCGGACGAGGAGATCGCGGCGCTCGTCGAGGCGATCCGCACCGAGGCCGGCACCCAGCAGGACGCGTCCGACGAGGCGCTCGCCGAGGCCGCCTCCGAGCTGCGCCTGGTCAAGGACGAGCTCGAGATCGAGCTCATGCGCGCCGCCGTCGGGCACACGATCGACGGCTTCGAGGCCGTGGTGCTCGCGCTGCCGCGCGCCGTCGGGCACCGCCGCGGCGAGCGGGTCGTCGAGACCACGTTCGACGCCCACGCGCGCCTCGAGGGCAACGCCGTGGGGTACGAGACCATCGCGGCCGCCGGCGAGCACGCCACGACCCTGCACTGGATCACCAACGACGGCGTGGTCCGCTCCGGCGACATGGTCCTGCTCGACGGCGGGGTCGAGGTCGACGAGCTGTACACCGCCGACGTCACCCGCACCCTGCCGGTGGACGGGGAGTTCACCGACGTCCAGCGCCGCATCTACACCGCCGTGCTGGACGCCGCGGACGCCGCGTTCGCCGTCGCGAGGCCCGGGGCGAAGTTCCGCGACGTCCACGCGGCCGCCATGGAGGTCATCGCGGCGCGGCTCGAGGAGTGGGGCCTGCTGCCCGTCACGGCCGAGGAGGCGCTGACCCCGGAGGGGCAGCAGCACCGCCGCTGGATGGTGCACGGCACCTCGCACCACCTCGGGCTGGACGTGCACGACTGCGCGCAGGCCCGCCGCGAGATGTACCTCGACGGCGTGCTGGAGCCGGGCATGGTCTTCACCATCGAGCCGGGCCTGTACTTCAAGGCCGACGATCTCGCCGTGCCGGAGGAGTACCGCGGGATCGGCGTGCGGATCGAGGACGACGTGCTCGTGACCGCGGACGGCAACGAGAACCTGTCGGCGGCGCTCCCCCGACGTCCCGAGGACGTCGAGGCCTGGATGGCCCGACTGCGCGGCTGACCGTCCGGGCAGCCGACTCCGTTCGGCACGAGGTGACCTGTTCGGCACGCATGGGTGCCGAACAGGTCACCTCGTGCCGAACTGGTTCGCAGGTGGAGGCGGCAGGAACGGAACCGTCCGGAAGCCCCTGACCATCCCGGCCGGGAACTGTCGGGCGATACGCTGCACCACCGACTCCTCCCCTCGCCGTGGCGCTGCGTCCGCAGCCATGAAGCGGATCGGATGGATGCCGGCCTCGTGGAGCGCATCGGCCCGCCGCTTCTCCTGCTCGATCTCCCGGCGGGCGTCGTGGCCACGACGCACCCCGTCGTCGACGTACTTCACCCGCCCGTCGAACTCCACGTAGACACCGTGGTCGGGCCAGCCGAGGTCGCAGTGGTACATCCTCCGGCGGGTCTGCACGGGAACCTGCGTGACGGGCCGCGGCATGGACACCCGGAGGCAGACGTAGCGGATCCAGGTCTCCCACGGTGACTCGGCGCCGGCGTCCGCGTGGTCGAGCACCCATCGGGCACGGCGGGTCCCGTTGCGCCTGGTGACGGTGGCCAGGATCGAGCGTGCCGCGTCCACGTCGAGTGCCGGGACGAGACGGAGCGCGGAGTCGGCGACGACGAGCGCCTCCAGGGGATGCATGGCCAGAGCGCAGTCGACGACCGTGCGCTCGAGCGACGTCACGGGCAGGCCGGCGGCCCGGGCCTGCTGTCCGGGTGCGATGACACCGGTGTGACGGCGAAGATCGGCGGCCGCCCTGCCCGACGGGCGATAGGCCTGCCACAGGTGGGTCTGCTCCGGCGTGTCCCAGAGAGCGCACCCCCACAGCAGGGCCGCGGTCTGGTGACTGAAGAAGTGGGTCGCGCGCAGCTGACGGTGCACAGCCTCCGCCAGCCGGACGGCACGGCGGCGCGCGGCGGTGAACGACGACTCGGGCGCCTCCTCGGTGCCGACGTAGGCGCCGACGCGAATCCGTTCGGCGGTGCCGCGGCGGACCGCGCGCACGAGCTGCTGACGATGCGCCTCACGCGCGATGACGAGCTGTCCCGGCTGGATCATGCCGGCAGCCTGGCGGACCTCGCCCGCCTGCACCACGGCCCCCGGCGGTCGGTGGACACTCCGGACCTGTGGTCAGGTTCCGGCGGCGGCGCCGTGCCGGTCACGTCGGCAGGAAGTCACCTGTTCGGCAGAAAAGCCTGCCGGACAGGTCACTTCCTGCCGATCCGATGCGCGGTGGTCGTCACCGGTCGCGCGGGGGCGCGTACGGGTCGTCCGGGTCCGCGGTGGGGCCAGGCGCCGCGGCGGGACCGGTGGCGGGCGGCTGCGGGCCGGTGCGGGACGGGTCCTCGGGCAGGTCCGGACCGGTGGCGGGCGGCTGCGGGTGCGACGGCCCCTCGCCGCCGGCCACCGAGGTGGTCGAGGAGCCGCTCGTGCCCGCCTCACCCGGCCCCGCGTCACGCGAGCCCGCGTCAGGCGCGCTCCCCTCGTCGGACCGTCCGGGAGCCTGCGTACCGCCCGGGCGCATCGCCCCGTAGCGCGGGGCGCCGTCGGGCATGGTCCACCGCGGGTCCGGAGCCGCCGGCGCGGCCGGCGCCACGGGGCGCTCGGGCGTGCGCTGCTTGCCGAGTCCGCTGGGCGAGCCCGCGAGCATCCGCCGCGCCTCGCCGGCCTGCTCGGGGGCGCAGAGGATCGCGTACGTCGAGGCGACGATCTGCGACTGAGAGGTGAAGTCCCGGCGGCCGCCGGTGAACGCGTAGGACAGCACGGAGAACATCAGTCCGAACCCGGCACCGAGGCCGAGCGCGACCAGCAGCACGCTCGTCGCGCCACCCGCGAACAGGGTGAGCAGCAGGCCGACGAAGAACCCGAACCAGGCGCCGGACAGGGCGCCGGCGAGCGCCACGCGCCCGTACGTGAGCCGACCGGTGACGCGCTCGACCATCCGCAGGTCGGTGCCCACGATCGTCACGTGCTGGACGGCGAACTTCTCGTCCGAGAGGTAGTCGACCGCCTTCTGCGCCTCGAGGTAGGAGTCGTAGGCGGCGATCTCCTCCCCCTTGGGCAGGGTCGGCACGCGGGGCACGACGGACTGACGACTCATGCTCATCTGCCCAGTATCCCGCACGGGACCACGGGACGGCTACACGTGGTGGCTGCCCGTCGTGGCGGCGCGGGTCGACCGCTCGGGCACGCTCACCTGCGCGCCCGGGGCCCCACGACCTGCGCCGCGACCTCGAGCAGGTGCCGGTACGTGCGGCCCGTGGCCCGGGTCATCGCGATCTCGCAGGCCCGGTTGGAGGAGGCGTGCTCCGCGGCCGCGAGCTGTACGACCTCGGCGGCCTCGGCGGCCGTGGCCGCCGCGGTGAGCTCGGGGTGCAGCATCCCGCGGTCCCCCGCGAACCCGCAGCACGCCCAGTCCACCGGCACGTGCACCGTGCGGGCCACGGCGCGCGCGAGGGTGTGCAGGTCGCCGTCGGTCCCCGCCTTGACCGACGAGCACGTCGGGTGCAGCGTGACCGACGCGACCCGGCGCCCGTCGTCGACGGTCAGGCGCGGCAGCACCTGGCGCACCACGAACGAGAGCGCGTCGACCACGTCCGCCGCCCGAGGGTCCCCGGCCGCGCGCGCGGCGGCCATGATCGCCGCGACGCCCTCGCTGCACGACGACGCGTCGACCACCACGGGGACGTCGGCCCCGGTGCGCTCGCGGGCGGCCGCACGGGCGGCGTCGACCGCGGCCAGCACGCGTTCGGCCATCACCGCGTGGCCGTCGGCATACCCCTTGGAGGACCACGGCGTGCCGCAGCACAGACCGTCCAGCCCGGCGGGCACGACCAGTCCGACGCCGGCTGCCTCGCACAGCGCGGCGGTCGCCGCCTGCACGCCGTCGCCGCCGGGCTCGCCGGGTGCGAACATCGCGCCCTGGCAGCTCGGCAGGAACACCCCGGCGACGTCGCCGGGCACCCCCGTCCCGCCGCGGGTGCCGCTGCGCCGCCGCCCGCCGCCCGGCAGGTCCGGTGACCACAGCGGCACGACGTCGTCGCCGAGCAGGGCACGGGCGGCCCGGTTCGGCGCCTGGACAGCCGGTGCGGGGACCCGGGCCGCCACGTCGAGCCCCGTGCCTGCGGCCGCGGTCACCGTGTCCCAGTGCGCGGCGGCGGTCCGCCACGCCCGTCGCCCGACGCCGCCACGGTCCTCGGCGCGCAGCCGCTTGACCAGGGCGCCGGTGTCGATACGGACGGGACAGGCCGTCGCGCACATCCCGTCGGCGGCGCAGGTGTCGACGCCGTCGTAGCGGAACTGCTCGGCGAGCTCGGCCGCCAGGGCCTCGTCCCCCTCGGCCGCGGCCCTGGCCTGCGCCCGTCGCACCACGATGCGCTGGCGCGGCGTGAGCGTGAGGTCGCGGCTCGGGCAGACGGGCTCGCAGTAGCCGCACTCCACGCACCGGTCGACCTCGGCGTCCACGTGGTCGACCGGCTTGAGGTCGGCCAGGTGCGCCCGCGGGTCGTCCGTGAGCACGACGCCGGGGTTGAGGATGCCCGCGGGGTCGAAGGCGCGCTTGACCTCGCGCAGCACGGCGACGAGACCGGCCGAGTACTGTCGCTCGACGAACGGTGCCATCGCGCGCCCGGTGCCGTGCTCCGCCTTGAGGTTGCCGCCCTGACGCAGCACCAGGGTCACAAGGTCCTCGGTGAACGCCGCCAGCCGGTCGAGCGCGGCGGGGTCGGTGGCGTCGCCGATCTGCTCGGTCACCATGAAGTGCAGGTTGCCGTCCTTGGCGTGCCCGAAGATCACCGGGTCGACGTACCCGTGCGCGGACAGCAGCGCAGCCAGCTCCCGGCAGGTGTCCGCCAGCCTCTCGACCGGCACGACCACGTCCTCGAGCAGGGCGGTCGTGCCCGGAGGACGCGCACCGGCGACCGCCGCGTAGAGCCCCTTGCGCACGCTCCACAGCGCGGCACGCTCGGCCGGGACGCGGGTCAGCTCGACGGGGACGACGGCGGGCAGCGCGTCGAGCACCACGCCCGCCGCGGCGACGCGGTCGGCCAGGGACGACTCGTCGTCGGCCCGGTATTCGAGCAGGATCGCGGCGTGCTGGTCGATGTCGAACCCGCGGACGGGCGCCGGGGCGCCGGGGTCACGGCGGGCCACGCGCAACGACGTGGCGTCCATCAGCTCGAGCGCCGCGGCACCGGTCCCGACGAGGGCCGGCAGCGCGGCTGCCGCCCGCTCCACCGAGTCGAGCACGAGCAGGCCGGTCGCGGCGCAGGGCTGCACGGAGACCGTCCGGAAGACGGCCTCGGCGACGAACCCGAGCGTGCCCTCGGAACCGACGAGCAGGTGGACAAGCAGGTCCAGCGGGTCGGTGAAGTCGCAGAACGCGTCGAGCGAGTAGCCCATCGTGTTCTTCATGGCGAACCGCTCGCGGATCTCGGCGACCGAAGCGGGATCCGCGCGCACCCGGTCCCGCAGGCGTTCGAGCGCCGCCACCAGGCCGGGCTCCGCGGAGCGCAGCCGGTCCCGCGCGCCGGGCGCTGCCGTGTCCACGACCGTGCCCGACGCGAGCACCACCGTCAGCGACTCCAGCGTCCGGTAGCTGTTGTGCTCGACGCCCGCCGCCATGCCCGAGGAGTTGTTGGCGATGACTCCCCCGATCGTGCAGGCCGCCTCGCTCGCGGGGTCGGGGCCGAGCGCCCGGCCGAACGGCGCCAGTCGCGCGTTGACGGCCCGCACCGTCGCGCCGGGCTGCACCCGCACGCGCGCGCCGTCGTCGAGCACCTCGACGCGCCGGAACCCGCGCCGGGTGTCGAGCAGGAGCCCGCTGCCGGAGGCCTGCCCGGACAGGCTCGTGCCTCCGGACCGGAACGTCACCGGCGTGCCGTGCCGGGACGCGACGCCGAGGGCCCGGGCGACCGCTCCGGCGTCCTCGGCCACCGCCGCCACCTGCGGCACGAGCAGGTAGTGGGAGGCGTCCCGGGCGCGGGCGTGCCGGTCGATCGCCCGGGCGTGCACCCGGTCGCCACCGAGCGCCGCCCGCAGGTCGTCGATCAGGTCCATACGAAGTCCTCCTGCGTGACGACGGTGCCCTGGGCGGCCAGCCGGGCGAGGCGCAGCGCGCCGTCGAGCGGGTCGCCCTGCGCGGCACGGACCTCGACGTCGGGGCGCCGCGCGGCCACGCCGTCCGCGAACGCCGCGGTGAGCGCTCCCCCGGCCTGCGCCATCCCCCCGGTGAGCGCGACGAGCGGGGGCAGGTCGTCGCCGAGCGCGGCGAGCACGCTGACGGCTGCCGCGTCGCCGGCCGCCGCCAGCACGGCGTGCGCGGTCGCGTCGCCGGCCGCGGCCAGTCCCGCGACGTCGGCGGCGAAGGCCGCGAGCACCCCCGCCCGGTCCGGCCGGGGGTAGAGCTGGCCCGGCCAGGTCGACGGCTCGCCGAAGCGCCGGCGTCCCGCCTCCAGGAGCGCGGCGCCGGCCGTGTCGATGCCGTCGGCCGTGCGCAGCGCGGCCTCGAGGCCCTGGCGCCCGACCCACGCACCGCTGCCCCGGTCGCCGAGCAGGTGGCCCCAGCCGTCCACGCGACGCCACGTCCCGCCGTCCGGACCGCCGTGCCCGACGGCGATCGCCCCGGTGCCGAGGGCGACGACGGCACCGCCGGCGCCGCCGAGGGCGCCGAGGTGCGCCGTCACCGCGTCGACCGCGACGGCGGCCGGAGCCGACACCTCCTGCGCGACGGCGGCCACGAGGTCCTCGGGGTGCTCGACCAGGGAGGCCAGGCCCGTCGCCCCGACGCCGACGCCGTCCAGCGCCGCCGTCTCCTGCGGCCACCGCTCGGCGGCCTCCCGGAGCAGCCCTCGGACCACCCGCGTCACGCTGCTGCCCTGTACCCCGATCTCCACGGGGCCGCCCGTGAGCTCGTCGCGGGCGGCGCCGTCGGACCGGCGCAGGGCGACCCGGCTGCCCGACCCGCCGACGTCGAGGCCCAGGACCGTCACGGCTCTCCCGCCGGTGCGTGCACGGCCCGCAGCGCCTCGCGCACGGCCCCGGCGTGCCGCCCCAGCAGCTCGCGCGCCCGCTCGACGTCGACGTCGCCGAGGGCCACGACGATGGCGACCTTCAGGTCGCCGTCGGTCCGGCGGAGCAGCTCGTGCGCCGCGGCGCCGTCCAGCCCCGTGGCCTCGCACAGGATCCGCACCGTCCGCTCGCGCAGCTTCGCGTTGGTCGCGACCACGGAGACCATGAGGTTGCTCCACGTGCGGCCGACGGCGATCATGAGCGCCGTCGAGAACCCGTTGAGCACGAGCTTCTGGGCGGTGCCGGCCTTGAGACGGGTGGAGCCGGTGATGGCCTCGGGCCCGGTGGCCAGCGCGATGTCGGTGTCCGCGAACCGTGCCAGCGGCGCACGCGGGTTGCTGGAGACGAGCACCGTGTACGCGCCGCCCGCCCGGGCGGCCTCCAGCGCCCCGCCGACGTAGGGCGTGGACCCGCTCGCGGCCAGACCGATCGCCAGGTCGTCGGGCCCGAGGGCGGCGCCGGCGCGGCGCCCGTCCTCGACCGAGTCCTCCGCGTTCTCGACGGCGCTCACCAGCGCCTCGGCCCCGCCCGCGACGTGCCCGACGACGCGTCCCGGCTCGAGGTTGAACGTGGGCAGGAGCTCGCTCGCGTCGAGCACCCCGAGGCGTCCGGAGGTCCCGGCACCGAAGTAGTGGACGCTCCCGCCGCGCCGGAACCGCTCGGCCGCGAGGTCGACGACGCGGGCGAGCTCGGGCAGGACCGCGGCGACCGCTCCGACGGCCACGTGGTCCTCGGTGTTGAGCAGGCGCAGGACCTCCAGCGTGCCGAGCGCGTCGAGGTCCTCGGTGGCGGGGTTGCGCCCCTCCGTCGGGGGCAGCGCGTCGGGGTTGTCGGTGTCCATGTCGTCCTGCTCTCTCGTCTCGGGGTGGCCGGGGCTCACCGCGTCAGTGCCGGCTCGGCCGGTTCGGCGGCCGGTGTGCGGTGGCGCAGCGACAGCAGCCCGCCGACCACGAACGTGACGATCACGCCCAGCAACGGGTACCACTGCCAGGCCACCCACACCTCGCCGGTCACGAACTTCTCCATGACGAAGAAGAACGCGTTGACGGCGACGGCGGCGACGAACGCGACGTTCGCGTCCAGGGCGTCCGCCCGCTTGTTGAGGATGCCGAACACGAACGCACCGAGCAGACCGCCGTAGGTGATGCCCGCGATACCGAGGGCGAGGATGACGATGTTGCCCTCGTCGGAACGGAAGAACGCGGCCGGCACGATGAACGCCAGGCCCCAGCCGATCGTGGCCCAGCGCCCCACCCGCAGGCCCTGGGCGTCCGTGACCGGTGTCTTCTTGAAGCGTCCGTACACGTCGGTGACCGTCGAGGAGGACAGCGCCGACAGCGACGAGGACAGCGTCGACATCGCGGCGGCGAGGATGCCGGCGAGCAGCAGGCCCGAGACGCCCTGCGGCAGCCCCTCGACGATGAACTTCGGGAACACCTCGTCGTCGCGGGTCAGGCCGAGCTGGTCGGGGCTCATGCCCTGGTAGTAGCCCCAGAGGGCGAGGCCCACGAGCAGGAACACCGCGAACTGGAAGAACACGATGACGCCGGACCAGATCAGCGCCTTCTGCGCCTCCACCTTGGACCGGCACGTCAGGAGGCGCTGCACCACGAGCTGGTCCGCCCCGTGGGAGGCCATCGCGAACACGGCGCCACCGATCAGCGACGGGACGAAGGACGACGCGTCGGAAATCGGGTTGCCCGAGAAGACGAACATGGTGAGCTTGCCCGCGTCGGCCGCGTCGGCGAACCAGCCCCCGCCGGTCGTCACGGACACGACGATGATCGTCAGCACCCCGCCCAGCACGTAGAGGAACATCTGCGCGACGTCGACCCACACCACGGCCCGGATGCCGCCGATGAACGTGTACAGGATCGTCACGACGGCGAGCACCACGATGATCGTGAAGTAGTTCGCCTGGATACCCATGCCGTCGAGGATGAGCTTCAGGGGGATCGCGGCGGCCAGGACGCGGACGCCGTCGGCCAGGAGGCGGGTGACGAGGAACGTCACGCCCGCCGTCGTCTGCGTGCTCTGGCCGAACCGCTTGCCGAGGTAGGTGTAGGCCGTGACCATCTCACCGTCGTAGTAGCGCGGCAGCATGAAGAACGCCACGATCACGCGCCCGATGATGTAGCCGAGCGCCACCTGCAGGTAGGAGATGTCGCCGAGGAAGCTCATCACGGGGATGCCGACGACCGTCAGGGCACTGGTCTCGGTCGCGACGACCGAGAGGCAGACGGCCCACCACGGCAGGTTCCGTCCACCCAGGAAGTAGTCCTGGAGCCCCTTCTGCTTGCCGCTCAGCCGGAGGCCCAACCAGGCCGTGGCGCCGAGGTAGGCGATGATCACCAGCAGGTCGAGTGTCTGCAGCATGCCGTGTCTCCTTCGTCAGGATGCGTCGATGGGGGGTAGCGGTGAGGGTGCTCGGGTCAGCGGGCGAGGCGTAGGCGCCGGGGGCCGTCGTCGCGCGGCTCGGGGAGCTGCAGCGGCGCGGAGCCGGGGGTGAACCTCCCGGCGACGGTGCCGTGCGAGGCCCCGGTGACGCTGGGCAGCGTCGCGGGCAGGCCGTGCCAGGACAGCCAGCCGACGAGCGCCATGAGGCAGGCCTCCTTGGCCGCCTCGGGCAGACCGAGGGCGTCGTGCGTGGTGCCGACGGCGACGCCGGAGCCCAGCTCGCGGCGCAGGGCCGCCATGAGCGTCGGGTTGCGGGTACCGCCGCCGGAGGCGACCACGGACCGCACGCCGTACCGGTGGCACGCGTCCGCGACGGTCCGGGCGGTGAGCGTGGTGAGCGTCGCGATGACGTCGTGGTCGTCCAGGCCGCCGTGCGCGGCGAGGAAGCGGTCGAGGTACGCGGCGTGGAACAGCTCCTTGCCGGTCGACTTCGGCGCGGGCAGCGCGTAGTACGGCTCGGCGAGGAGGTCATCGAGCAGCGCCGGCACGACGACGCCGCGCGCCGCGAGGGCGCCGCCGGTGTCGACACCGCGCGGGTCGCCGCTCATCCGGCGGGCCATGACGTCGATGAGCGCGTTGGCCGGTCCCGTGTCGAACGCGACCGTGTCGCGGGACGGCGCCACGACGGTCACGTTGGCGATCCCGCCGAGGTTCAGCGCCGCCGTCGGCACGTCGGCACCGGCGAGGAGCAGGTGGTCGAGCATCCCCGCCAGCGGCGCGCCCTGGCCGCCGGCGGCGACGTCGCGCGACCGGACGTCGGACAGCACGGGGCTGCCGGTGCGCTCCGCGACCCAGGCGGGCTGCCCGATCTGCCACGTCCCCGTGACGGCTCCGTCGTGGACGTCGTGGCGCACCGTCTGGCCGTGCATCACCACGAGGTCCGCCGTCACGCCGGCGCGGGCGCAGGCGTCCGCGACGGCGTCCGCGCACGCCTGCCCGAACCGCGTGTCGACGCTGCTCACCAGCGCGAGCGGCACGTCCCGCGGCTCGAGGAGCCGCAGGATGTCGAGCCCGAGATCCTCGTCGAACTCCACCTCGCGGAAGTCGAGCACGTCCATCGCCAGCTCGCCGCCGGGCGCGGTGCCGTCGGACTCGTCGAGCGTGAGCTCGACCAGGGCGACGTCGAGGGCGTCGGCCGAGGTCCCGGCCATGAGTCCGGCGACGATCATCGGTCCTCCTCCTGGCTGCCGGGGACCGACAGCTCCGTACGGATCTTGTAGCGGTCGCCCCGGTACACGGACCGGACGAACTCGATCACCTCGCCGTGCCGTCCCCACGACGTCCGCTCGAACTGCAGGGCGGGGGTGTGGACCGGGACGTCGAGGTCGCGCGCCTCCTGCGCGTCGACGACCGTCGGCTCGGCGGTCTGCACGGCGCGCGCGAGGACGATGCCGTAGCGCTCGCCCAGCAGCTCGTAGAACGACCGGTCCTCGAGGTCGGCCGCCACCAGGCCGGGGACCAGAGCAGCCGGGACGTGCAGCTCCTCGACCGCCATCGGCTCGTCGTCGGCGAGGCGCAGCCGGGTGATCTGCACGACGTCGTCCGACGCCGCGACCTTCAGTCGCCGACCGGTGCGAGCACCGACCGGGCCGACCTCGAAGGTGAGCGTGCGCGCCCCGGGTCGGAGCCCGCGGGCCCGCATGTCCTCGGAGAACGAGCTGGCCATGAGGCCTTGCGACAGCTTGGGCCCCAGGGCGAACACCCCGGCACCGTGCCGGCGGCGGACGGCTCCGCGCACCACGAGCTCGTCGATGGCGCGCCGCAGCGTCATGCGCGAGACGCCGAGGCTCTGCGCCAGGTCGCGCTCGGGCGGGAGCTGCTCCCCGGCCGCCATCGTGTCGAGGCGGTCGAGGATCTGGTCACGCACGGCGTGGTACTTGGTCACCGGGCCATTGAGTCACAGAACGGGGACCAGATCAAGACCACTGGACTAGATTTGCGCGCACGGCGCCCCTGCACCGACCTTCGCGCCCGGTCACGGTCCGTAGGATCGGGGCATGGCTTCACCCACCCCCGACCTCGAGGCGCGCGTCCGGGACGCGCTGTCCGCCGTCGTCGACCCCGAGATCCGCCGCCCCCTGACCGAGCTGAACATGATCCGCTCGGTCACGGTGGACGCAGCGAGCACCACCGGGACGGCGGCCGACGGCGGCGAGACGTCCGGCGCGCACGTCACGGTGGGCGTGGACCTGACCATCGCCGGGTGCCCCATGAAGTCGACGCTGGTGCGCGACGTGACGGCGGCGACCGCGCGGGTCGAGGGCGTCGGCACGGTCGACGTCGAGCTCGGCGTCATGACCCCCGAGCAGCGCAAGTCCCTGCGGTCCCAGCTCCGCGGCGGTGCCGGCGACCCGGTGATCCCCTTCGCGCAGGCAGGCTCCCTCACCAAGGTCTTCGCCGTCGCCTCGGGCAAGGGCGGCGTCGGGAAGTCGTCCGTGACCGCGAACCTCGCGGCGGCGATGGCCGCCGACGGCCTGAACGTCGGTGTGCTGGACGCCGACATCTACGGCTTCTCGATCCCCCGGATGCTGGGCGTCGACCGGCAGCCCACCCGGGTGGACTCGATGCTCCTGCCGCCGATCGCGCACGGCGTCAAGGTCGTCTCGATCGGCATGTTCGTGCCCGCCGGCCAGCCCGTCGTGTGGCGGGGCCCGATGCTGCACCGGGCGCTCGAGCAGTTCCTGGCCGACGTGTTCTGGGGCGACCTCGACGTGCTGCTGCTGGACCTGCCGCCCGGCACCGGCGACATCGCCATCTCCGTGGCGCAGCTCCTGCCGGGCAGCGAGATCGTCGTGGTGACGACGCCCCAGGTGGCCGCCGCGGAGGTGGCCGAGCGCGCCGGGTCGATCGCCACCCAGACGTCGCAGGGCGTGGTCGGCGTCGTGGAGAACATGTCGTGGCTGGCCCAGCCGGACGGGACCCGGCTGGAGATCTTCGGTTCCGGCGGCGGGTCGCGGGTCGCGGAGCGCCTCACCGAGACGGTCGGCACCGAGGTCCCGCTCCTCGGGCAGATCCCGCTGGACGTGTCCGTCCGCGAGGGCGGCGACGAGGGCACGCCCGTGGTCCTCACCGCACCCGACTCCCCCGGCGCACAGGTGCTGCGCGACGTGGCGCGCCGGCTGGCCGGGCGGGCGCGCGGCCTGGCGGGCAGGCAGCTGGGCGTCACGCCCGTCGGCTGAGCCGCGGGCCCGGCAGACCGGCGGGCCCGCCGACCGCTCGGCCGAGATGCCGTCCCGGAGGGACCGGCGGATCAGCGATACTGGGCGCCATGACGTCTCCCCAGTGGCTCGATTCCTGGACCGCCGACGACGGCGCCGCGCGCGTCCGCACCCTGTTCGACCAGGTCTTCGGGGACGACGGCGCCCCGGACGGCGTGTGGTCCGCCCCGGGCCGCGTGAACCTCATCGGCGAGCACACCGACTACAACGCCGGGCTGGCCCTGCCCGTGGCGCTCCCCCACCGCACCTACGTGGCGCTCCGGTCCCGGGCGGACGGGCTGGTCCGGCTCGCCTCCGCCCAGGCGCCGGACGAGCGATGGGAGACGACCCTCGACCAGGTCGCCCCCGGCGCCACCAGCGGCTGGGGCGCCTACGTGGCCGGCGTCGCGTGGGCGCTGCACGAGGCGGGCCACCAGGTCTCCGGGTTCGACGCCGTCGTCGACTCCTGCGTGCCGTTCGGCGCCGGCCTGTCCTCCTCCGCCGCGCTCGAGTGCGCGGTCGCCGTCGCCCTGGACTCTGTGCACTCGCTGGGCCTGGCGGCCGACGACGCCGGACGGGCGGACCTCGTGACGGCCTGCGTGCGGGCGGAGAACGAGATCGCCGGTGCCCCGACCGGCGGCATGGACCAGGCGGCCTCGCTGCGCTGCTCGGCCGGGCACGCCCTGCTCCTCGACTGCCGACCCGGGCTCACCCCGCTCGAGTCCGCCGACCGGGTGCCCTTCGACCTGGCCGCGGCCGGCCTGACGCTGCTCGTCGTGGACACCCGTGCCGAGCACGCGCTGGTCGACGGCCAGTACGCGCAGCGCCGCGCCGCCTGCGAGCAGGCGGCGGAGATCCTCGGCATCGCCTCGCTGCGCGAGATCGCGCCGGAGGAGCTGGACGTCGCCCTCGACAAGCTCGGCGGCGACGCCGAGGCCGACGTGCTGCGTCGCCGGGTCCGGCACGTGGTCACCGAGATCGCGCGCACGGCCGAGTTCGCCGAGCTGGTTCGGGCCGGCCGGGTGACCGAGGTCGGCCCGCTCATGAACGCCTCCCACGCCTCGCTGAGGGACGACTACGAGGTCTCCGCGCGCGAGCTCGACCTCGTGGTCGACGCGGCGCTCGGCGCCGGAGCGCTCGGCGCCCGCATGACGGGTGGCGGGTTCGGCGGCTCGGCGATCGCGCTGGTACGCGCCGGGGACGTCGACGGCGTCACCGCGGCCGTGCAGGTGGCGTTCGACGACGCCGGGCTCACGGCCCCGCGCTTCCTGCTCGCGCCGCCGTCCGACCCCGCGCACTGAGCGCACGTCGGCACCGGGCTGCCGACCCCGCCAGCCGCGCCTCAGGAGATCATGCGGGCGGGTCGTCGCGGCCCTCGCCCCGGCGGAGCTGGGCGAGCACGTCGTCGAAGAACGAGCGCACCTCTTCCCACCGGACGGTGGCGTTGGCGAGGTGCTCCTCGAGCCGGTCGATCTCGGCGTGCTGCGCGTCCTGGCGGCGGCGCTCGGCCAGCTCGCGGCGCACCTCGGCCAGCTTGGCCTCCGCCTCGGCCACGATCCGCTCGAGCTCGCGCTCGACGGCGACGGCGTCCTCCGGCTTCCCGGCCGTCATGGGGTCACCTGCCCGTCCGTGCGGGCTCACAGCACGGTCGTGATGCCGATGAGCGCCAGCGGGATGCCGACGAACACCCCGAGCACCCAGGCCGCGGCCCACACCTTGTTGGTGGCGGCGACATTACCGAGCCAGGTCGCGCCACGCAGCGGGAGCTGGCGCAGCAGCGGCAGCCCGAAGACCACGAGCGCGGCGAACACGTTGAAGAGCACGTGCACGAAGGCCGCCTGCAGGGCGAGGGTGCCCTCCGCCCCGGTGAAGGCGAAGGCGGCGATCAGCGCGGTCACGGTGGTCCCGATGTTGGCACCGACCGTGAACGGGTAGATCTGCTTGAGCGAGAAGGTGCCCGACCCGGCGAGCGGGATCATCAGGCTGGTCGTGGTCGAGGACGACTGCACCATGACGGTCATCGCGGCGCCGCTGGCGATGCCGCTGAGCGGCCCACGACCCACCGAGGCGTGCAGGACCTCCGCCGCCCGGCCGACCATGAGGACCTTGAGCAGCCTTCCGAGCCAGTTGATGACCGCCAGGATCAGGCCGATGCCGAGGACGATCATCGCGATCCCGTGCCACGCGCCGGGCAGGAACGAGGTCGTCCACCCGAGCAGGTCGGCGAGCGGCTCGGTGACGGTGTCGACGACCGTCCCGAGCGCGCCGAACACCGTGGCGACCACGCCACCGTCGGACCCGGACGTCGCGTCCGCGAGCCAGGCCGACGACTTCTCGAGGAAGCCGGTCACCAGCTCGAGCGGCAGGAAGAGTGCCACCGCGATCAGGTTGAAGAAGTCGTGGACCGTCGCGGCGGAGAACGCACGACGGAAGCTCTCCTTGTCCCGGACCATGCCGAGGCTGACCAGCGTGTTGGTCAGGGTGGTCCCGATGTTGGCACCCATGAGCATCGGGATCGCGATGCTCATGGGGAGCCCACCCGCCACCAGGCCCACCGTGACCGAGGTGGTCGTCGAGCTCGACTGCGTGGCCGCCGTGAACAGCACGCCGACCATCAGCGCGACGAACGGGTTCGACGCGAAGGCGAACAGCGACTCGGCGGTGCCGCCCGTCGCCACCTTGAAACCGGAGCCGATCAGCTCGACGGCGGTGATGAGGACGTAGACACCCACGACGACACCGAGCCAGTTGGCGGTGCGGAGCGCACGGCCCGACAGGCCCAGGCGCTCGAACGGGCTGACCAGCCGCGTGTCGCGCTGTGCGACCTCGGCCGGTACGGCGGAGGCAACGGACGCCTGCGGCAGGACGTCGGTCATGGAGTCTCCCGTCGAGGTGAGGTGGTCACCCCGGCGGCGACCACTACTCGTCATTGCTCTCCGAGAGAACCAGGGCCGGATGACGCCATCACGGATGCCAGGTGAACAGCAGATGAACAGGCGCAGTTTCGTGCATCACACGTTCACCTCGGCCTGGTCACAGCGGCAGCGAGTACGTCGCGACCACCGCCGCGTGGTCGCTCCACCGCTCCTCGTACGACGGCGCCCGGTCGACCTCGACCTTCACCGCCCGGCCCGCGAGCGCCTCGTTCGCGAGCTGGTAGTCGATGCGCCACCCCCGGTCGTTGGTGAACGCCTGCCCCCGCCAGGTCCACCACGTGTACGGACCCGGACCGTCACCCCCGTGAGCGCGCCCGAGGTCGGTCCACCCGGCGTCGAGCCAGCGGTCGACGTAGGCACGTTCCTCCGGCAGGAACCCGGCGCTCTTGCGGTTGCCCTTGAAGTTCGCGATGTCGACCTCACGGTGCGCGATGTTCAGGTCCCCCGCGACGAGGGCCGGCACGCCACCGGACGCGAGCTCCGCCAGCCGCGCGGTCACCTTCTCGAGGTGGGCGTACTTGGCCACCAGGGTGTGCTCCTGGCCCGGGCTGGACGACGCCGAGTGCAGGTACGCCGAGACCACGGTGAGCGTCCCGCCGTCGGGGAGCGTCAGGTCGGCCTCCACCCACCGCCCGGTGTCGACGTCGGGCTCGGTGCCGTCGGCTGGCCGGGCGAGCCCGCCGCGCACCGCGGCGATCGGGAGGCGCGACGCGACGGCGACGCCGGCCCGGCCCTTGAGCTCGGACGGCAGGTGCGCGACGTGCCAGCCCTCGAGGTAGTCGCGCACGATCGCGTCCGGGGCGCGGACCTCCTGCAGCAGCAGGACGTCGGGCGAGCGGTGGGAGATCCAGTCGTGCATGCCCCGGCGGAAGGCGGCACGGATCCCGTTGACGTTGGCGGTCGCGATGGTCAGCACGCGGGCAATACCACCACACGCCGCCGACAGGCGGCCAGCCGCCGACCGCCGCAGCGGCGGATCTCACGCACCGACCGCCCGCGCTCCCGTCAGGTGCCCGCGTGAGCGGCCTCCAGGGCGGCGACGTCGATCTTGGACATCTTCAGCATCGCCTGGACCGTCCGCTGGTTCGCCGCGGTGGAGTAGTCGCCGCTGAGCTCCTCGAGCTGCTTCGGGACGACCTGCCAGCTGACCCCGAAGCGGTCGGTGCACCAGCCGCACGGTCCGGGCTTGCCGCCGTCCGCCGTGAACAGGTCCCAGTAGTGGTCGACCTCCTGCTGCCCGTCGCACAGGAGGTAGAAGCTGAAGGCCTCGTCGAGCCGGAGGTCCGGCCCGGCGTTCAGGCCGACGACGTCGAGCCCGCAGACCGTGAACTCGACGATGAACGGTTCGCCGGCCGTGACGCCCGGGATGCCCTCGGCCGCCGTGCGCACGGTCCCGACCCGGGAGCCGGGCACGTGCTCGGCGTAGAAGGCCGCAGCCTCGTGCGCGTTGTTGTCGGCGAACCACAGGTGCGGTCGCACGGTGACCATGTCGACTCCCTCCGTCGCCCCCGCGGTCCGGGGGTCTCGAGAGGTACGACGCCCCGGGGGTCCGGGACTCATCGGTCCTCAGGTGGCTGCGAGACGCCGCTTCTCCGCCGCCACGTCATAGGTGGCTGCGGGCCACCGGGGGTCGATGTCCTCCAGGGTGGCCACCAGCAGGGCCTGGACGGCGAGCCGCGCGTACCACTTCGCGTTGGCCGGCACCACGTGCCACGGAGCCTGCGAGGTCGAGGTCCGGTCGAACACCGTCTGGAACGCCTCCATGTAGCGCGGCCAGAGCTGCCGCTCGTCGACGTCGCCCGGGTTGTACTTCCAGTGCTTGTCCGGCCGCTCGAGGCGCTCCATGAGGCGCGCGCGCTGCTCCTCGGACGAGATGTGGAGCATCACCTTGACGAGTCGCGTCCCGGAGGCCGCGAGCCGCCCCTCGAAGTCGTTGATCGCCTCGAAGCGACGTGCGACCTCCGCCGGCGGGGCGAGCTCGCGCACGGCGCCGATGAGCACGTCCTCGTAGTGCGAACGGTCGAAGACCCCGATGTACCCGGGATCCGGGACCTCCTTCTCCACACGCCAGAGGAAGTCGTGCTCGATCTCCTCGGGCGTCGGCTTCTTGAACGCCTTGAGCCGGATCCCCTGCGGGTCGGTCGCCCCGATGACGTGCCGGACGATCCCGCCCTTGCCCGCGGAGTCCATCGCCTGCAGGACGAGCAGCACCGCCGGCGTGGACGGGTCGGCGCTGCTCTGGGCGTAGAGGCGCTCCTGCAGTGCGGCCAGCTGCTCCGCGCCGGCGAGCAGGTCGCGCCGGCCCTCCTTCTTGCGTCCGTCGTACCCGGGCGTCGCGTCCGGGTCGACGTCGGCCAGCAGGAACCCCTCGGACACCCTGAGCAGCTCGCCGGGGTCGGCGGTCCAGCGGTCCTCGCTCGTCGTGGTCATCCGACCATCATGGCAAAGGCGGGGCACCGGCGTCGGCCGTGCTGCACGGCCGACGCCGGTGCGACGGTCAGCCTGCCGCGCGCTCCGCCGACTCGACGACGTTCGCCAGCAGCATCGCGCGGGTCATCGGTCCGACGCCGCCCGGGTTCGGCGAGTACCACGCCGCGACCTCGCGGGCGTCGGGTGCGATGTCGCCGACCACCCGCGACTTCCCGGTCTCGGGGTCCGTCCGGCGCGACACGCCCACGTCGACGAGCACCGCACCGGGCTTGACCATGTCGGCCGTCACGAGCCCTTCGACGCCCGCCGCGGCCACGACGACGTCGGCACGCCGGACGAGCGCCGGCAGGTCCCGGGTGCCGGTGTGCGTCAGCGTGACCGTGGCGTTCACGGCCTTGCGGGTGAGCAGGAGCCCGATCGGCCGGCCGACGGTGACACCGCGGCCCAGCACGACGACCTCCTTGCCCGCCCAGTCGACGCCGTGCCGCTCGACGAGCTCGACGATCCCGCGCGGGGTGCAGGGCAGCGGCGAGTCGAGCTCCCCGTCCACCCGCAGCACGAGCCGGCCGAGATTCGTCGGGTGCAGGCCGTCGGCGTCCTTGGCGGGGTCCACGAGCTCGAGCACACGGTGCGTGTCGATCGCGGCGGGCAGCGGCAGCTGCACGATGTAGCCGGTGCAGGCCGGGTCCTCGTTCAGGCGCGCCACGGCGGCCTCGACGTCCTCCTGCGTGGCGTCGCCCGGCAGGTCCTCGCGGATGGACTCGATGCCCACCTCGGCACAGTCGCGGTGCTTGCCCGCGACGTACCACTGCGAGCCCGGGTCGTCCCCGACGAGGAGGGTCCCCAGGCCGGGGACCACACCTCGGGAGCGCAGCACCGCGACCCGCTCGCGCAGGTCGTCCTTGATGGCCGCCGCGGTCGCCTTGCCGTCCAGCTTCTGTGCGCTCACTGCTGCAGCTCCGGGTAGAGCGGGAACGCGGCGGTGAGCTTCGTGACGCGGGCCCGGAGGGCGTCGACGTCGGCCGCCGCACCGTCCTTCAGCGCGGTGGCGATGATGTCGGCGACCTCGGTGAACTCGGCGTCGCCGAACCCGCGGGTGGCGAGCGCCGGCGTGCCGATGCGCAGCCCCGAGGTGACGCGCGGCGGGCGCGGGTCGAACGGGACGGCGTTGCGGTTGACGGTGATCCCGGCGTCGTGCAGGAGGTCCTCGGCCTGCTGGCCGTCCATCGCGGAGTGGCGCAGGTCGACGAGCACCAGGTGCACGTCGGTGCCGCCCGTCAGGACGGAGACGCCGGTGTCGGCGACGTCGGCCTGGAGCAGCCGCTCGGCGATGATCTGCGCGCCGCGCACGGTGCGCTCCTGACGGGCCCGGAACTCGTCGGTGCCCGCGACCTTGAACGCCACCGCCTTGCCCGCGATGACGTGCATGAGCGGACCACCCTGCTGGCCCGGGAAGACGGCGGAGTTCAGCTTCTTCGCGTACTCCTCCTTGGCGAGGATGAACCCGGAGCGCGGGCCGCCGATGGTCTTGTGCACCGTGGAGGAGACGACGTCGGCGTGCGGCACCGGGGACGGGTGCAGCCCGGCGGCCACGAGGCCGGCGAAGTGCGCCATGTCCACCCAGAGCTTGGCGCCGACCTCGTCCGCGACCTCGCGGAACGCCGCGAAGTCGAGGTGGCGCGGGTAGGCGGACCACCCCGCGATGATGACGTCCGGGCGGTGCTCGAGGGCGCGCTTGCGGACCTCGTCCATCTCGATGCGGTGCGTCGTCGGGTCCACGCCGTAGGCGCCGACGTCGTACAGCTTGCCGGAGAAGTTGATCTTCATCCCGTGCGTGAGGTGGCCGCCGTGCGCCAGCTCGAGGCCCAGGATCTTGTCCCCGGCGTTGATCAGCCCGTGCAGCACGGCCGCGTTGGCCTGGGCGCCGGAGTGCGGCTGGACGTTCGCGTACTCGGCACCGAAAAGCTCCTTGGCGCGGGCGATCGCCAGGTTCTCGGCGATGTCGACCTGTTCGCAGCCGCCGTAGTAACGGCGGCCGGGGTAGCCCTCGGCGTACTTGTTGGTCAGGACCGAGCCCTGGGCCTGCAGCACGGCGCGCGGGACGAAGTTCTCCGACGCGATCATCTCGAGGGTGTCGCGCTGCCGGGCCAGCTCGCCGTCGAGGACGGCGGCGATCTCCGGGTCGAGCTCGGCGAGCGGCGCGTTCATGGGGTCGGGAGTGCTCATGGCGTCTCCTGCTGTGTCGGCGGGTGCACGGGTTGTCGATACCGACCGGGCCCAGGCGACCGACCCGTCGTCAGCACAGCGCGTCGCTCCCCGGTGGTGATCCACCTGTACGCCAGTCGCGACGGTCCGATAGTAGCCGATGGCCGGTCGGCGGGGCAGAGGTGCCTACCCCGGTGGGACGGGGACCTCCGGGGTCGCGACGGGCCAGCCGTCCGACCAGCCGAGCTCCTGGACCGCCAGGCGGAACGCGCCCGCGGCGTCGCCGTCGTAGAAGTGGTACCCGAGGTGCCCCTGCGAGACCGACTGCCCGCCCGGACCGATCATGGAGCCGTCGGTGGCGAGCACCTCGGTGCCGCCGCCGTCGGCCATGTCCCGCCCCTCGGCATCGAGGTACGGGCCCGTGACGTCGCGCGAGCGCCCGACCTGGATCGAGTACGTCGAGCTCACCCCGGAGCAGCACTTGCCCCACGAGACGAAGAGGTAGTACCAGCCGTCGCGCTCGACGACGTACGGCGCCTCGATCTGGTTCTCCCCGTCGCCGCGGCTCGCGACCAGCACCGGCTCGGCGCCGTCCGCCGGCATCCCGGAGGGCCACTCGAGGGGCACGGCGTGGATGCCGTCCCAGAAGGACCCGAAGAACAGCCACGGGTTCCCGTCGGCGTCCTCCACGACGCCGGGATCGATGGCGTTGTAGGTGTCGCCGGCCTGTGAGCGCCAGACGGCACCCTGGTGGGTCCAGCCGTAGTCCGGGTCGGCGGGGTCGAGCGTGGAGCCCGTGGCCAGCCCGATCGCGGACGTGTTGGAGCCGAAGGTGGAGGCGGAGAAGTACAGGTACCAGGTGCCGTCGTGCTCGACCAGCTCCGGCGCCCAGTAGTGCTCGACGCCCTCGATCGACTCGCGCACCCACTGCGGGTCCTCGTCGCTCCCCCAGGCCGGGCCGACCTGCTCCCAGGTGGCCCCGCCGTCGTCGGACCGGTTCACGACGGGGGCGCCCAGCGCCTTGTTGGGCACCCCGGTGGAGTAGACGAACCAGGGCTCCCCCGCTGCACCGACGACGAGCGCCGGGTCGTGGGTGGCGAGGTCGCCGTCGAGCGCGATCGGTCGCGGCTCGGTCGCCGGCTCCGCCCAGGGGCGCAGGACGCCGAGCCCGATGCCACTCGCGACCGCGGCGACGCAGAGCACGGCGAGGGCGACGACCACGGGCCGACGGCGACGCCCGGCGCGGCTCACGCCCGCCCGAGCCGGATGATGGTCCAGGACACGGGGGGTAGCTCGGCGTACGCCCGGTCGTCGGCGATCTTGGCGCTGGTGTTGGCGCGCGGGACCACGGTGGTGTCGTCGTCGGCGGTCGCGGTCCAGGTGTGGTCGGGGTTGGACAGCGTGAGCGCCTCGAGCAGGCGCAGCGCGCCGAAGCCGCGCAGGTCGACGTCGAGGGTGACGGGGTCGGTCACCGAGCGGTTGGTGGCGAGCAGCACGACCTCGCCGGTGTCCGGGTCGTGGGTGGCCACGGCGTCGAGCACGGGCACCTCGCCGAACCGGGCGGTCTCGGTCACCGGTGAGTCGATCGCCAGGCGCAGCACGTCGCCCGTGGCGTGCCGGGAGGTCAGGGCGAACGGGTGGAAGATGGTCTGCTTCCAGCTGCGCCCGCCGGGTTCGGTCATGATCGGGGCGATGACGTTGACGAGCTGGGCCTGGGAGGCGGCGTGCACCCGGTCGGTGTGCCGCAGCAGGCTGATGAGCAGGTTGCCGACCACCACGGCGTCGGCCACGTTGTAGCGGTCCTCGAGCAGCACGGGCGCGATGGGCCAGTCGTCGCCCGACGGCGGGCGGGACTCGGCGCGCTGCTGGTACCAGACGTTCCACTCGTCGAACGAGATGTTGATGCGCTTGCTGTGCTTGCCCGCGGCGCGCACCGCGTCCGCGGTGGCGGCGACCGAGTCGATGAAGTGGTCCATGTCGACCGCGGAGGCCAGGAACGAGGCCAGGTCGCCGTCGGTCTCGTAGTAGTAGGCGTGCGCCGAGACGTGGTCGACGTGCTCGTAGGCCTCGGTGAGCACGGTGTGCTCCCACGCGCCGAACGTCGGCATGGCGGAGTTGGACGACCCGCACACCACGAGCTCGAGGTCCGGGTCGATCATCCGCATCGCGCGCGCCGTCTCGGCGGCGAGGCGACCGTACTCGGCGGCGGTCTTCGCGCCGATCTGCCACGGCCCGTCCATCTCGTTGCCCAGGCACCACATCGTGACCCGGTACGGGTCCTGCGCACCGTTGGCCCGCCGGCGGTCGGACCACTCGGTCCCGCCGGGCACGTTGCAGTACTCCAGCAGGTCCAGGGCCTCCTGGACCCCGCGCGTGCCGAGGTTGACCGCCATCATCGGCTCCACGCCGGCCTTGGCGGCCCACCGCATGAACTCGTCGACACCCACGAGGTTCGGCTCGGTGGAGTGCCACGCCAGGTCCAGGCGCCGCGGCCGCTCCGCGACCGGCCCGATGCCGTCCTCCCACCGGTAGCCGGAGACGAAGTTCCCACCCGGGTAGCGCACGGTCGACACCCCGAGCTCCCGGGTGAGCTCGACCACGTCGCCGCGGAACCCGTCGGCGTCCGCGGAGGGGTGCTCGGGGTCGTGGATGCCGGTGTACACGCACCGGCCCAGGTGCTCGACGAACGAGCCGAAGGTACGACGACGCACGGGCCCGACGACGAACGCGGGGTCGACGGTGACGGTGGCGGGCAGCATGAGACCTCCCGTGTGAGGGGTGATGGCGGTCGACGATGGAGCCCGGTGGGCACCGTGCCAGTGCCCACCGGGAGCTGGGAGGGAACGGTCTACTTGACCGAGCCGAGGGAGAGCCCGCCCTGCCAGTACTTCTGCAGGCCGAGGAACGCGGCGATGAGCGGGATGATCGAGACCATGGCGCCGGTGACGATGAGGTTCCAGACCTGCTCGCCGCCCGCACCGGCGTTCGACAGGGCCTGCCACTGGTTGAGGCCGACCGTGACCGGCAGCAGGTCCGTGTCGCGCAGCACCGCCAGCGGCAGGAAGAAGTTGTTCCAGCTGAACACCGTGGCCAGCAGCAGGACCGTCACGATCGCCGGCCGCAGCAGCGGGAGGGCGACCTGGAAGAAGAGGCGCAGCTCGCCGGCGCCGTCGACGCGGCCCGCGTCGAGCATCTCGCTCGGGATCGCGTCCTGCGAGTAGACGCGGATGAGGTAGACGCCGATCGGGCTCAGGAGCGACGGCAGGATGACGGCCCACATCGTGTTGATGAGGCCGATGTCGCTCAGCAGCACGAACGTCGGGATCGTCAGGGCCGTGAGCGGCACCATGACCGAACCGAGCAGCACCGTGAAGTAGGCGGTGCGTCCCCGGAAGTGGTACTTCGCCAGCCCGTACCCCGCGAGGACGGCGAGCACCGTCGCACCGACACCGCCCGCGAACGCGTAGATGAACGAGTTGCGCAACCAGATCCAGTAGATGCCACCCTGGTGCTCGAAGAGCCCCCGGATGTTGTCGACGAGGGAGAACTCGTCGTTGAACCACAACGCCCCGCCGGAGCCGACGAACAGGCCGCTGTTCGACTTGGTCGATCCCACCACGAGGAACCACAGGGGGACCACGAAGTACAGCGCCATCAGCACCAGGAACGCGTGCGAACCGATGCGGCGACCGCCGTTCGCACCTGTCCCGGAGCGGCGGGCGCGCTTCGTCGCGGTCGGGCTGGTCTGGGTGTCCGTAGTCATCACTTGAGTCCACTCTGCTTGCGGGTGACGTACAGGAAGATGTACGACCCGATGAACACGAAGATGCCGAGTGCGAACGCGATCGTGGACGCGTAGTTGAACTGGCTGTAGGAGAACGCCAGCGAGTAGGCGTACATGTTCGGTGTGTAGTCCGACGGGATCGCCCCCTGCGCCACGGACCTCAGCACCGTCGGTTCGGTGAAGAACTGCAGCGTCCCGATCAACGAGAAGACGACGACCATGACCATGGACGACGACACCATGGGCACCTTGATGCGCAGCGCCGTCTGCAGGCCGTTCGCACCGTCGATCCGCGCGGCCTCGTAGACCGAGGGGTCGATCGTCCGCAGCGCCGCGTAGATGATGATCATGTAGTAGCCGACCCACTGCCAGGTCACGATGTTGACCAGCGAGGCGAAGATCATCGACGAGCTGAGGAAGTCCGGGGCCGTCAGGCCGAACAGGCCGAAGACGTCGGTGGCCGGGCCGAACCGCGGGCTGTAGAGGAAGCCCCACATCAGCGCACCGATGACGGCGGGCACGGCGTACGGCACGAAGATCAGCAGCCGGGAGGCCTTGGACAACCGGGTGGCCAGCGTGTCGAGCACGAGGGCGCAGACCAGCGCCAGGCCGATCTGGACGGGCACCATCACCGCCACGAACTTGGCCACGCGGAGCAGACCCTCGAGGAACACCGGGTCGGTGAACGCCCGCACGTAGTTGTCGGCACCGACGAACACGGACTCACCGCCGGTCGCCAGGCCCTTGTTGTGCAGGCTCATCCAGAACGCGTAGGAGAGCGGGATGATGAGGAACAGCACGAAGACGACGGTGAACGGGGCGACGAACAGCCATCCCCACCACTGGCGCTTGCTGTCGATGGTGCTGGTCGAGGTGCTGCGGCGAGGCTTCGTGCCGCGGGCGCCGGACGGGGCGGGCCCGGCGGGCCGGTCGACGGCCGTCGACGATGTCATGGTGTACTCCCTGCGCGATCCTGCGTGGAAGAAGGGCCGCCGGCCCGGCTGACCGGGCCGGCGGCCGTTCGATCACTTGACGGTGAAGCCCTGCTGCTGGGCGTAGGACACGAGAGCGTCCTGGATGGTCTGCAGCGTGGTGGTGGCGTCACCGCCGGATTCCACCATGTCGAACAGCGCCTGCGTCTGCTGGTCGTACGCGTAGACCTGGAACGGGCTGAACGAGAAGCCCTCGTAGCCGTTGGCCGCCTCGATGAAGACGTCCTTGTTGATCTGCTGGCCGCCGAAGAACTCGTACTCCTTGTTGACGAAGTAGTCGGACTCCAGCGCCTCGTTCCACTGCGGGAACAGCGCCGCCTCGTCGATGCCGAGCTCCCAGGCGTCCATGTCGCCGAACAGCTCGCTGGCCACGGTGTACGCGGCCGCCTTGTCGTCGGCCTGCTCCGTCACGGCGAACGTGGAACCGCCCCAGTTGACCTGGGTGGGGTCGTCCGCGTCCCACTGGGGCAGCGGCGCGGCCTTCCACTCGGCCTCGCTGTCGGCGTCGGACAGGCCCTGGAGGTAGCCGGGGCCCCACGCGGCCGCCAGGTAGACGGCGTAGGTGCCGTCGACGAGGCTCGTGTTGTAGTCCGAGGTGAAGGCGTCGTCGGTGGAGACGAGGCCCTGGTCGATGAGGTCCTTCCAGTACGACAGGACCTGCTCCGCCTCGGGGGTGGCGACGTCGATGCCGATCTCCTGCGGGTTCGCGGCGTCATACTCGAACGGGCTCCAGCCGTTCTGCGCGAACAGCGCGTAGTTCAGCGCGTTGCCGTTGGTCGGGTAGTTGGTGATGTACCCCTCGTAGCCGGCGTCGCGCAGCTCCTGGCCCGCCCGGGCGAAGTCCTCCCAGGTGGTCGGCGCCTCCACCCCGTACTCCTCGAAGATGTCGGCCCGGTACAGCATGCCCATCGGGCCGCCGTCGACCGGGATCGCGTAGACGGAGTCACCGCTGGTGACGTCGGACCAGGCACCGGTGGTGAACTGGCTCTCCAGCTCGTTGGCACCGAACTCGGACAGGTCGGCGAGCGAGTTCAGGATCGTGTACGTGGGCAGGATCTCCGACTCGAGCATGATGACGTCCGGAGCACCGGAGCCCGCCTCGATCGTCGTGGAGAACTTGTTGTACTCGTCGGCGCCCTGGCCGGCGTTGGTCCAGCAGACCTGGACGTCGTCATGAGTCTCGTTGAAGTGGTCCACGACCGACTCGAACGCGGGGTACCAGGCCCACACGCTCACCTCGGTGGCGTCCGGCTTCTTGATCTCGTTGGTGCAGGCGGCGGCGTCGCCGCCGCCCTCCGCGGTGGCCCCGCCGTCGGCGGACCCCCCGGACGAGCAGGCCGCCAGGAGCGTTCCGACCGTCAGTGTGGCAACAGCTGCTGCTGCACCACGGCGCTGTGAGATGCGCATTCGATGTCCTCCTTGAATGAGTGCGCCGGGGCCACCTTGGCCCTCAGTGAGGGTGCCGCCGATGGCACTCTCTCCATCGTTGTACAACAACGGGATGGGACTTTTTTACACCGTTGTAGAGACGGATGCAAGCAGCGGCCGACAACCGTTACCGTCGCGCAACCTGACGCACCGTCAGCCGCCCTGCGACACCAGGCGGCCCAGCAGGCTGGACTCGCGCGCCACGACCTGGAACTCCGCGACGACACGGCGCGGCTCGACGGTGGACCCGCCGATGCGGTCCAGGAGCAGGTCCACCGCCGTCTGCGCGATCTGTTCCCGGCCGGGGTCGATCGTGCTGAGCAACGGCTCCGAGTAGCGGGCGTCGTCGACGTCGTCGAAGCCCATGACCGCGACGTCGTGGGGCACCGAGACCCCCCGCGCATGGAGGACGTGCAGCGCACCGAGCGCCAGCGCGTCGTTCATGCCGAACACCCCGTCGAAGGGCACGCCGGAGTCGAGCAGCGTGGACATCGCCTCCGCGCCGGTCGCGCGGTGCCACAGGCCCGCCTCGACCACCAGCCGGGGGTCGAAGGGGACGCCCGCCTCGGCCAGCGCCTTGCGGTAGCCGTCGTACCGGAGCCGCGCCGAGCCCATCGTCTCGCCCGGGTGGGCGCCGATGGCCGCGATCCGTCGGCAACCCCGTTCGATGAGGTGCAGCGTCGCCGCCCGCGACGCCTCGACGTTGGCCATCGTGACGTGGTCGACGGGACCGAACATCCGCTCGCCGAGCAGCACCATCGGGTAGTCGACCTCGAGCTTCTCGGTCTCCTCGGGCTCCAGCGCGAGGGGCGAGAACAGCAGGCCGTCCGTGAGCCGGCGCTGCGCGGAGTCGAGCGCCTGGAGCTCCCGTTCGCGCTGGGCGCCCGTCTGCTCGATGAGCACCACCACGCCGCGCGCCTCGGCCGCGCGCATCACGGAGTCCGCCAGCTCGGCGAAGTACGGCAGAGAGAGCTCGGGCAGCGCGAGGCCGATCATGCCGGTGCGCCCCTGGCGCAGGTTCCGCGCCGTCGTGTTCAGCCGGTAGCCGAGATCGTCGATCGCCTCCTGGACCCGCCGGCGCGTCTCGGGCCGGATGTGCGGGTAGGCGTTGACGACGTTCGAGACCGTCTTGATCGAGACGCCGGCCCTGCGCGCCACGTCATGCATGGTCACTGCCACGTGACTCTCCTCCTGATCGACGCGCCCAGCGTAGGACACGGGCGGCCGACTGGTGCCGGACACCTGTGTCGTGGTTCACTCTACATCGTTGTAACCATCGGCGGCACATCCCGCTCCGTTCGCAGAGGAACACCGAGAACCATGGCTGACGCCCGCATCACCCTGCACCCCGACTTCCGCCGCGGGGTCGTCGACCGCCGCCTGTTCGGCTCGTTCGTCGAGCACCTGGGCCGTGCGGTCTACACCGGCATCTTCGAGCCCGAGCACCCCGCGGCCGACGAGCACGGCTTCCGCCGCGACGTCGCCGACCTCACCCACGAGCTGGGTGTGTCGATGGTGCGCTACCCCGGCGGCAACTTCGTCTCGAACTACGTCTGGGAGGACGCCGTCGGCCCCGTCGCCGAGCGCAAGCCGTTCCTCGACCTCGCGTGGCGCACCGTCGAGCCGAACCTCGTCGGCACCGACGAGTTCCTGCAGTGGGCCGAGCGCGAGGGGATCGAGCCGATGATGGCCGTCAACCTCGGCACGCGCGGGGTCGCGGCCGCCGCGGCCCTGGTCGAGTACTGCAACGGCGAGGCCGGCACCCGGTGGGCCGACCTGCGGATCGCCAACGGGCGCACCGAGCCCTACGGCGTCAGGCTCTGGTGCCTGGGCAACGAGATGGACGGCCCGTGGCAGATCGGCCACAAGGACGCCCACGAGTACGGCAAGCTCGCCGCCGAGGCCGGCAAGGCCATGAAGCTCGTCGACCCGTCGATCTCCCTGGTCGTGTGCGGCTCCAGCTCCATGCAGATGCCGACGTTCGGCGAGTGGGAGCGCACCGTCCTGTCGTACACCTACGACCTGGTCGACCACATCTCGATGCACGCCTACTACGAGGAGCACGACGGCGACCGCGCGTCCTTCCTGGCCTCCGGCACCGCGATGGACCGCTTCATCGACCGCGTGGTGGCCTCCGCCGACGCCGTGGGTGCCGAGCGCCGCAGCGACAAGAAGATCACGATCTCGTTCGACGAGTGGAACGTCTGGTACCTCGAGACCCGCTTCCCGGGAGAGGCCAACCTGCCGATCCAGCGGGACGCCCCGCGCATCATCGAGGACGTCTACTCGGCCCTCGACGCCGTCGTCGTCGGTGACCTCTTGGTCACGCTGCTCAACCACGCCGACCGGGTCCCCGTCGCGGCCCTCGCCCAGCTCGTCAACGTCATCGCACCGATCATGACCGAGCCCGGCGGCGAGGCCTGGCGGCAGCCCACCTTCTACCCGTTCGCGACGACGGCGCGCCTGGCCCGCGGCACGGCCCTCGACGTGCGGGTGGACGCGCCCAGCCTCCGGACCGAGCGGCACGGCGAGGCCCCCGCGGTCACCGCGGCGGCGACGGTCGACGACGACGGCAGCCTGGGCCTGTTCCTCACCAACCGGTCGGACCAGGTCGTCGAGGTGGACCTCGCACACGTCGGGGCGACGCTCTCCCTGACCGAGGGGCACCAGATGCTCGCGGACCACGAGACGGCCGTGCACGGCCCGGAGCACGCCGCCAAGGTCGCGGAGGCCTCCTGGTCGGCCGTCGACGTGGCCGGCGCCCTCGTCGGCTCCGCGGACGGGACCACGACGGTCCGTCTGGCGCCGGAGTCGTGGACGGCGTTCGCGGGGACGTTCGCGCGCGCCTGAGCACCCGCGAGAACGACCCGCGTCCCGGGACCGACCGGCACCGACCGGCACGGTCGGCGGATCCCGGGATGCGGGTCGCTCTCGCGGCGGGCAGGTCAGGCCGGGGCGAGCGCCAGCTCGTCGTCGGCCTGCTCGGAGCCGGGCTTCTGGTCCTCGAACCGGCGCAGCACCCGGCTGACGGTCGACCGGGACGCCTTGACCTCGTCGGCGATCTCGCGCTGGTTCAGGCCGGCGCGGGCGAGCATCAGGATGCGGCGGTCGCGGCCGGACGGTTCCTCGCTCCCCTCGCCCGCGCCGTCGGTCACCGCCGTGCTCTCGTCGTCCTCCGACGCCTTCTCGGCACTCTCGGCGCCCTCGAGGGCTGTGCTCGGCGCGTCCGTCGGCAGCTCGGAGGTGCCGTGCAGGTTGGACCAGGTGGGCACCCGGGGGATCGCGCCCGTCGCGGTGTCGGAGCGGCCGACCAGGTCGAACACCTCGACCCGGCGGGTGTGCCCGGTCTCCGGCAGCGGCTCGGACGGCTGCGGCGCCTCGCTGTGCGCCTCCGCCGGGCCGTGCTCGCGCGCGACGGCCTCTGGCTCGTCCTCGGTCTCGCGCGGACCCGTGCCGCGCGTACCCGTGGGCTCACCGCCCAGTGCGGCGCCGAAGTCCTCGGCGAACGGCTCCGGCTCGGCGGTCCGCTCGCCGTCGTCCTCGTCGCGCGACGCGACGGCCGCCGTCGTGACCGGCTCGACGACCGGCTCGGCCTCGACAGGTCCAGCGGCGACGGGCTCAGCGGCGACAGGCTCGGTGGCGGCCACGGTCGACGCGGAGCCTGCCGGCCGAGCATCGGCCGGTGCCGGGTCCTCGGCCAGGACGGTTCCGCGGGCCATACCGCGCTTGACCGAGCTCGCGCCGATGGTGTCGAGCCTGCTGCCGTGACGCTCGGCAGCCTCCAGCCGCTCGACCCAGACCTGCATCCGCCGTTCGAAGTCCTCCACGGTCAGCAGCTTCAGCGCGCGGTCGCGCGCGGCACGCTGGCGCTCGTGCGACGCGCGGATCTTCTTCGTGGCACGACGGCTGCCCGAGCTGTCGAGCCGCGCGTCGCGCCACATCTCCAGAGCCGTGACGTACTGGTGCACGCGGTGCTCGCGGCGGCGCTCGTCCAGGGTGTGCCCCGTGACGAGGTGCCGCTCGCCGACCAGCGCCAGGTGCCACATCAGCGCCGCGACCAGCGGCGGCACGAACCGGAAGACCACCATGTAGGGCGTGCTGGCGGTCGGCACCGCCACCTCGTGGAGCGCCGCGAAGACGCCGGAGGTGCCGGACAGGACCCACGTCAGGGTCAGCAGGACCCCGTACGGCCGCCCCTCGAGCGCGGCGTTGCGCGCCATGAGGGCGACGGCGACGAGGCTGACCTCCAGGAATCCCGCGAGCGCATAGGCCTCGAGCGGTTCCATGTGGGCGACCTCGAGGCCGAACAGCACCATGCCGCTGTAGGCCAGCGCCGTCGCGATGAAGGCGGCGATGACCACGGCCACCATCGGCAGGTGCCGGCCGCGATAGCGGGGTCTCGAGGTGGCGTCGCCCGCCGTGGTCGCCGACACGTCCTGCTGAGTCACGTATTCCTCCGAAATATGGTGATGACTCCATATATCAACAGGTCGCCGCTCGGGAAGTCAACGCTCCCGCCGGGATCGGGAGCCGATCGTGACCCGCCGGCCGCTCGGGGCTCTGTTTCGCCCGCAGCCGCACTGGACATACCGCCCGGTCGGTTCGCTACGGTGGCCCCACGCCGTCGAGGAGGACGCCATGACCGAACGGTCCACCGCCCCGCACGATGCCGGCACGGCCGGCGACCAGACCCGGATCGAGACCCCGCTCGGCACGTTCGCCGCACTGCGTCACAGCCACGACGTCGAGCAGGTCCGCAACATCCGCTACGCCCGCGCAGGGCGGTTCGAACCGCCGACTCCGGTCCCCCCGGACCCGGAGGAGTCCGCGGCGCGCCAGCTCGACCGCTACGCGTGCCCTCAACCACCCAGCGCCGCCGACGAGGTGTACGGACCCCAGCTCGCGGGCATGACGTTCACCGAGGACTGCCTGCGGCTCAGCGTCACCCGCCCCGTCCGCAGCCCGGCCGACGACACCCTGCTCCCGGTCCTCGTGTGGGTCCACGGCGGCGCCTACGTCTCCGGTGCCGGCGACCTCCCCGGCTACGACCCGGTCGCCCTGGTCCGCGAGCACGGGGTCGTCGTCGTGAACGTCACCTACCGGCTCGGCGCCCTCGGGTTCTTCGGGGACGACGGCGGAGCGGACGGACGGCCACCCCGGCCGGCCAACCTCGGCCTCCTCGACGTCATCGAGGCGCTGCGCTGGGTCCGGGAGCACATCGAGGCCTTCGGGGGCGACCCCGGCCAGGTGACGGCGTTCGGTCAGTCCGCCGGGGCGGACCTGCTCGCACACGTCCTGGGTGCCGACGGCACCGACGGGCTGCTGCGGCGCGCCATCCTGCAGAGTCCGCCGCTCGGCGTCCGCGGCGGCCGCGCGGAGATCCACGACGCCTTGGTCGGCGCGGCGGGCGACCTCACCGCCGGCTCCCCGGTCACCGACGTCGTGGCCGCGCAGGTCCGGGCGGCCGCCGCCGTGGCGGGGATGAACGACCGTGCCGGGATGCCGTTCGCCCCCGAGTACGGCCGCGCTCCCCTGCCGCCGGAGGACGAGTTCCTGGCCACGTGGCGCCGTCGGGCACCCGAGCTGGAGCTCCTGGTGACCTGGACGAGGCAGGACGGCAGCGCGTTCGTCCAGCTCGACCCGAAGGGTCGCGCCCTGCGGGCGAGGCCGGTGGTCGGCCCGTTGCTGTTCCGGCTCGTGGCACGCCGCGTCACAGACACCCTGTTCCGCCGGGGGGCCCGGGCGTTCGCGAAGAACATGGCTGACGCCGGTGCCGCCGTCGTCGCCGCCGAGCTGTCGACGCGCCCCGACGGCAACCCGCTCGGGGCCACCCACGCCGTCGAGCTCGGGCTGCTCTTCCCGAACGCGGAGCGGTGGGCCGAGGCCCCGGTGATCGGGCCCGACGGCGCCACGCACCTCGTCGAGGCCGGTCGCGCCCTGCGCGCGGCGTGGGTCGAGTTCGCCAGGACCGGACGCCTGTCCGCCGACCGGGTCGGAGTCGGCCCCGGGTGGAGCGGCGGGCTCCGCGTCACCCGCCGCTCCTGACCCGCCCACCCGTCAGCTCCCGGTCAGCGCCCACGGACCCCACGGCGAGGCGCCGGGCTCGGAGTTCCGGGTCCACCACCGGGCCTCGTAGCGGAGATCGCCGTGCACGACGACGTCGCCCGCGGTGAAGATCCGCGACGGCGTCCAGACCGCGGTCCCGTCGGAGGCCTCGGCGATCTCCTGCCACGCACCCCACGGCGACGCACCCGGCTCCTGAGCGCGTGTCCACCACGTCGCCTCGAAGGTCCGCCCGTCGAACGACACCCGGTCCCCGGCCGTGTACACCGCCGAGGCGTCCCACGCCGGGTGCACCACGACGGGGTCGACGCTCGTCAGCGTCGGCACCACCTGTTCGATGAGCCCGTCCTCGCCGAACGTCAGCCGGTCGATCGTGGTCTCCCGGTGGGTACCGTCGCCGCCCGGGATCGCGAACCGGTGGTAGGCGATGTACCAGTCGTCCGTGCCGGCCACCTCGAGGATCGAGCTGTGGCCGGTCCCGAGGATGCCCTGCGAGACGTCCTTCGACAGGATGACGCCCTGGTAGGTCCACGGGCCTGCCATGCTCGCGGCCGTGGCGTAGCCGACCCGGTAGTTCTCCGACCCCGTGTCGTCGATCGAGTACGTCAGGTGGTAGACGCCCTCACGGTGGTTGACGAACAGCCCCTCACGGAAGCCGTCGAGCCCCTCGATCCGCTGCAGCGTGGCCTCGTCGACCGAGACCATGTCGTCGTTCAGCTCGGCCATGACCGGACCGTCGCCGGGACCGCCGTTGCCCCAGAGCAACCAGTGCTTGCCGGTCTGCGGGTCCCGGAACGTCGCCGGGTCGATGGCCTGCCCCGACGTCACGGCCTCGGTGTTCGTGATCATCGCCTCGGGCTCGGCCGTGAACGGACCTTCCGGGTGATCCGCGACGGCCACCCCGATGGTCTTGCGGTCGTAGGTCGGGTTGTGGCCGGAGAAGTAGAAGTAGTACCTCCCGTCCCGCTCGGTGACGGTCGGCGCCCAGGCGTTGCCCGTGGCCCACGGGACGTCCCCGTCCGCGCCGTCCAGCGTGAGGATCGGTGCGTCCGACCGCTCCCAGTCCACCAGGTCGGTGGACCTCCAGACGTAGAACTCCTTCCCTCCCCAGCCGGGGTAGCCGTCCGAGGTCGCGTAGAGGTAGAACGTGTCGCCGAACTGGGCGATGTTCGGGTCGGCGAACTGACCCGGCAGCACGGGGCTGCGCATCTCGACGGCCCGCACGGTCCACGTGCGCTCCGCCCCCTCGGGGCCGGTCAGCGTGTACTCCACCGGCGCGGTGAAGTCCTGAACGCTCCCGTTCGACGGCGCCAGCTCGGCCGCGTCGGAGACCGCGAGCGTCGGCGCGAGGGCGGTGAGGTCCGTACCGGGCTCGACGGGGAGCGTGACGGTGCTGCCGGCGTCGTCGACGATCGCGTCCACCTTCAGCTCGTCGAGCGCGGCGCCCGTGACGTCGGTGTGGTCGACGCCGATCGCCGCGACCTCGTCCGGCGTCAGCGCCCGGTCGTAGAGGCGGAAGTCCGCGACGTCGCCGGCCAGGTACCGGTCGCCGGAGTACAGCGACCGCCCGAGGTAGTTGGCGGCGGTCTGCCCGTCGCCGATGTCGGCCGGGTCGATCGTGACGCCGGTCTGCCGGGCGACCTCCATGCCGTCCTCGTAGAGCGTCGCGGTGTCCCCCTCGAGGGTGTAGGTCAGGTGCTTCCACACACCGCGGGCGAGGTTCGACCCCGTCGAGACCGTCTGCTCGGTGCTCCAGTTCCCCGTCGCGATCGAGGTCCGGTAGGCGTTGCCCGTGGTGAACAGGTAGCCGTCGCCGGCCGACCCGCTGGAGTTGCCCAGCCCGTAGACGAAGTAGGGCGTCGGCTGGGAGTCGTCGATGCGCACGTCCAGCGCCACGGTGACGTCGTGCACGCCGGCGAGCAGGTCGTCCGGCAGGTCCACGAAGTCGTCGGTGCCGTCCAGCGCCACGCCGTCACCGGTGAACGACGCGCCGCCCGCGAGCGTCGCGGCGCCGAACGTGCTGTCCGGTGCGGTGTTGGCCGCCGTCGTCCCGGTCGTCTCGTCGAGCGGATAGCGGACCACCAGCCCCGGGATCTGCGTGGTGACGTCGACGGGGACGTCGACGGCGAACCCACCGTCCGCCGTCGTCGCCGTCACCGTCGTGGTGCCCTCGGCCACGCCCGTCACGACACCGTCCGCGGTGACGGAGGCGATGGCTTCGTCGGCGACCGACCAGGTGATCCCGCGTGCGCTCGCGTTGGCGGGCGTCACGGTCGCCGTGAGCGACCGCTCGCCGCCGACCGCGAGCTCGAGGCTCTCCGGCCGCACGGACAGGTCGGCGACCGGGACCGGCTCCGTCGTGACCGTCACGACGGCCCGCGCCGGCAGCGACGTCCCGCCGCCGAGCGTGCCGGCGACCTCGAACGTCCCGGGCTGCGCCACGGCCGCCGGATCGACGTCGTCCCACGTCACCGCAGCCGTGCCGGCGGATCCGTCGGCGTACGCGACCGGCACCTCGTCCGGCAGCACCGGGGTGTCGCCCACCTGCACCGTCACCGCCACGTCGTCGACCGACTCGACGAACGCGTCGGGCTGGTAGGTGCGCAGCAACCGGTCGTGCTCGGCCTGTGTCACGGGCAGCACGGTGCCGTGACGCGGGCGCGAGGGCATCTCGTAGTCGGCGGACATGGTCCACTCCTCGGCGTCGAGGTCGGTGGTCTCGAACGGCACGTAGCCGCGACCGCCGAACTCGTCGATGAACAGGTACCACTTCTCCTCGGTGTTCGACTTGAAGATGGTCGGGCCCTCGCCCTGGTTGATCCCGTCCGAGATCGAGTTCGCCTTGCCGATGCACTCGGTGATGTGCTCGTAGTCGGTCGAACGCAGCTCGGTCGACTTCTCCGCGGTGATGAACTTCGAGCACGGTGTGGACGAGGTGTTGTTCCGCTCGTCCTTGGTGAAGCGGTAGTACTCGCCGTCGTGCAGCGTCACGGTGGAGTCGATGACGGAGTAGCCGGGGTCGATCCACACCTGGGGCTCGGTGAAGGTCACGAAGTCGCGCGTCGTGGCGTACATCATCCGGTTGTAGGAGCTGCCGGTGTGGTCCGGGTCGTCCGCCGCGTAGAGCTTCGAGGCCCAGAACACCACGTAGGCGCCGATGCTCTCGTCGTAGTACGCCTCAGGGGCCCAGGTGTTGCCCGCGGTGTCCGGCGAGACCTGCACGAGCCGCTGGTCGGTCCAGTTCACGAGGTCCGTGGACTCCCAGACCATGATCGACTTCGAGCCCTGACGCTGCGCCGCGTCCCACCCGTCGCCGTCGTAGATCCGCAGGTCGGTGGCGATCTGGTAGAACTTGTCGCCCTCCGGGGAGCGGATGATGAACGGGTCGCGCAGCCCCTCCTCCCCCAGCTCGGACGTCAGGACCGGCTCGTTGTCGTTGAGGTCCTGGTAGTTCAACGGGTCGTCACCCCGGGAGAGGCCGAAGTAGACCTGCTCGCCGTCCGCGGAGCCCTCCCCGAGGAAGTACGAGAACAGGTAACCCTCGTAGTCCTCCTCGGCGGGCAGCGCCGGGACGTGCGCGGTGAACGTGCGCTCCGCCGTCGCCTCCCCCACGGTCACCGTGGCCGTGAGCTCCACGTCCTGCGCCGGCTCCCCGTGAGCCGGCCGGGTCACCTCACCCGTGGGGGCGATGGTGTCCGACGACGGTGCCCAGGTGACGCTCGCGCCGTCGTCCCCCGTGGTGGGCAGCGTCAGGTTGCCCCGGACGTCGTCGAGGTTCGTCACCTCGAGGGCGTCGGCCGCCGCCTGCGCCTTCTCGGCGTCTCCCGCGGCCGGCAGCACGGTCACGGCGAAGTCCGCCGTCGCGGTCGCACCTCGGCTGTCGAGGGTCGCCGTGAGCGTGACGTCCGAGGCCTCGGAGGGCGCCCCGTAGGTGCCGTCGGCTGCGAGCACCGACTCGTCGGAGCTGGCCCACGTCACCGTCGAGCCGCCCGGCGCGGTGGTCGGCAGGTCGAGGTCGCCACGCACCGCCGTCGTGTCCCCGAGGTCGAGCGCCGTCGCGTCCGCGGCGAGCACCGGTGCCGCGTTCGCGACCACCAGGTCGGTGACCTCGGTGCCGTCGAGCGCACGGTCGTAGAGCCGGACGTCCTTCATCCGGCCCTCGAAGAGGCCGTCGGCGTCGTACGCGGACCGCCCGAGGAAGTTCGAGACGGTCGACCCGCCACCGATGTCCGACGGGGTCAGGGTGACCGTGTCGTTGCTCGCGACGACCTCACCGTCCCGGTACAGCGTGCCCGTCCCCTCGCTCACCGTGTAGGCCACGTGCACCCAGGCACCTCGGGGCAGGGCCTCGTCGGCCGAGGTGTTCTGCTCGGCGCCCCACGCGGCGTCGGAGATCGTGGCGCGATAGCTGGCGTCTCCCGTGCTGAACAGGTAGCCGTCGCCGGACTGCGGACTGCCGACGGCGGGGTTGCCGAACGTGTAGAGGAAGTAGCTGCCGGTCAGCTCCGGCTCGATCCAGACGTCGGCGGCGACGGTCACGTCGGTGACCCCGGCGACCAGGTCGTCCGGCAGGTCGACGAAGGTGTCGCCGTCGAACCCGAGGCCGAGGCCGCTCCAGTCGGCGGTGCCGTCCACCGTGCCGTCGGCGCCGTGGCCGGAGGCGTCCGTCGCGTCGCCGTCCAGGGGATACCAGGCGACGAGGCCGTCCTCGCTGGGCTCGGCGGCGTGGGCCGTGGGTGCCGTGGCGACCACCGGGGACGCCAGGGCCAACCCGAGCAGGCCGGCCGCTGTCCGACGTCCGCGACCGGTCCGGGCGCGTGGAGAGGGTGGACGTGAGGTCATCGATGACTCCTCGTGATCGTGCCCGGCCTCGTCGCCGGTGCGGGTCGCGTCCGCCGTCGGACGCTGTTGTTAACGCTAACAGGACCGGAGGCGCGGCTCCGCGTGATGATCAGAACCGATCACACGTCCGGGCAACGACCGCGCCCCCGTGCCGCTGGGGGGAGGAGATCTCCGGATCTCGGTGCGAGATCCTCGGAGATTCCTCCCCACCGCCGCACGGGGGCGATCCGGCCGGTGGGTCAGATGGTCAGCCGGTGATCAGCTCCCAGGGGCCCCACGGCGAACCACCCGGTTCCTGGTTCCGCGTCCACCACCTCGCCGTGTACCTGGCGCCGTCGTGCTCGACGACGTCACCCGCGACGAAGATCCGCGACTCCGTCCAGAGGGCCGTACCGTCCGAGGTCGCGGCGATCTCCTGCCACGACCCCCACGGCGACGACCCCGGCTCCTGGTTCCGCGTCCACCACGTGGCCTCGAACACCGCGCCGTCGTGCGTCACCCGGTCCCCCGCGGTGTACACCGTCGAGGCGTCCCACGCCGGGTGCTCCGGCGGGCACTCCTCGTCCGAGTCGCCCTTCGTCCACGTCCACGACTCCGGGTTCTTCGTCGATGACGGCTTGTCGGTCAGGACGTAGCCCGCCAGCGGCGTGGCCACCACCTTCACCCCGCCGTCGTTCTTGCGGGTCTCGACGTACTCGACGCCCTCCACCACGGGCAGCGGTGCCCCCGTGATGTTCGCCGGACCGCACTCGTCCGTCCACGTCGGACGTTCCGGCGTCACCTCGACGAGCTCCTCCTCGGCCTGCGCGAGGCGGAGGAACGTCACCGAGTGGGCCGGGAAGTCGTACGAGAACTCGTTCGCTCCCCCGTCCCAGGTGCGGTCGACGGGGACCACGGCGGTCTTGTCCGCCTTGGTGTTGGTGGCCGAGGGGTCGGCCACCAGCTCGGTGACGGCGACGTCGGAGGCGACCTCGAACGCACCGGTGACCGCCACGTCGGTCCGTGCGGTCGCGGCGCCGGGGTTGACGACCTTGACGATCATCTCGCCGGTGTCGTCGTCGTGGGTGACCACCTGGTACAGCGACTTCTCCACCGGTGTCGTGTAGGTCATCTGCAGCTCGCCGTCGAGGTACAGCTCGATGGTGCGCCCCTCCACGACGACCTTGACGCGGTAGTCCTGGCCCGTGGTGACCGACGATCCCTCGATCGCGGCGACCTCACCGGCGTCACCGCCGGAGGCCCGCTGGAGCACCGAGCGGGTGTTGTTCCACCCGCCGAGGTTCCACCAGTAGTAGTCGTTCGGCCCGCCGGCGGCGAAGCCCACGAGGAACCCCTCGTTCCCGCCAGTCTTCCGGGCGTCGAGCTCGAGGGTGTAGTCCGACCAGTCGACGTCGTAGGCACCGCTCGGCACGGTGCGCGCGTCCTCGGCCGTCCCGGACTGGACGTACTCGCCTTCCTGGACGGCCCACCGGCCGCCCACGGGCGACCACTGCGAGGCGTCGGCGAAGTCGTCCGAGAACAGCACCTCGCCGGTCTCGTTGTCCGTCACCACGACGTCGTCGTAGGCCGCCTGCGTGGCCCACGTCGACAGGAAGACGCCGCCGTCGAGGGGCGCGGCGTCGGTCGCACCGGTGTGGGTGCTGGGCACCACCTGGTCACCGACGTTGTTCATGAACAGGTGCTGGTTCCAGTAGTTGACCGAGGCCCAGGACTCGTCGTTGTCGAACCACATCATGTCCGGCGACCACTGCACGTAGTCCTCGTTGGCGAACATGGGGGCGTAGGACGCCAGCTCGACGAGGTCGGAGTTGCGCTCCAGCCCCGTCATGTACGCCGCCTCCGCGAGCGCGTTGCCCCACGTGTTGCCGCGCGAGGCGTACTCGCCGAGGAACACGTGCGGACCCTCGCGGTCGTACGCGTCGTAGCGCTCGGTGTTCTGCAGGAACCACGCCGGGTCGTTGTAGTAGTGCTCGTCGACCATGTCGACGCCCTGCTCCCGGTTGAACTCCCACAGCTCGTCGAACCGGGCACCCGCGTCGTCCGGACCCGAGTTCGAGATGATGGTGACGTCGGGCCAGGCCTCGGCGACGGCGTCGCGGAAGGCCGGGAAGTTCTCCTGGAAGGTGTCGGTGTTCTCCTCGTTGCCGAGCCCGATGTACCGCAGGTCGAACGGCTCGGGGTGACCGAGCTCGGCGCGCACGGCGCCCCACTCGGTGTCGACGTCACCCTTGGCGAACTCGATGAGATCCACCGTGTCCTGGACCCAACGGTCGAAGTTCTCGTCCCCGCCGTGCATCTCGGGGATCGTCGACCCGCAGCCGTTGGCGCCCACGGAGACCACGGGCAGCGGCGTGGCGCCGAGGTCCTCGGCCCACTCCATGTACTCGAGGTACCCGAGCCCGTACGACTGGTTGTAGCCCCAGAAGTTCCAGTTGGTCGGTCGTTCCTCGACCGGCCCGATCGTCTCCTTCCACTGGTACGTCCGGGTGCGGTCCTGCCCGTCGGACCCGACGTAGGTGTCGAAGGTGCCGACGTTCGTGACGCAGCCGCCGGGGAAGCGCAGGAACTGGGGGTTCAGCTCCTCCACCATCTCGGCGAGGTCCTTGCGCAGCACGCTCCGGCCGTTGACCGGCCCGACCCAGGTGTCCTGCGGGAACAGGGACACCATGTCGAGACGCAGCGTGCCCTCGGCGCCGGAGACGACCTGGAAGCGTGCGTCGTTCGCGTCACCGGACACGGTCAGCGTGGTCTCGTACTGCTTCCACTCGTCCGAGCCGTCGACGGCGATCGTGCCGGTGGCGTACGTGGTCCCGCCGTCGCCGGAGACCACCTGCACCGTCAGGTCCTGGGCCACGGAGGTGCGGGCCCAGACCGACGCGTCGTACGACTCGCCGTCCGCGACGGCGACACCCTCGTTGTAGGAGGAGTTCGACACGCCCGTGCTGCCGTCCGAGTCCACCGTGAGGTAGTAGCGGTTGGACTCGTTGAGCCACTCGGCCTCGTCGGACTCGACGGCGATGTCGCCGCCGCCGACCTGCTCCCAGGCGGTGAGGCCGGTGAACGCGGCGTTGTCCGCGCTGTTGAACTCGAAGGACCTGTTGCGGACGAGCTCGGCGTAGATGCCGCCGTCGGCCGCATAGTTGATGTCCTCGTAGAACGCGCCGTAGAGGTCGTCGCTCATCTCGGTGCGCTCGGCGTCCGCGTCGACGGTGAGCGTGTGCTCGCTGACCGAGACGGGGACGAGCACCAGACGAGCGGCGTCCGCCGGGTCGCCCAGCACGAGCGCACCGTCGGTGCCCTCGGCGAGCGCCCGGTCCCCGACCAGCACGGCGAGCTTGCCACCGCCCACGTCGGAGAGCCGGACGACGGCCGCGTCGTCAGCCTCGGCGCCCAGGGTCAGCCGGTCGCCGTCGACCACCAGCGGGAGCCCGGTCGGCGTGGCCAGGGTGAGCGGCGAACCGTCACCCTCGACCGGCGTGGCCACGAAGCTCGTGGCGGACGCCGGACGCTGGTCGACCAGCGTCAGGCCGCCGTCGTCGACGAGGTAGCGGCCGTCCGACCCGGCGAGGGTGAACTCGCCGTCCGGCACGACGTCCGCGCCCTCGGGCTCGACGAGCGCGAAGTAGTCGAAGACCACCTCGTGGCTCGGGGCGCTGCCCGCGGCCAGCGCGTAGAGGCCGATCTGCGTGGTGCCGGGTGCCAGCGTGGTGGTCGCGGCCTCGGTCCACCCCGCGCCGTCCCAGACCGAGACGGTGAAGTCGTCACCCGTCCGCTCCATCCGGAGCGTCTCACCGGTGGAGCCTTCGCGGGCCAGGAACGTCGCCGCATAGGTCGCGGCGGTCTCGGTGCCGGTCTCGATGCCGACGGGGCCGGTGTCGAACACGGACGCGTGGGTGAGCCCGGCGCGCACGTAGTTGTCGGCGTCCTGCCACGCCATGATGCCGGCGCCCTGGAAGTCCGCCGTCGGCGTGGCCTCCAGCGACGTCTGCGCGACGAAGTCCCCGGCGGGGACGTCGATGAGGAACATGTTCTCGTAGTTGTTGTCACCCTGGTAGGTGTCGCCGGGCTGCGACTGCAGCGTGAGCGCACCGTCACCGAGTGACCAGGCCGAAGCCTCCTCGCGGTCGATCGTCCACCGGGCGTCGAGCTCGGTCCCGTCGAACTGGTCGACCCAGGCGCCCTCCGGCAGCGGGGCGGGTGCGGCCGCCGCGACGGTGACGGTCGCGGACGCCACGCCGTGGCCGCCGTTCGACGTCGCGGTGATCGTGGCGGACCCCTCGGCCACGGCCGTGACCACGCCGTCGGCGTCGACCGTGGCGACCGCCTCGTCGTCGGAGGACCACGTCACCGCCCTGTCCTCGGCGGTGATCGGGGTGACCGTGGCGTCGAGGTCGGCGGCGTCGCCCGGCTCGAGCGCGAGCTCGGACCGGTCCAGCGCGACGCCCTCGGCGAGGAGGTCCGGCTGGTAGGCCTCGATGATCGCGGTCTGCTCCTCGGCGGTGATCGGCAGGACCGTGCCGTGCCGCGGGTTGCTGGGCAGCTCCACCTCAGGCCGCGAGGTCCAGTCCCCGGACGCCAGGTCCTGGGTCTGGAACAGCAGGTAGCCCTCGCCGCCGTGGTACGACGGCTGGTCGATCATCAGGTACCAGGAGTCGTCGGTGAGCGAGGGGAACATGGTCGGACCCTCGCCGGACGTGAAGGTCCCGCCCCACGGGTTGGGCTCCCCGACGCCGATCTGCTCGCCGATGAGCTCCCAGCCGTCACCCTCGGTGACGCCCTGCGTGAGCCGCAGGTCGTCCGAGACCTCCTGACGGACGGTCATGTCCGCCTCGTCCTTGGTGAGCCGGTAGTAGGTGCTGCCACCGTCCCCGGGCAGCTCGGCGATCGTCGAGTCGATCATGCCGCGGCCCGTGCCGCGCTTCATGTCGATCCAGAGCTCGGGCTCCGAGAAGCTGCCCTCGGTGAAGTCGGGCGTGGTCGCGGACATCATCCGCTGGTAGGAGGTGTTGATGTCGCGGTCGGCGGGGGCGACGTCCTCCGGGTACAGGGCGGAGGCCCAGTACACGACGAAGGCGCCGGCACCGTCGTTCGCCGTGGGGTCCCAGTGCGCCTCGGGCGCCCACAGGTTGCCGGCGTTCTCAGGTGCGAGCTCGATCTCGCGCTGCTCGGACCAGTTGACGAGGTCCGGCGACTCCCACACCATCATCGACCGGCTGCCGGTCTCCTGGGCGTCGCCGAAGCTGCCGCCACCGTAGATCTGCAGGTCGGTGGCGATGAGGTAGTAGACCCCCGTCTCCGGGTGCCGGACGAGGAACGGGTCGCGCAGGCCCTCGGTGCCCAGGGTGGACTCGAGGATCGGCTCGCCGTCGTTGAGCGTGTGCCAGGTCGTCGGGTCGTCGGACTCGCTGACGGCCAGGTAGATCTTCTCGCCGTCGGCGCCCTCACCGGCGAAGTACGGGAAGACGTAGGCGTCGTAGTCGGCGTCGTCCACGTCGACGGCGGTGGGGAGGGCGGCGGAGGATGAGGTCGGTACGGACGATACGGCTGCTGCCGGTGGGGCCATGGTGGCCGGCAGCGACAGCGCAAGGGTCAGCACGAGCGGCGTCGCTCGCTGGAGACGTCTGGATTTCATCGTTGTAACCTTTCGTCGCGGAACTTGGTGGTTCTCGACTTCCACAGGGGGTCGTCGGCGCCC